>NZ_JBYIRW010000012.1:0-240116 GCF_057708325.1 Nocardia sp. bgisy134
GGGGGAAGGGGGTGCGGGCGGTCGGGCCCGGCCCCGCCCACCCCGAGACAGTCCTGGCCCAGGCCGTGGCCGCTGGAGTGATCTCCGAAGAGGCGGCCGAACTCATCGCGGCCTCGCGATGGGAAGGGCGATCGCTGACCGCGCTGGCGGCCGAGCGCGGGGTGTCGCTGTGGAAGCTACGCAAGGCGCGCCCCCGCGCCGAGCGCGCGCTGCTGGCATGGCTGAGCGAGCGCGCCCGAGACCTCGACCCCGAGCGAACCAGCACGGTCGAAGCCGAGGCGGTCACCGCGCTCGCGCCGCCCGCCCGGTCACCGCGGCGAGGTCGCTGGCCGAACCCGCACTCTGCGGCGGCGCAGTCGAGCACCGAGGACGGGCAGGAGGCTGCGGCATGAACGCGCACCACAGGAATCTCAGCGAGGCGCCACAGGCCCCGGCCCGGCGGCCGGTGTTGCGGCGACGGTGGCCGACGATTCTCGCGGCGCTGGGCATCACCGTGGCGCTGCTGGTGCTCGTGGCCGGATCGGCGTCGGCCGCACCGCCGCACGCGGAAGTGCTGGCGATCGCCTCGTCGCTGGGTGAGGTGATCGACAACGCGCGCAACTGGATCGTGGGGATCCTCGCCGGGCTGGCGACCTTGTTCCTGACCATCGCCGGTGCCCGCTATTTGCTCGGCGGCGGCGATCCCAGCGAGATCGAGAAGGCCAAGACCGCGTTCCGCGCCGCCTGCCTCGGCTACGCGCTGGCGATGCTGGCACCGGTCATTGTCACCGTTCTCCGGTCCATCATCGGAGCCTGACCGTGAACACCTCGGCACAGGCCCCACCCGCACCCGTCCCCGTCCAGCACTCACGAACCGCGCGCACCGCTGCCGCCGCAGCAGCGGCGGTGCTCGCCGCGGTCCTGATCGCCGTCACCGGCGCTGCCGGTGCCTCCGCCCAGCCCCCGACACCGACCGTGCCGGTGACCCCGGCACCGGCCACACCCGCCCCGACGACCGCACCACCGACCACGACGACTCCGCCGAGCCGGTGGGTGACCCCGCCCTCCACCACCACCGCGACCCCGGCCTCGCCCACCCCGACCACGCCCGGCACGACGAACCCGACGCCGGGGTCGGGGTCGGGGTCGGGGTCGGCCGAGTGTGGGGTCACCAACATCAACGGCTGCGTGGAGAACGCGATCGACGGGTTCTTCCAGCGGATCGTCGAGTCCGCGCTCAACCCCTTGCTCGAGCTGCTGTCTGAAACCCTGCTCACCACTCCCGAACCAGGGCAGATACCGGAGATCGGGGTGCTGTGGAACCAGTCGTGGCAGCTCGTCACCGCCCTCTACGTCCTGGTGGTGATGGCGGCCGGGGTGCTGTTGATGACGCGCGAGACCCTGCAGACGCAATGGTCGATCCGCGAACTCGCGCCCCGCCTGGTGGTCGGGTTCGTCACCGGGGGACTGAGCATGATGATCGCCACGGCGGCAATCGGTTTCGCCAACGCCCTCGCAGGTGCGGTCGCCGGTGACGGTGTCGATTCGGGGTCGGCGGCCGATGCCCTGGCCGAGCTCGCGGTGACCCCCCACCAGAGCCGGGGCTTTTTCCTGCTGCTGCACCTGGCGTTGGTGGTGATGCTGCTCGTGCTGCTCATCAGCTACGTCATCCGTGTCTCGATCACGATCGTGCTGATCGTGGCGGCACCGCTGGCGTTGATGTGTCACGCACTGCCCGGCATCGACGGCGTTGCCCGCTGGTGGTGGCGTTCGTTCGCCGCCTGCCTGGCGATCCAGGTCGCGCAGTCACTGATCTTGGTGACCGTGCTTCGGGTGTTGCTCGCCCCGGGCGGATGGCACCTCTTCGGCCCGGACGCCAACGAGATCGCCGACCTCACCGTCGCTTTGGCGTTGATGTTCGTGTTGATCAAGACCCCGATGTGGCTGCTGTCGGTCCTCGAGATCGGCCAAGGCCGCAGCTTCGCCGGGTCGATCGCGCGGGGCTTCATCGCCTACAAAACCCTCGGCCTGCTCAAAGGGGCCACGTCGAGCAGTGCACGGACCGCCGCCACGGCGACACCGGCTCGGCGAGGTCCACAGCCCACCCGGTTACCACGAGCACCTCGCACCGCCTCCAACGCCGGGCCGCCGAACCCGTATGCGCGGGTACGGGCCACCCGCACCGGGCAACTCATGCTGCCCCTGCAAGGCGTGCACCGAGTCCCGCGACAACCCAACCCGGCCCCCGCCGCCTCCACCAGCACCACCCCCACCAGCACAACGCGAACACCACGCGGACGCCAGCTCGCGTTCAACTTCACCCCACCGAACCCCTACCAGGGAATCCGCCCGGGGAAAGGCGGCCAGTACCCGTTGCCGATCCCGGTGCGCCGGGTCCGGCCCACACCCCCGGCACCGGCCCCGCCACCACAACGCCCCAGCCCCCGGCGGCGGCCCGAACAACTCGCCTTCGATTTCACCGAACCCACCCCGGCCGATCCCTACGCGCGTCTTCGGCCGACCCGTAGCGGCCAGTACCCGCTGCCGTTCCCGGTCACCCGGGTCAAACCTGTTCCGCCGCCGCCGAACCCACCGCAGCCACCCACGCCCGCCCCGGCGCGCCCGGCGGGGCGGCAGCTGCATCTGCCCATGCCCGATCTGCCCGTGCGCCGCCGCGCGCCACGCGCACCGAGAGGAGGCACCCTGCGATGAGCACCATCGTGCGCATCCCCGCCGACGTCGACCGCTCCGACCGCATCCTGGGGCCGTTCACCGCCCGCCAGCTCGCCGTCCTCGCCACGACGGCCCTGCTGCTGTACTCGGCCTGGGCCGCGACCAGAACGGTCATCGCTCCGGCGGTGTTCGTCACCGTCGCGGCCCCGGTGTTCGTCGTGGTCGCCGTCGCGGTGCTCACCCGCCGCGACGGGCTGTCGGCCGACCTGCTGCTCGTGGCCGCGATCCGCCACCGCTTCCGCCCACGCCACCTCGCCCGATCACGCGCAAGCACCCGCGCCGAGACACCACGCTGGATCTCCATCCGCGCCAATCGAACCCGACACCTCCCACCCGTCCCCACCGAGCTGTCCGCGAATCAGATACGCCTGCCCGAGTCGGTGTCGAACAGCGGCAGCGGCGGGGTCGGGGTGATCGACCTCGGCGCCGACGGCCTCGCCGTCATCGCGGTCGCCGGAACCCTCAACCTCTCGCTGCGCACCCCGGCCGAACAGGACAACCTCGTCGGGCAACTCGCAGGCTGGCTACACACCCTGCGCCAACCGGTACAAATCCTGGTGCGCTCGGCTCGCCTGGACCTGACCGAGCACATCACCGGCCTGCACACCGCCGCCGAGCAGATGTCACCCGACCTCGCCGCTGCCGCGCTCGACCACGCCGACCACCTCGCCGAGCTGACCGCACGCGAGGACCCGACCCACCGCCAAGTGCTGCTGATCTGGCGGGAAGTCACCGAGAGCCTGGCCGCCACCGGGCTGCGTGCCAAGTTGCCCGGCAGGAGCCGGGCACGGCGGGCGTTGTCCGCTGGTGCGCGCCGTGCGGCCGAGTCCCGGCTCCTGCGCCGCATGAACGAGGCCGCCGATGTCCTGTCCCCCTTGGGTATCTCAGTCACCGCCCTCGATAGCGAGGCGGCTAACGCCGTGCTGATCAGCTGCACCAACCCGGAGGGCCTCGTCTCGGCCGCTGCCAACATCGCCGCAGCCGACGAGATCATCACCACCGATCCCGCAGCTCGGACACCGGACCCGTTCACCGGCGAGGGCCTCGACCGGTTCGCGCCGGAATCACTCACGATCGGCACCCGGCATCTCGAGATCAGTTCGGACTGGACCGCGACCCTCGCGGTCACCGGCTACCCGCGAGAAGTGACCGCTGGCTGGCTCGCGCCGTTGCTCTCGCATCCCGGCCGGGTCGAGGTCGCGGTGCACATCGAGCCTGTCGACCCGGCGACCGCCGCCACCCGGCTGCGCCGCCAACAGGCACGCCTGGAGTCCTCCCGCATGCACGACCTCAGCCGAGGCCGCCTGACCGATCCGCAGGTCGATGTCGCGGTCGAAGACGCCGCCGACCTCTCGGCCCGCGTCGCCCGCGCCGAGGCCAGGTTGTTCCGGGTCGGGGTGTACCTCACCGTGCACGCCGACTCGGAAACCGAACTGGCCGACGAGGTAGCCGCCGTCCGCGCCCTGGCGGCGAGCCTGCTCGTGGACACCTGCACACTGTCCTACCGAGCCTCTCAAGCCTGGGCCACCACCCTGCCGCTCGGGCTCGATCTGATCCGGGTGCAGCGGACCTTCGACACGAGCGCCCTCGCCGCGGCATTCCCTTTCGACTCCCCGCAGCTGCCTGCTGCCGACCCTGCCCAGGCGGCCCGCCCGCAGGGCGTTCTCTACGGACGTGACGCCGCCTCGGGGTTGCTGTTCGTGGACCGGTTCGGTCCCGAGGCTCACAACCACAACCTCGTTGTGCTGGGCCGTAGTGGAGCGGGCAAGTCGTATCTGGTCAAGACCGAGATCCTGCGGTCGCTGTATCGCGGCATCGAGCAGGTCGTCATCGACCCCGAGGACGAATACCGCCGCCTCGCCGAGGCGGTCGGCGGCATCCACATCCGGCTCGGCACTGCCGGTGGGCGGCTCAACCCGTTCGACCTGGAAATCCACACCCGCCCCGACGGTCACCGCACCGCCCCCACCGACGCCCTCACACGACGGAAACTGTTCTGCCACACCCTCATCCAAGTCCTGCTCGGCGACCAGAACCCCACGCAGCGGGCAGCATTGGACACGGCCTTGGCCGCGACCTACGCCGCTGTCGGGATCACCGAGGACCCCGCCACCTGGACCCGGCCCGCGCCGACGCTGAGCGGACTGCGTGACCAACTCGCACGCCTCGCCACACCGGCTGCCGGGGAGTTGGCCGCCGCGCTGCACCCGTTCGTCGGCGGCGGGGCCTATGCCGGGTTGTTCGACGGGCCCACCACCACCGACCCCGAGGGCGGACTGATCGTGTTCTCCCTGCGCGAGCTACCCGAGGAGTTAAAGACGATCGGGACCCTGCTCGTGCTGGACGCGACCTGGCGTCGAGTGTCGAGCCCGGCCGATCGACGGCCCCGGATGATCACCGTGGACGAGGCGTGGCTGCTCATGCGCCAACCCGCCGCAGCCGAATTCCTGTTCAAGGCCGCGAAGAGCTTCCGCAAACACTGGGCCGGACTCACCGTCGCCACCCAGGACAGCGCCGATGTCCTGTCCACCGAACTCGGGCGCGCGATCGTCTCCAACGCCGCCACCCAGATCCTGCTGCGCCAAGCCCCCCAAGCCATCGACGAAGTCGCCGCCGCGTTCCGGCTCTCCGAAGGCGAACAACAATTCCTGCTCTCCGCGGCACGCGGCAGCGGCCTGCTCGCGGTCGGGGGCACCGACCGAGCGGTGTTCGGGTCGCTGGCCTCACCCACCGAGAACGCGCTGATCACCACCGACCCCGGCGAACTCGCGACCATCGACACCGTCGACACCGACATCGAACTCGACCGGGTCCGGCCACTGGCCCCACTCACCGAACCCGACCCAGGCGACGACACCGCCACGGCAACCGCAGGTCTGGACGGGCGGGTGGCATGAGCGGGGATTTCTCCATCCCGCCGCCGGTCGTCGTCTCCGTGCGTCGCGCGGCGATGGCAACTGCCGCACGCGAACGGGGGCGGCCGGTGGTGTGGGTGGTTGATCGCGCCCCCAGGATCGGCCGCTGGCGCGATGTCGGGGGCAGCGGTGGCCCGGGGGTCAAATGGCGGCCGGGATGGCGTCAGAAGCGTTGGGCGAGAAGACAGTTGACGACTCGGCAGGTAGGGAGCGTTGATAGACCCCCGGTGCCCGGCGATCCGGCCACCGAGACACAGATATCAGCGATACCTGGTGACCGCTCCACCCGTATTGGACGTCGTGGACGTGGTGCCGGGAATGGAAGGAAAAGGGGTGTTCGTGGACAGGCAATCCCCAGCGAGACAGGTAGTCACGTCGCTACACCGCCTGGGTGAGCCGCGTGATCGGGCAAAGCGTGGAAATGATCGGAGAGGTGAGTCAGCAATGACAATTGCGAAGGTAAGCGATCAGTTCGGTATGTCGCCGGTTCGGAGGGGGAAGTATTTGGGGGCCGCAATGTGCTCTCGCAATGGATTGTCCACCACGAACCCCGGATTCGGCAGCGCAGGAGGTCGCGGTGATGGGCAGTAATGAGCAGGTTATCCAGCCGTCATGCTGGTATACGACCGAAGAGGTGGCGGCGGTCCTGAAGGTGGATGCGTCGAGCTTGCGGCGCTGGCGTACCGCCAGCCCGACCCAGGGTCCGCCGTTTGTCACGATCTCCGACCGCACCACCCGGTACAGCGGCGCTGATCTTTTGGACTACCTGAACAGTCGGCGTGTGGATCCGAGAGCCGCGTGATGGGTGATCGGATAGGCGTGATGCCGATCGGTGTGCCGATGCGCGGCGATATCGAGGTCCGGGGAAAGGCCGGGCGTTGCCGGGCTCGGATGCGGTGGACCGACCCGGTTACCAAGCGACGTGACTCGAAATCGGAATCCTTCGCTACCGAGGACGAGGCACGGGCATGGATCGAGCGAATCGAACAGGCTGCCGCGCGTGGTGTCGATCCGAGGACCGCGACATCCACTCTGGCCGAGTACGGAGACGCCAACTGGGACACGGCGCTGCGCGGAGTCGAGCCGAAGACGCTGGACCCGTACCGGGCGGGCTGGCGGCTGCGGGTGAAGAAGACACTCGGGCATCTGCCGATCACGATGGTGACAACCGGCGTTGTGGACAGGGCCGTGACGAAGTGGATCGAGTCCGGGTGCGGTGAGTCGACGATCAAGAACACCCTTGCGGTATTGAGCCGTGTGCTCGATCAGGCGGTGCGCGACGAGGTGATCGATCGAAACCGAGTGAAGGTCGTCGGCTGGCAGAACCAGCTCGTCAAGCACGAGGACGACATCGATGATCCGCGAGCGTTGGCGTTGCTGAACTGGGAAGCGTTGCAGCAGTTGGCTGCCGCGCTCGTGGAGGCGTCGGTCGGCCGTTTCCAGGGGTGGGGTGATGTGGTGCTGTTCGCGGCCTGCACCGCTGTGCGAATCGGTGAGGTGTCCGGCTGCCGCATCCGTGACATCGATACCGAGAAATGGATCTGGACGCTGCGCCGTCAGACGACTCCGGGGCCGGGTGGAATGCTCGACAAGCGCACGAAGGGCAAACGCGCTCGCTCGATTCCGCTGATCGCGGAGATCCGTCCGATGATCCTCCGCCGGATCGAGGCGGCTAAGGAGCGGGTCGCCACCGATCCGGCGCTCCGCGATGCGAACGAAGACGAGCGACGGGAAGCCCTGCTGGACGCGCGGCTGTTCGTCGGTCCGCGCGGCGGCCGGATCGCTACCGCAGTTCTCCGCAACGCCACCCACTGGGACGAGGTGGTGACCCGGCTCGGTCACCAGCATCTGCGTCGTCACGATCTGCGGCACACCGGCCTCACCTGGTTCGCTGACGCGGGCGTACCGCTGCACCGGCTTCAGCGCATCGCAGGACATACCGACCCGCGAATCACTCAGCGATACCTCCATCCCGACATTCAGGCGTTACAGAACGACGGCGAGCTGTTGTCGCGGTTCCTCGTGATGCCGAACAGCGGACCACAGATCCCGGAGCTACTGGACCGACAAGGGCAGGACTTCACGGACGATGGGCCCGACGGTCCCAAAATGGTCCCAAGGCTTCGGATGGTCGAGTGACAGAAAACCCCTTCCGACGCTGATCGGAAGGGGTTTTTCGGTGTCGGGCTGACAGGATTTGAACCTGCGACCACTTGACCCCCAGTCAAGTGCGCTACCAAACTGCGCCACAGCCCGTGGTGCGCCCGTTGGGGCGCTTGAAGAGATTACAACAGTGTGTGTCGGGAGAGCTAATCGGCTGGTCAGATGGGGTGGCGGGCGCGTTGGTCAGGGTCGGGTGGTGGGCGGTGTTGTGATGAGGATTCGGGGATCGCTTGTCCGAACCAGGGCAGCCGGGTGTGCCAGAGGTCGTGCCGCCACAGGTGCTCGTAACCCAGCTCGATCACCACCTTGTCCGCCATCGGGTGTCGAGATCGCCCACGCAGCAACCCAATACCTCACCGATGCGGGTCGCGGTGCACGGAGCGAACTCCACCACCTCACTCCAGCCCTGCCATTCGCCCGCCGACGCAGCGACCAGGGCCGCGGCGGATCTGGATGCCGAAGAAACCGTTCCACACCGGTATCGGCGCTCCCGAACTCATGCTCGCCATCATGGTGGGCGCCACACCCGACCGCGTGTCAGCTCGGCAGGGGCCGGTCGCACGAGTACCGATAAGGCGATGTCGACTGTCCCCGCCGACCCGGGCGCAATCCACGGTCCACTCGACGCGGGGATCTGCTCGAAGTCCTCGTCGACCGGATCGCGTTCTTCTCCCCTTTCGCCGAACATGCACCCAGACCACCCGCCTAGCTGTAATTTATCATTAACTTCCTCTCCCGAATATCAAGAGGTACTCCTTTAGTTCGCACATCAGACGCAACAGATACTCCTTAATGATCAGTAACTTACGACTCCCTCGCGAGCTTCCCGCCTGCCAGAATTTCGGCTGGGCGTGATCACATGCGCCCGACACGTCTCGGCAACCGGACCGAGAATCGTCGGAAGGACAGGGCCGATGGGGCACTACAAGAGCAATGTCAGGGACCTGGAGTTCAACCTGTTCGAGGTACTCGGCCTCGAGGAGATCTTGCGGACCGGCGCGTTCGGCGACCTGGACGGCGAGACTGTGCGGTCGATGCTGACCGAAGCCGCGCGGCTGGCGGAGGGGCCGGTCGCCGATTCCTTCGCCGAGACCGACCGCAATCCGCCGGTCTTCGATCCGGCGACGCATTCGGTGCGATTGCCCGACGCGTTCAAGCGATCGGTGCGCGCATGGTACGACGGCGAGTGGTGGCGCGTTGGCAAAGCCGAGGTGGTCGGCGGCGTTCCCGCACCGCGGATGCTGGATTGGGCTATCAGCGAATTCGTCCTCGGGGCGCAGCCTGCCGCGTTCATGTACACGGGCGGACCTGGCATGGCCGACATCATCAACGGCATCGGCACCGAAGAACAACGCCATTGGGCCGCGCTGGCGGTACAACGGCAATGGGGCGCGACCATGGTGCTGACAGAACCCGACGCCGGTTCCGACGTGGGCGCGGGCCGCACCAAGGCGGTCGAGCAGGAGGACGGCTCCTGGCACATCGAGGGGGTCAAGCGCTTCATCACCTCCGCCGACTCCGACGACCTGTTCGAGAACATCCTCCACCAGGTGCTGGCACGCCCCGAGGGCGCCGATCCCGGTACCAAGGGGCTGAGCCTGTTCATCGTGCCGAAGTACCTCTTCGATTCCCAGACAGGCGAACCCGGTGAACGCAACGGTGCGTTCGTCACCAACGTCGAGCACAAGATGGGCCTGAAAGCTTCTGCCACTTGCGAATTGACCTTCGGCGGTCACGGCATCCCGGCGAAGGGCTGGCTGGTCGGCGAGGTACACAACGGCATCGCGCAGATGTTCGACGTCATCGAACAAGCCCGGATGATGGTCGGCACCAAGGCCATCGCGACCCTGTCGACCGGGTACCTCAATGCGCTGGAGTACGCCAAACAGCGCGTGCAGGGCAGCGACCTCACCGAGATCGCGGCCAAATCCGCCCCGCGGGTGACTATCACCCACCATCCCGATGTGCGTCGCTCACTGATGATGCAGAAGGCCTACGCCGAGGGCCTGCGCTCGATCTACCTGTACACCGCTGCCCACCAGGATCCCGTTGTCGCCCACCATGTCTCCGGCGTAGATGCCGAACTCGCCGCGCGGGTCAACGATCTGCTGCTGCCGATCGTCAAGGGTGTCGGTTCCGAGCGGGCCTACCAGTACCTGACCGAGTCGCTGCAGACCTTCGGTGGTTCGGGCTTCCTGCAGGACTACCCGGTCGAGCAGTACATCCGCGACGCGAAGATCGACTCGCTCTACGAGGGCACCACCGCCATCCAGGCGCAGGACTTCTTCTTCCGCAAGATCGCCCGCGACCGCGGCGTGGCACTGGCCCATGTTGCGGGCAAGGTCAGGGAAACAGCCGAATCCACCGCCGACAACGACCGGCTGAAGGCCGAGAAGATCCTGCTCGCCACCGCCCTGGAGGACGTGCAGGATATGGCGGGCCGGCTCACCCAGCACCTGCTCGACGCGCAGGAGAACCCCACCGAGCTGTACAAGATCGGCCTGGAGTCGGTGCGTTTCCTCCTCGCTGTCGGCGACCTGCTGGTCGGATGGCGTCTGCTCGTCGCCGCCGAAATCGCAATCACGGTGCTGGATTCCGGCGATGGCGGCGCCGACCGCGCCTTCTACGAAGGCAAGATCGCGGTCGCGTCGTCCTTCGCCAAGACAGTGCTGCCGCGACTGAGCGCCGATTGGGCCGTCATTTCCGAGATCGACACCTCGATCATGGAGCTCGACGAAGCCGCCTTCTGAGGCGTCGTACGCCCGGGATGAGCGTGACGGCCGAGCCCGAACAAACGTGGAAGCCGCTCTTGCCGCTGGAAAGGCAGAAGCCCCGCATCCGAGGGATGCGGGGCTCATCTACTGCGTCGCTCAGATCGTGCGGACGTCCTGCGCCTGCGGGCCCTTCTGGCCCTGACCGATCTCGAACTCCACGCGCTGTCCTTCTTCCAGGGACTTGAATCCCGAGCCGGACACGGCGGAGAAATGAACGAAGACGTCGGGGCCGCCACCGTCTTGCGCGATGAAGCCGAAGCCCTTTTCGCTGTTAAACCACTTCACACTGCCTTGAGCCATTTGCTTACTTCATCTTTTCTGTAGGTGAGCCAGCGAATCACACCGATAAGCCTGATCTCACTCGTCTACCCTCCCATGGATCGGCGGTTTCCCCGCCATCGATACCGCAGCCTGTGAGCAAGCCGACAAACGACGATTCAGGCCGATCTCCGTTCGCCTGGCATCGGAGCGCGCTGACCGGCGACACCATCCTCGTGGCGCTAACGCCTCCGGTCGAGCCGCATGCGATGGGACGCGCGGGACTACGCGACGGCCGCTGAGCCGAACCAGTGCGACAGCGCTTCGCGCAGCGTGGGTGCGGCGGTATCGGCCGGTTCGCCGATCGTCACGGCCCAAGCGATGTGGCCGTCCGGGCGGATCAGCAGGGCGTCGGCCGGTTGATCATCGGTCTTGGCCGTGTGAATGTCGATGCGGTGCGCCCATTCCCGGCCGATCTCGCGGAGCTCCGGGCTGTCGGCCAGGTCGAGGAAGACAGGCCGCCCGGCGTGCATGAGTTCGGCGACGCTCGTCGTGCCCCGATCGGTGTGCAGGGTGAGATCGGCCGCGAAGACGCCGGTCAGTATGTGCTCGCCGGGCATCGGGTAGCGGATGTCGGTGCCGCCGACCAGCGCTCCGATGCGGCGCAGAGCCGGTTCGTCGCTGAGCAATTCCTGGAAGACCTCGCGCAGCGAGTCCGCGGCCTCGTCGTGTCCGCGCCGCAGCGCCACCTGCGCCCGGGTCTGCAGCCGTGCCCGCGCACCGGCGAAGTGGCGTTCGTCGTGATAGGTGTCCAGCAGTCCGGCCGGAGCCCAGCCCTGGACGTCGGCGGCCAGCTTCCAAGCCAGGTTGACCGAATCGAGCATGCCGACATTGAGCGCGGTGCCGGTGGCGGGCAGCAGGTGCGCCGCATCGCCTGCGAGCAGGACCCGCCCGTCTCGGTACCGTTCGGCCTGCCGATCCTTGAAGGTGAAGCGCGACAGGCGCTTCGGATCCGACATGGGGAGATCCACGCCGAGCACGCGGCGCACACTGTCCGCGAGCTCGGTCAGGGTCAGCGGCTCGTCATCGTCGTAGTCGGCGGTCTCGTCCTCGACGGTTTGCAGGAACAGACCCCCGGGGTTGGGCGCGAACGCGAACATACCGCGGTCGGTTCGGTTGAACCCGAAGGGAAGCCGGCCCAGCCCGGGGACATCGATGTCGCCGTTGTCGTGCACGGTGACCGAATCGCCCACGGAGACCTGAGCGACCCGGTTGACCTCCGGATAGGTGGTGCCGGGGAACCCGATACCCGCCAGGTCGCGGATACGGCTGCGGCCGCCGTCGCAGCCCACCAGGTAGCGGGCGGTCAGCCGGTACGGTCCGTCCGGCCCGCGCACCTCCGCGGTCACCGTGGCCACGTCCTGGCTCACCCCGACCACCTCGTGTCCGCGGCGGATCTCGGCGCCGAGTTCGCGGGCGCGTTCACCGAGTAGTCGTTCGATCTCCCGCTGCGGAAGCGGCACCGCCCGCATCGGCGGATCCGCCAGCTGCGTGAAGTCCAGATGCGTTCCGCCGAAAGGGAATCGGGCGGTCACGTGTGGGTCGCTGCTGGCCGCCTCGAAGCGATCCAGAATGCCGCGGTAGTGCAGCACGTCCAGAATCCGACCGGCGATACCGCTGGCCTTCGGGACGTCTCGGGGCTCCCGATGCTTCTCCAGCACCAGCGGCCGCACACCGGCCAGGCTCAATTCGGCGGCCAGCGTCAGCCCGGCCGGGCCGGCGCCCACGATGATCACGTCGATGTCGGTCACGCGTTACTCCCAAATGTCCGCAGGTTCTGGCTCAGGTCGGCAATTCTGCGGCACACCCCGGGTCTTGCCGCAAGGCCCCCGGTGGGCTATATGTTGAGAAGGGAAGGGATTCAGCAGCACCCTCCGTTTTCCCGCAAAATCCCCAAACGGCACGCGAACTCCGAGCTTCCGTTGTGCCGGTGGCCGGTCAAAGTCGGCGCCGCGCCCTTGGTGATGATCGAGGTGCCGGTGAACGGCTCAGTCGAACGGCCACCGCGTCAGGCGGTCCGCCGCACGCAACTCGTAAGGCCGCGCACCGAGTACGCGCGCCCGGTGCCGCGCGGCGACCACCTCGTCGCGCGCGCCAGCGAGTCCGAGAATTCCGCGTGCGGTGCCGCGGTAGAGCCCGGACGGCCCGAGGCACACCAGCCCCGGCCATTGCACGATCAATGTCTCGCCCCACCCCTGGGTGAACGGTTCGAGTTCGGCGGTGAGCTCGACCACCCGGTCGCGCTGCCGCGGCGCGCGCTGACCGACCGCGAGCAGCGCCTCGACCAGCAGTGGCACACGCACGACCAGGCGCGGGCCGTGCAACCTCCCCGGCAGGGCGATGATGGACTCGATCGACGACAACGCGCGCTCGTGGTCACCGATCTCCGCCGCGGCCATCGCGACCACGAGCGCGAAGTCCTCGTCGAAGTCCTGAGCCATACGGTCCACTTCGGCGAGTAGCTCGCCGAGACGCCCGCGATGCCACAGCTCGATCGAATTGCTCGTCAGCGCCGAGACCTCGGCGAGCAGTCGGGCGTGGTCGTCGACCGCGCCGAGATCGTCGGCGAAGCGTGTCATCAGCGCCTGCGACTGCTGGTAGTCGCCACGCAGCACGGCGAGCATCACCTGCCACCACAGCTGGGTGGCCGCGAGGTCGATGTCGCCGGCGGCGGCGAACCGGGCGAACTCGGCCGAAAGCCGGCGGACCAGCCGCATATCGCCGGCCTCGAGGGCGCAGACGCGGCGCAGATGGACCGCCGTCGCGCGCGCCGGGCGGTCGTGACCCGCGAGTTCCTCGAGTTCCTCGGCGATCTTGCGCCGGTCGGCGACTGTTGTCGGGCCCCAGGTGCACAGAAACTCGGCGAGCAGCACCTGGGGCCACGATCGGCTGCCGGGTGCGCTGCGCGCCCGCGCTTCGGTCAGAGCATCGAAATGCCCTGGTAGACCGTGGATTGCGCGGTCCGCAGCCTCGATCGCTTCCGCTTCGGCGACCAGCTCGGCATCGAGATCGAGGCGATGCGCCAGTGCCTGCGCCCGCAGCGCCGACGAACCCGCATGCACCACACCGTATCCGGAGAAGTAACCGGCTACGCCACGCGGCGCGGCCAGCAGTGCGGTCCGTGCCAGACCAGACCAGTCGCCGCGGTCACCGCATCGCCGACCGGCCCGGTCGAAACTCTCGGCGGCCGCGTCGTAGTGGCCGAGACGGTGATGTGCCTGTCCCGCAAGCCAATCGAACGCGATCAGCAACTCCACGTCACCGGGATCCGCGTGCCGGAGTCCGCGCGCGGCGAGTTCGGCGCATTCGGTGGGCGCGTCCCGCCGTAGTGCGTCCCGCGCCGCGACTGAACAGGCATGCGCGGCAGAGGAATCCAGCGCACCGAGTGCGGCGGCGCTGCGATGCCGTGCCTGTGCCGCGAGTGCGCCCGGTTGCAGGTCGGCCAGCGCGTCCGCGATCCGCCTGTGCAACAGTGCCGTTCGCACCTCACCGATCGTGGCGAGTACGGCATCGCGCACGAGTTCGTGTTCGAAGGCGACGGTGCCGTCTTCGAGCGAGACGACCCGTGCGGCGACGAGTTCACCGATCCGATCGTCGAACCGTGGCCCACCGTCTGCGGCGGCGACCAGTCCGATCGACGCGCACGCGCCGATCACGGCCAGCACCTCGGCGAGCGCACGCGCCGAGGCCGAAACAGCGGCCAGCTTCGCCGTCGTGATCTCGGGGGCGGACCCCCTGACGTCCAAGGGGCGCCCCGCTCGAACGAGATCGCACAGTTGCGCCGCGACGAACGGGCTGCCGGCGCTCAATTCGATGATCTGGGCGCGCACTTCGGGACCGACCGAACCGAGATCGGCGCGCATCAACTCGTCCACCGCCGCATCGGACAGCGGCGGCAGGTCCACCACGATATGGGTGCCTGAGGACTGGAGCAAGCGCACCGCGGCGTCCACCTCGGCAGAAAGCGGCTCTGGGCGAACCGTGAGAAAGAGCAGGACGGGGTGGGCACGCAGCACCCGCATGGCCGCCGCGATCATCCGAACCGAATCGGGATCGGCCCACTGCACGTCATCGATGACCGCGACCAAGTGTCCGGTCTCTCGTGCCACGTCGGCGAACAGCGCGGCGAGCGCACGCGGTGTCGGGACGTCGGGCACGGCGCGCCTGGCCAGCGCGGCCTGATCCAGCCACGGCATCACCGTCGCCAACGCCGAAGCGCTCGCCCCGCTGATCCCCGCGGTGAAGAAGGGCGCGTCGCCGTGGCGTCGTACGGCGTCCTCGACGACGGCCGTCTTGCCGATGCCGGATGCGCCGCGCACGGTCACGACGGCCAGTCCCTGCCGCGACCGGTTCCGAGCACGGTCGACGACAGCGGCGACGTCGTCACGTCCGACGAGGGCCGACCGTCCCACCGCCGGTGCCGCCGTCGGCGTCCCGGGATTGCGGATCTCGTTCTCGACCCGGACGGTGTCGGGCGCGGGATCGAGGCCGAGATCTTCCCGCAGCGATCGCCGCAATCGAACGAGAACGTCGAGCGCCTCCGAGATCCGTCCGCAGTCGCGCAGCGCCAGCGCCAACAGCCGTGCCGTGCCTTCCCGCTGCGGATGCCGCTCGCATTCGTCGGTGAGCAGTGTGACCGCGTGCCGGGCGCGGCCGAGCACGATCAATCCCTCGGCACACATTTCGACGAGTTCCGATCGCAGCTCGGCCAGACGCGCGCGTTCGGGAGCGAGTTCGGCGACGTCGTCGACATCGGAGAGCGCGTCGCCGCGCCACAGACGTAAGGCGCGTTCCAGCAGATCGACGGTCCGTCCGACGTCACCGTCGGTGTGTGCCGCGCGGGCGTCCCTGGACAGCACGTCGAGCAGGTCGAGGTCCGTGCCGGATCCGCCGCACCGCAGCACGTAGCCGTTCGGGCTGGTCTCGATCCGGAATTCGGAGAGTGGCCGCAGCGTGCGGCGCAGCCGTGACACATAGCCCTGTAGCGTCACCAGGGCGCTCTCCGGCGGGCTTCCTCGCCAGAGCAATTCGCAGAGATAGGGCGCGCTGCGGGCGGTGCGCTCCGCCGCGAGAATGACCAGGAGCTCGGCGTGTTTACGCGCCGGGATGGTGACGCGAGCGCCGTCCTGGCCGCGCACTTCCAGCGGCCCGAGTACCGAGATGGCCGGTCGGTCGTCGTCTGACCTGCCGCGCACCAGCGTCACACCAGCGCCCTCGTCGACCCTTGGCTCATGACACACACGCAAGCACTCCTACCAACCCCGACCACCGGCGACAATCGGACCATCGGCCCCTCTCGCGAGACTGTACTGCGGATGAGCGGTGCCGCACTGGCCATCGCAGGACCCCTGTGCATCGCGGGCGGCACACTGCATCCGATCGTCGCGCGCAAGAGCCATTCGGTCGAGGCGCTCACCAGCCCCGGCGCGCCGATCGCGCAGATCCTGCTCGGCATAGGAACCGTACTGCTGATCCTCGGCCTGCCCGGGATGTACGCGTGGATGCGGCCGAGACTCGGCACGGCCGGATTCATCGGCACGGTCTGCTATCTGGTCGCCAACGTCGTCACCGCAACCGGTCATCTCACCGTCGAGTTGTTCGTCGCCTACCCGTTCGCGGCCGACTCCGCCACCGCGCACCTGATCGCCGACAACGACAACATGATCGACACGACCGCGTTCGCGTTGTTCAACATCATCGGCGCTCTCCTCCTGCTCGCCGGGATGGGGCTGCTGGGTGCGAGCATGCTGCGCAACAACACGGTGCCCCGCTGGATCGCGGTGCTCACCCTGCTCGCCGGAGTCGGCTTCTTCCTTCCGATTCCCGCCACCCAAGGGCTGACCGGATTCATCTACGAGGCGCCACGCGGCATCGTCGTCGCGGCCATTGGTGTCCTGATGTTGCGTTGGCCGGACGGATTGCGGCGGTGGGTGGAGAACACGGGTAAGTAGGTGAGGCGATTACCCCGGTGTCGGCGGCGGAGTAGTGCAGTTCCTCGTCGGCCTTTGCGGTCCCCGCGTCGCTCCGTTGCCCCGGTCCGGAGCGACCTGCGGGGGTACCGATCGAGTCCAGCCGTCCTCACCGCTGCGCGCGGAACGTCACCCGCTCGGTTGAGCAGTAGTCGCGTTGTCGGTGATCGGCGCTACGGTCGACTCCGTGTCCGTGAATATTGATGTCTCCTTGACGATTCGGGAGCTGAGGGACGAGCGCGAACGTGCGGGCGTCACCGCACTGCTGACCGACGTGCTCGAGAGCGAAGGCTTGAGCCGCGAAGTGTTCATCACTCTGGGAGAGGTCGGGGAGAGTCTGTTCGTCCGGGCGGACTCCGACTATCCAGTCATCTTCAGCAGGTTCTATCTCTGGTCGGAGGACTTCGAGCAGAAGCTGACTCGCCGGGTGACCGCCCTCGTGCCGCACGCCCGGGTGGATTTCGATTGGGGGTACCCGGATGAAGACTGACGAGGAACTCGGCGCTCCCTGGCCCGACACCCTGCCGGCGGAGGCGCCGGTCGTGCATCGAAGCCTGAACGTCACAGTCGGCGCCAGAGAGTTGACGACACTCACCTACGATCACCTGAACTACTGGCTGGGTAACCTGCTCTACACCCGTGGCGGTCCCTTCATGACGGTGGCAAGAGCCAACGGGGCGGCGTTCATTCAGACCTACCGCAACAGCGACACCGACTACCTGATCGAGGTGCACTCCGGAGTCGCCGACGCCGAATACCTCGCCGCTACGACGGTGCACGACGCGCGCGAGGTCGGGCAGCTGATCTGGGACTGGCTGGAGAACGACTGGCAGCGACTCGACGCGGTCGCGTGGGAACGGCACTACCTGTCGTGAGCTGCGGCACCATGGCGGATCACCAGAAGTAGAGGGTCGGGACCCATGCATCGAGGCGGTCCGCACGGCGGTGTGCTGACCGGCGGTTCACAGCCGATATTCGGCGAAACTTTTTCGCCGCAATACCATCGGATGCGAACTCGCGATGATGCCCACATCGACCGGTTCGAGAGGGAAATTTCGGCCCTTCGGAGCCGCCCCGGAAATCCACTCATGCCGCTCACACGCAAAAACGTTGGGCTCGGAGCATCCCGGAAGCAACCGATTGCACGCTGTCGCCGGAGCCGCGCGAAAATCCGGGCGGTTAAATACCGCTGGTCGACGAGGTTCAACGGCACAATGTGGGCCATGCGCAAATTTGCCCGATTATTGCAGGCTGTCATCGCCGGGGCGCTGGTCGTGGCAGTCAGCCATGGCGTCACGGCCGCCCCCGCCTCGAGCGTCCCCCATATTCAGTTGCCCTGGCTGGTTTCTGAGCCGGGCGGGGTGCAGGCGACGGGAGCGCAGCTGGCAGAAGGATTCACTGGCACGGCGCTCTGGTCGCGACAGGCGAACACCCCGATCCCGATAGCCAGCATCACCAAGGTGATGACGGCACTGGTCGTGGTCGACGCCGGCGACCTCGACCGGACTATTGCCGTGCCGCAAGAAGCCATCGCCTACTGCATCAGGCACGACGGAAGCACCGCAGGCCTGGTCCCCGGCGAGGTGCTCACCGCGCGACAGCTTCTCTACGCGTTGATGCTGCCGTCGGGCTGCGACGCCGCCTATACCCTTGCCGAGACCTACGGGCCCGGCCAAGACGGCTTCATCGCCAGAATGAACGACACCGCGCGTGGAATGGGCCTGGCGGGAACATATTTCACCGACCCCAGCGGACTGCCCGTCCCCACCGACCACTCCACCTACTCCACACCGGCGGACCTGGTGACCCTCGGACTGCGCGCGATGCGCCTGCCGGCGTTCCGCGAGATCGTCAGCTCGCAGAGCTATCACCTGCCCGCAGGCCCGGGCAACCGCGATCACCTCTGGCAGACCACGAACCTGCTGCTGGGCGACTATCCCGGCACCATCGGCATCAAAACCGGATGGACCGACGCCGCGGGAACCTGCCTGCTGTTCGAGACGGTCCGGGCGGGAATACCGCTGATCGGTGTGGTCCTGCACAGCTCACCCGGCAACGCCGTCACCGCAAAGGACGACGCCGAGCGCATGCTGAACTGGATCTACGACCCGATCCTGAGCGTGCTGCCGATCGGTTAGCGCCAGGTCTTCGCTTTGTCAGGTCGCCAGGCCGTCACCAACGTCATGACCCGCAACAGCTAGCTCACGTACTTGCCCAGGACGTTCTGCAATTCGATGAGGGTAGGACCCGTGTAGAGCTTCGGATTCTCACGATCCACGACCTCGAGAATCCCACATCCGGATGTATGGTCCCCACGAATCAATTCGCGGCCGACCTCGCGTCCTGTCTTGGCCTCGTATACGACAGCGTTGTACAGACCCCGATACTGTGGCACCTCGACCCCACCGGCGAATGCGCAGTCCCCCACGTACTCCCCGTTGTCATGTCCGCGCCCGAGGCACGCGATGAGCTGATAGCGCTTGGGATCGAACTCGTTCATCCACTCGGGTGGCTGCAGCGGTGTGTTCAGGATGGGACTTACCCCTCCCCTGGCATTTTCGTCGAACACCGCAATGGGATGCGGCCCAGGCCCACCGTAAGCGTCCAGTGCCGGAAAGAAGCCCCGCTTCGATAAACACGCATCCGCCAGATCCCCAATTCTCCGCACCGTGTCCGTGACGGCCGTCGGCGCCGGGGGGCTCGCTTCCTTCTGGCTACCGTCGATCACCGCACACGCTGACACCGCCGCCAACACCGACAGCGAAACAACCGCCGCCACGACCGAACCCCGCCCTCGACAAACCACGCGCCCCAACATAGCGCGGAGCCTACCGATTCATCTCGGCTCGGTTCGGCGCCGCCGACCAGACCACAGATCCCCCACTCGGTCCTTTCCCGGGTTCCTGGTGGGATCGGAGGGACTCCAGGTAAACCTGGTGGCAGTCGATGACTACGCCATCAGGGGAGGCACCGTTGGAATTCGATATGTCGAAGCTGACGCTGAGGGAACACGACTTCGTGGACGCCGCACTGGCCAGCTGGACCGGAGTGTCAGGCAGGGCACCGATCCCGGTGCGGGCATTAGGGTTTCCCGACCGTGACCGGTTCGACGATGAGACCGAAAGGCTTCGTCGCGCGGTACGCGAGCGCGCGACGCTGACCGAGGTAGAGACCGCGAGGGTGCTGTTCCTCATCGAACTGGCTTTCGGCAGTGACCTTTTCGGTGCCGGTGTGGAGTTCCACTTGGTCAGCGCGATCCGCGACGCCGAAGCAGTCGCGATCCCGCGTTCGCTGCAACGGAAGCTTTTCACCCGCGCGGGAGCCGAGGCGTTGTTCGAGCCCAAGCTCTACGCACCCGAATAAGCCCAAAGCAGCAGCGCCTCGCCGGTGGCAACCGAGCCGCATGACAGCGCCAGTGACTGCCCCGCGCGTGGTTTGAACCGCGGGCAACACGGCGGTGGTCGGGCGTCTACACCACCGCGATGGCGAACACGGCGGCGAAGGCGAGCGGTTCGTCTGCGCCGCCGAACCTTTCGCGCATCACTTCAGCCCGGTTTGCCGTCGCAGTCGTCACGATGTGGCCGCGACCGGGGCCGCCGCGATCATCCAATTGCTGAACTCGCAGGCCAGATGCCACTGGTGTTGGCGAATGAGTCTGGCGGGCGAGGTGCCCGGGAACTGCACGGTCAGCAGGGCATCGAGTGTGCCGTCGCGGTCGCGGAACTGGTGGCGGACCCCGCCGATGACCAGACCGTCGTCGAGGAGGGCTTGGCCCGCGATCTGGATCGGATAGCCGGGATCGATCGGGATGGTCAGGGTTTCGGTCCTGCCGTAGTCGACGACGAACCGCGACACCGCCGGTGATCCGCCGGTGGTTTCGACGACTTCCTGATGGCCGTCGGGCAGCCCGCGCAGCAGGTAGTGGTCCGGGCAGGCGTCGACCATGTCGGTTTCGGCGTTGGTCGCGGTCAGGTTGTCGAACCACGCGGCGAACCGCTCAGCGGAGTAGCCCGGAACTTCGAGGCGGGTGATGGAATGCTTGGTCCTCCCTCTGCTCATAGCGACACCGACCCGGACCATCCGCTCGGAAACCGCCAACTCGCGCCTGAGCATCGCGTAGACACCGGCATGACCCAACCGAATCTTCAGTGCCGTCAGCGCGGATCGCTGCACATCGAGAGGGGCGGCGAGCAGTTCGTCGATCGTATGGTCCGGCATGATCTCGGCCGTGCCGCGCGGCCCTAGGCGCGCGGCGAACTTCGCGAGCACCGCTGCGGCCCGAAGTGCTTCCCACGCCCGCACCTGTTCGCGCGAGACCCTGTCCGCACCCACGATCGCACGGATCTCGATGGACTCGACCACGGTGGTTCCTGCCTCTCCTGCGCCGGTGATCCGACATCGATGAACAGCTTCTCGAACAGTGGTTCCCCTTCGCCGAGGCGGCGATCGCGCCGCGACGCTCACCGCAAGGCGGAGAAGGTCACCATCAGAGTTAAAGCTAGTCTCAATTGCGTTAAGAATGCAGCACGCGCCGTACTAACGCAAGTTCTAATAGCCTTTGCTGCCGCGTAGCCGTTGACAGGGCCACGCACATCGCCCATGCTTCATTAACGCAAGTTCGACTGGCGTTAATTCTGTCACTGGTCCGTCCGTCGATTACGTGCACGGATAAGCAAGTACGCGAAGGGAATTGGTCAATGCTGACCAGAAGAAACTTCATCGTCCGCGCGGCCGGAGCAACGGCCGCCGCCACAGCGGCCGCGGCCTACGTCGGCGCGGGGCCTGCGGTCGCCTCCCCCGGTTCGCCGGTGACCGGAACTGGGTTGCGGACGTTCATCGACGGTGCGCTCGTCGACCAGTCCAGGGTCGCCGAGTGGGAACGCCAGCGCATTGCCGTCGCGGCGGCGCGGCTGTCGAAGGACTACGTCGGCGTGCTGCGTGGCGAGTTGGAGTCGCTCATCGGGCGCTACACGGTCTCGGTCGGCGACATCCCCGCCGCACGGTCGGCGCTGTCGCGAGCCCGTGCCCTGCTCGGCCCGGATGCGCTGCGGGAGCTGCTCGCCGGCGAGCTCGCCGCCTCCGATGCCGCCACGCGGGCCGCGCTCGCCGCCTCGGGTGGGCGATGGGCTGTGTCGGTCACCGAGATCGTCAGCGACCGCGGCAGCGCCGAGGGGTTCGTCGACTGGTTCACCAAGGCCAAAGACACCGACGACCGCGCCACCTGGACCGATGCGTGCCCGGACCACTACATCATCGTCACCGGCCCCGACGGTCGGCAGGAAGTCATCGAGGTGACCGGCGGCGCGATGCTGGCCAGCCGCTTCTTCGTCGACTACACCGACCGGGCGCGGGTGGCGGTGCCCGCCGACCCGGCCTACCCGCTGGTTGTCGCCGGAACCGCCTCGCTCGCCAGCGGAGAACTCATCGGCAGCGTCTGCCACCAGTTCCGCGACGAACCCGGCGGCGGGTTCCGCAGCCAGCTCAAAGTCGCCTTCCCCGCCGCGGTTCCGAGTCTGTACATCGCCGAACACCGGTGGCATCTGGCCTGCGAGTTCGGCAACTGGATCACCACGTACCTGCGCTGATCCGACCGATCGGCACACAACCTCCTACTCGCACGCCCGCACCGTTCGGCGCGCAACGCGCGCCGTCGAGTAGAACAGGGCCATGAACCAGCGCGGACGTGATCCCGAGAACGAGCAACCGGTAGCGCCCCCGGCTCCGCGCAAGCGGACCGGGGGACGCTCCGCCCGGGTGCGGGAAGCTGTGCTCGCCGCGACCCTCGACCAGGTCGCCGAACACGGCATCGAGGGCTTGACCATCGGCGACGTCGCCGCCCGGGCCGGTGTCGCCGAGACAACGATCTACCGGCGCTGGGGCACCCGCACGGCCCTGATCGCCGAGGCGGTCACCGAGCTGGCGGCCGTGGGCAACCCCGCCCCCGACACCGGCACGCTGCGCGGTGATCTCCAACAGCTCGCCGAGCAGATCTCGCATCTGATCTCCCGCCCCGGCATCGCGCGGCTGCTGGGCACCACCATCGCCCTGTCCACCGACCCGGACGTCGCCGCGGCACGCCACAGCTTCTGGAACGAGCGATTCGAACGGACCGCCCACGTCATTCGCCGAGCCGTCGACCGCGGCGAACTACCCGACGACGCCGACCCCCGCGAGTTTCTCGAAACCCTCTCCGCCCCTTTGTATTTCCGGCTATTGGTCGGCGACAGCCCCCTCGACGGCGCATTCATCGCCCGCTGCATCGACCACACCCTCACCCTTTACGGCAAGCCGGAATGACGAGCGACAACATGCCCCACCGCCGCGATGGACGAAGCGACTCCCCACCCCCTGCGTGATGCCCACACCCCCCTTCGGTGTGGGCATCACGTGTTGCGGTCACCGCAGCCCGGCACGGCAACGCGCGGTGCGAGCCCGAACCGACCGACCGATGTCAACAGACCGGTTCGACGTCTGCCGCGACCCGGAAGTCCGCTCCCGTGGCCTCTCGCACCTCGGATTCACTGACTCCCGGCGCGGTCTCGACCAGCACGAGCCCGTCGGGTCCGACATCCATCACCGCCATGTCGGTGATGATTCGGTGCACGCAGCGCATTCCGGTCAGCGGCAGAGTGCATCGGTCGACAATCTTCGGTTCGCCGCCGCGGGAGACGTGTTCCATCATCACGATGACCCGTTGTGCGCCGTGGACCAGGTCCATCGCGCCTCCCATGCCCTTGACCAGCTTGCCCGGAATCATCCAGTTCGCCAGGTCTCCCCGCGCGCTGACCTGCATGGCGCCGAGAACGGCGACATCGACGCAGCCGCCACGGATCATCCCGAAGGACTGCGCGGAGTCGAAATACGATGCACCCGGCACCACCGTGATCGTCTCCTTCCCGGCGTTGATCAGCTCGGGATCGAGTTCGGCTTCGGTCGGGTAGGGCCCGACGCCGAGAACTCCGTTCTCCGAATGCAAGACGACCGTGACATCGTCGGGTAGGTAGTTCGGAACCAAGGTCGGCATGCCGATGCCGAGGTTCACATACTGGCCGTCGCGCAACTCGGCAGCCACGCGCGCCGCCAGCTCCTGCCGTGTCCGTTTCATGCCCTTACCGTCCTGTTCTCGATGCCGACCTCGACCTTTCCGACGTGGACCACGCGCTGCACGTGGATGCCCTGCGTGTGCACATCGTCCGGGTCCAGCTCCCCCGGCTCCACCAGCGTCTCCACCTGAGCGATGGTGATGCGGCCTGCCGCGGCCGCAGGCGGATTGAAGTTTCGGGCGCTGCGGCGATACACGAGATTGCCGTGACGGTCGCCTTTCCAGGCGTGAACGAGTGCGAAGTCGGTGACGATCGCATGTTCCAGCACATAGGGAACCCCGCCGAAGTCCCGGGTTTCCTTCGGAGAACTCGCGAGGGCGATCCCACCGCCACCGTCATAACGCAGCGGAAGGCCACCGTCCGCGACTTGCGTGCCCACACCAGCGGGCGTGTAGAACGCCGGAATGCCTACGCCGCCGGCCCGCATCCGCTCGGCCAGCGTCCCCTGCGGCGTCAGCTCCACCTCGAGCTCGCCGGACAGGAACTGGCGTGCGAACTCGGCGTTCGCGCCGACATAGGAGCTCGTAGTGCGGCGGATCCGGCGAGCCTCCAGCAGCACGCCCAAACCGACACCGGCTGTCCCGCAGTTGTTGCTGACGACCTCCAGATTCGTGGCGCCTTGCGCGAGCACGGCATCGATCAGCGCCTGGGGGACGCCGACCAGCCCGAATCCGCCGACCGCCAGCGACGCACCGTCGTGAATATCAGCGACGGCTTCGGCCGCCGTCGCAAAGACTTTGTCCATCACGGCAGCGATGATAGACCGCGCGTTCGTTCTACGCACTATAGTTCGCATAGCGAACACATAGGAGGATTCGGCAGCCATGACAGAACCGTCGCCGGAATACGTGCAGTCCCTCGGACGCGGCTTGGCCGTCATCCGATCGTTCAACGCCAGGCATCCCCGGCGCACGCTGAGCGAGGTCGCCAAAGACACGGGCCTCACACGTGCGACGGCGCGGCGCTTCCTGCTGACCTTGATCGAGCTCGGCTACCTGCGCACCGACGGGTCGCAGTTCTGGCTCACCCCCAAGGTGCTCGAGCTCGGCTACAGCTTTCTGTCCAGCCTCTCCCTGCCCGATGTCGCAGGCCCGCACCTGGAAACCCTGGCAGAGCGGGTGCGCGAGTCGACCTCGGTGTCGATTCTGGACGGGACCGACATCGTCTACGTCGCACGGGTACCCGTCAGCCGCATCATGACCGTGTCGATCGACATCGGCACCCGCTTTCCGGCATTCGCCACCTCGATGGGTCGTGTCCTGCTGGCCGGGCTCGAACCCGAGGCGCTCGACCGGCACCTGGCCGAGGCCGAGCTCATACCGCTCACCGAGGCGACGATCACGACGCAACGGCAGCTTCGCGAAGAACTGGCGCGGGTACGCGCCGACGGTTACTGCGTCGTCGACCAAGAACTCGAGCAGGGGCTGCGGTCGATGGCCGCACCCATCCGCGACCAGACCGGCACCGTCGTTGCGGCGGTGAACATTTCCACCCAAGCGGCCCGCTACTCCCTCGGCGAGGTCCACGCCACGCTGATACCGGCCCTACTCGAGACAAGTGCCGCGATCGAGCTGGATCTGACCCGGATTCGGTCCAACACCTGACGCCCACCGAGCCTCTCGCGGCCAGACTCACTCGCTCCGGCGGGTTTCCGAACTCATGTCCTGGCGGTCCTGCTCGATACGAGCCGGCCCGGCTCCGAGCAGGTCCAGCACGTCGACGGCATTCGCCACGCGGGGCGATGATTCGGTCTCACCGAGTTGCGAAGCGACCCATGCGCGCGTGTGGACCAGATCGTGGCGACCGGACACGAACCACACTCCCCGCGCGGGCTCGTCGCCCTCGTTGACATACAGGTGCGGTCTGGTGGAGTCGAAGCACAGCGAGTCACCGGCGGCGATCGAGTAGCGGTCGAAGTCCAGCAGCAGCGTCAACTCACCGGAGAACAGGTAGGCGTACTCGGTTCCCTGGTGGCGCATCAGCATTCGGTCGACCGAGCTGGCGGCCCCCGGCTCGTAGGTCACCAGCAGGGCATCGACAGCGCCATGCGGATCGACGGCCAGCTTCTCCCACCGAACTCCGTTCGCCATCTCCAGAACAGGGTTGTCCGCGGCGCGCTGAACAACGCTGGACGGCTGGCTGGGGCCTGAGCGCTCGGATGATCCCGAGCCCGCGACGGGGGTCGGGGAGCCTTCGGCACGGCCGTGTCCGATGCCCAGCAGCTCGTCGAGTGAGACATCGAGGTGGGTGACCAGCGCGTACAACGTGCTCACCGACGGCTGGGACTTGCCGGTCTCGATCTGGGAGAGCTGGCTGGCCGAGATTCCCGCTGCCGCCGCCAGCCCCCGCAGACTCAGGCCACGCTCGAGGCGCGCCTGCCGCAATACCGACCCGATCCTGTCCTGCATCAGCGCACCCCTGTCCACATACACACCCGAGTATCAACTCTCAGTGAACAGTACCGGCCGCACGCGGTGAACAGCGAGGGCCGACGGTCAGCACGGCCCGGCATTCCCGCAACCATCAGCGGTTGACCTGGTCACGACACAAAGTGGCAGGAACAAATAGCGTTCCGCTATTCAATCATGTGTTCCGTGACAGTTGACACTCACGCGGAGCTGTTCCATTATACTGAACACATTGGTGGCCCCTACGGCCCGTTCCCGTCATCGACGACCTAGGAGACTCGTGTCCTCCCCGATTCCACGACTTCGCTCGACCTGTCCGCCTCCGCCTTCGGCGACTGCTCGTCGAGTTCGCCGGTTCGCCGATTCGCACTCGTCGGAGGCCGGTGAGGGGCAGCCGTGCTGATCGGATTCGCGGGACTGGGACGGATGGGCCGGCCGATGGCCGCGCACCTGGCACGGGCGGGCCACACCGTTCTCGCCTACGATCCCGCGGTCGAGCGAGCCCCAGAGGGAGTAACCGTTCTCTATTCGGTCGACGAACTCGCCGTGGTGCCTCTGTCGATCAGCATGCTGCCCGATGGCGAATCCACGCGCGCACTGGTCGTCGACGGCTTGCGCGAGGTGGCCGCCGGCCACCTGCACATCGTGATGGGCACTGTCGGCCCCGAAGTCGTGCGCGAACTGGCAGGCCGACCGCAGCTGGAACTGATCGACGCGCCGGTGTCGGGCAGTGTGTCGATGGCCGAAACCGCTGCCATCACAACGATGGTCGGCGCTACCCCCGAACAGTACGAGCGGGTTCGCCCAGTGCTGGCCGCGATGACCGCGGCCCAGTTCCACGCAGGCCCGGTCGGTTCGGGGTCGGCGGCCAAGCTCGCGGTCAACGCGGTGCTCGCCGGACTGAGTCAGGCTGTCGCAGAAGGACTTCTACTTGCCGAAGCGGGCGATCTCGATCTGGCGACCTTCTACGACATCCTGCGCAACAGCGCAGCGGGCGCCCCCTACGTCGGCTACAAACAGCAGGCGTATCTGGCGCCGGACGCCGCACCCGTCGCGGCGCCGGTGTCGCTCATCCGTAAGGACCTCGGCCTCGCCCTCGACCTCGCCCATCGACACGGGCTCACCCTGCCGGGATCCGAAGCCGCGCTCGCCGTGCTCGACGACGCCATCGCCGACGGGCTGGGCCAGGCGGACATGGCCCGAATTCTCACCGCGCTGCGCCGCCGCAGTCGTGCGCCACTTCGCGGAACCCTCTCCACCCCTCAGCAGACAGGAGCAAGCCGATGAGCGGCGAAACCACCACCGCCACAGCGGAGATCGAGTCGACCATTCGGTCGCTCGAGGACGAACGCTACGCCGCGGTGCTGGCAGGAGACATCGAACGGTTCGCCGCACTGGCCCACCCGTCCCTCGTCTACACCCACTCCAACGCCGATGTCGACACCCTCGACAGCTACCTCGACAAGCTCCGCTCGGGCCACTACGTCTATCACCGCATCGATCACCCGGTGACACGAATCGTCGTCGCGGACGACACCGCTGTCGTCCTCGGTGAGATGCACGCCGATATCACCGCGGGCGGAGTGCGCAAGCAGCTGGCCAACCGCGCACTGGCGGTGTGGGTGCGCGAAGGCGCCGGCTGGCTGCTCCTCGCCTACCAGCCGACGGTCATCCCGGGAGACATCCGATGACGACCTTCACCTACGACGGACTACCCGGTCGCGTCGTCTTCGGCGCAGGCGCCGCGCGCACCGAACTGCTCGGCGAGGTCGACCTTCTCGGAGCCGAACGTATTCTCCTCATCTCCTCCGGCCCGGAAGGCGAAACCGCGACGCGGCTGTGCGCCCCCTTCGCCGACCGGCTCATCGAGACCTTTTCTGGTGTGCGCCCACATGTTCCGGTGGACGTCGCCGAGCTCGCTCGTGAAGCAGCGGCCGAGGCCGACCTGGTGCTGTCCGTCGGAGGCGGCTCTACGACAGGAACAGCCAAGGCCGTCGCGCTGACCACCGCTCTGCCGATCATCGCCGTACCGACAACCTATGCGGGGTCGGAGGTCACGCCCGTGTGGGGAATGACCGACAAGGGCCGCAAGACCACGGGGACCGATCGACGGGTCCTGCCGAAGACAGTGGTCTACGACCCCGAGCTGACGTTGTCACTGCCCGTAGAGCTCTCCGCCGCCAGCGGCCTCAACGCGGTGGCGCACTGCGTCGAAGCGTTCTGGGCGCCCGGGCGCAATCCGGTGTCGAGCGCTGTCGCGGAAGACGGCATCCGCCACCTCGCCAACGGCTTGGCGACGATTGCCACCACGCCGACAGACCCCGCTACCCGCACCGAGCTACTACTCGGCGCCTACCTCGCTGGATCGGCATTCGCCGTGGCCGGCTCGGGGCTGCACCACAAGATCTGCCACGTCCTCGGCGGCGCGTTCGATCTGCCCCACGCGCAAACACACGCGATCGTCCTGCCGCATGTGCTGGCCTACAACGCCCCGAACGCACCCGAGGCCGCCGACCGGATCAGCCGTGCACTCGGCCGATCCGGCTTCGTCGACGGGCTGCGCGAAGTGGGCGAGAAGCTCGGCGTCCCGGCCGGGTTGCGCGACCTCGGCATGACCGAAGCCGATATCGAGGCCGTGATCGAAGACATCCTGGCGATTGCCCCGGCCGACAACCCCACCCCTGTCACACCAGCCGGTCTCCGCGCGATTCTGCACGCGGCATGGGCCGGATCCGACCTAGCAAGGCACACGCCATGACCACCGACCACATCGTCGCCGCCGACCGGGAACAAGCCGTCACCGAAGAAGTTCTCGCCAGCTTCGACGCCACGCCCGATCCCCGGCTGCGTGAGGTGATGCATAGCCTCGTACGGCACCTGCACGCCTTCGCCCGAGACGTCCGGCTCAGCGAACGCGAGTGGGAGACGGCGATCGAGTTCCTCACCCGCGCCGGGCATATCACCGACGAGCACCGCCAGGAGTTCATTCTGTTGTCCGACGTGCTCGGCCTGTCCATGCTGACCGTCGCCATCAACGAACCATCCGCACCCGGCGCCACCGAATCGACGGTGTTCGGTCCCTTCTTCGTCGACACGGCCCCCGAAGTACCGCTCGGTGGCGACATCGCTCGCGGCGCGTCCGGGATCCGCTGCTATGTGTCAGGCCAGGTTCGGTCGGTCACCGGAGAACCGATCGACGGAGCGCGCATCGAGGTATGGGAAGCCGACCAGGACGGCTTCTACGACGTCCAGTACCCCGACGGCCGCTCGGCAGGCCGCGGATGGCTGCGGTCGGGTGAGAACGGCGAGTACCGATTCTGGTCGGTGCTGCCCGCGCCGTACCCGATCCCGCACGACGGTCCGGTCGGAGACCTGCTGGCGGCGACCGCCCGCGGCCCGATGCGGCCTGCTCACCTCCATTTCATGGTCACCGCCTCCGGGTTCCGGACCCTGATCACGCACATCTTCGTCGCGGGCGACCCGTACCTCGGCTGTGACGCGGTCTTCGGGGTGAAGCAAGACCTTGTGGTCGAAGCAATCCACCACCTCGACGGCCCCGCCCCAGACGGGTCACATCCCGAAACAGGCTGGGCGAGCATCGCTTTCGACCTGATTCTCGCCACCCACGACGGTCGTTAGCACTTCGGTGCCGAACCGCACCGTTGCCGCGGGAAAGCGCAGCCGCCCGTAATCGGCTGTCCACCACGGCAATCGACAATTCCGCCGGGCAATTCCACAGCCCGGACACTCAGCCGACCGGAGCCTCCGAGGCCCGAATCGATCGGTGCCGCAGTCACTCACCGTCCAGTTCTCCACTGACGTGCCGCGACTCGATACCGGACCTGCCCCTGCGGGGAACCCCGTTCCCCGCGATCGAAGTTTCACTGCTGCAAGGGCATTCGCCGCAGCGGCTCACAATGGAGGTGCGACGATGCGACGTACTCGTTGGATCGTGCTCAGCGGGTGTTTCCTCGCCTACCTGTTCGATGCCCTGGAGATAGTTCTGCTGTCCATGGCGCTACCGACGATACGCAAGGACATGGGCCTTTCGGCCACCCAAGGTGGACTACTGGCCACCGCCACGCTGATCGGCATCGGCGTCAGCAGTGTCCTGGGCGGATACGTGGCCGACAACTTCGGGCGCAAGAAGGCGCTCATCGCCTCGCTGGTCACCTTCGGCGTCTTCACCGCGGCGATCGCCGTCGTGCCGAACTATGAAATGTTCCTGCTGCTGCGGTTCCTCGCCGGCATCGGGCTCGGCGCGGTGTGGAGTGTGGTCTCGGCGTATGTGGTCGAGACCTGGCCGGAGAAGAGCCGGGGTCGTGCGGCGGCGTTCGTGATCAGTGCCTTCCCTGCCGGTGGCGCGATGGCAGCCACCATTTCCGGCCAGTTCCTGCCCGACTGGCGCCTGATGTTCCTGGTGGCAGGCGCCGCCGTCGCGCTCCCGGTCCTCGTGGTCCTCATCTTTTTCACCGAATCCGCCCGCTGGGCAGCCCACAAGGCCGACAACACAGGCGATGTCGTCTCGGTCCGCGACGTCCTCGGCTCGTCGCTGCGCCGCAGGACACTGCTGGGTACCCTCATGGCGGCCCTGGCGCTGTTCGGCTACTGGGGTGCCACGACCTGGTTGCCCACCTACCTCACCACCGAGCGTGATCTGCCATCGAGCTCGGTAGCGGTGTTCATGACGATCCTGAACCTGGGAATGTTCGCCGGATACAACGGATTCGGCTTCCTCGCCGACCACATCGGCCGTCACCGGACGATCATCCTGACCTTGCTCGGGGTCTCGCTGACATTGCCGGTCTACGCGGTCACCACCCATCAGAGCACGCTGCTGTGGCTGGGTCCGCTGTTCGGCGTGTTCACCGCATTCTTCGGCCTGTTCGGCTCCTACCTGGGCGAACTGTTCCCGACGAGGGCTCGGGCCACAGGCGCCGGATTCTGTTTCAACGTCGGCCGCGGGGTGTCCGCGTTGGCGCCGTTCGCGCTCGCCGGCCTTGCCACCACCATCGGATTCAGCGGTGGGCTCCTCGTGTGCGCCGGGTTCTTCGCCCTCGCCGCACTGGTCGCGATGATGCTGCCCCGCACCGGAGCGACCACCGACAGCGTTGTCTCCGAACGCATCACCGATCCGCGAGACGGCGCGCCAACCACGGTGTGAGTCCCGTTCCCGGGCCGGTCGGCACGCCACGGCGCCGACCGGCCCGGTGCCGAACCAACCGAGAGGAAAACTCCTGTGCCACCGACGATGAAAGCCGCTGTGTACTACGGCGCCCGCGACATTCGGCTCGAAGAAGTAGACATCCCGACGCCTGGTGAAGGTGAGGCGCTCGTCCGAGTGTTGCGTTCGGGTATCTGCGGGACAGACGCTTCCGAATGGGTGGCCGGTCCGAGAATCTATCCCGTCGAACGCCGCCACCAACACAGCGGCCACCTCGGGCCCATCATTCCAGGCCACGAGTTCGTCGGTGAGATCGTCGAAGCCGACCCGGACTCCGAGCTCCCGCCGGGCAGCCTCGTCGCCAGTGGCGCCGGAGTCTGGTGCGGGACCTGCCGGAGATGCCGTGAAGGCCGAACGAACCAATGCGCGCGGTACAAGACGTTAGGACTCAACGTCGACGGCGGCATGGCCGAATACGTGGCGGTGCCCTCGAAAGCGTTGCGCCAGTTGCCCAGTGGTGTGCCCCTGGACCATGCCGGACTCGCGCAACCACTCGCGGTCGGCATCCACGCAGCCCGACGAGCCGGGGCACGCGACGGCGACCGTATCGTCGTCATCGGCGCCGGAGCCATCGGCTCGTTCGTCCTCGCAGGCCTCGCACACCTCGGCGACTTCGACATCACCGTCATCGACTTCCCCGGTAGCCGCCTCGAACGCGCGGCGCGGCTGGGAGCCGACCGCTGCCTCCCACCATCGCAGACCATCGCCGCCGAAGTCACCGACGCTCTCCGAGGCCGCAAACCCGATGTTGTCATCGAGGCGAGCGGCGCGCCGGGACAACTGGCGGCAGCGCTCGAGATGGTTGTCGATGGCGGCCGGGTGCAAGCCATCGGGATTCCCAAGGAGAAGCCCGCGCTCGACCTGCACTCGATGATCTTTCGCGAGATCACCCTCGACACCACACTCGCGCACGTCTGCGACAACGACCTGCCTGCCGCATTGCAAATCCTCGCCACCAGCCCGCTGCTGGGAAACGAATTCGCCGAGACACCAGTGGGACTCGACCACTTAGGCGCATCACTCGACCGACTCGCCGACGGCCAGGTGGAAGGCAAGATCCTCATCGACCCCGCCGCATGACCCCAGGCCGCAGGCTTCCGCGGGGCGCGTGAAGCGCTCCCGTTCGGCATCCCGCCGACCGCGCAGGGCCCGCAGCAGTTCGTCGAGATCCACAACACCGATCACTTCCTGGTGACCGATGTGGAGTCGCCCGTCCGGCTAGGCGCCCGTCGACAGCAACTGGTCGAAGAACTCCTTGTAGCCGCGCAGCGCCTGCCGGAGGTCTTCGGTGTCCGACGTGTCGCCGCGCCGCTCGTCGAGGTCGTGCTTGCGCTGCTGGCAGGTGGCGATCATCTGGTCCATGGTGCCGCTGACCAGGTCGTCGGCGCGGGCGACAGCGGTTTTCGGATCGTCGACGAAGGTGACCTGGACCTCCCGCCACTGCGTGCGCAGGCGATCGGAATCGGCTTCGGGGAGCAGCGGTACGGGCTGGCCGCCTGCGGCGGTCGCCTGCTCGGACGTCGCGGCGGTGCGCGACCCGGCGTACTCGACGCGTTCGGTGGCGGACTCCCCTGCCGCGGTGTCCGCACGCGCGGACTCCGGCGCGCGAGCGGGACGGTCCGCCTCGACCGTATCGCCGGTGCGCCGTGCTTCGGGGTCCGCGGTCCGCTCAGTGTCGTTCCGTGCCTCTGCGGATTCACCGACCCTCTCCGCGTCGGCCCCCTGGCGGCGGCCTGCCTCCGGCGCTCCCGCGCCGTACTTGTCATCCTGGGACTTCGAGCCGGTTTCCCCAGTTCTCGCCGTCCCGTCTCCGGGCAGTCGCCGCTCGGACTCGGTGCTCATGATTTCACGTCCTTGTTCTCCTGGCCGCCCACGCCGACCAGGTCTTGAAACAGTTCTCGGTAGTGCACGATGGCGGTGCGACGGTCCTCGGTGGACACCTCGGATTCCGCGGGTCGCGTCACGATCTCGTGCGCGGCGCGATAGTGACCCAGCGGAGCGGCGTGCTCTACGGACAGATCGGCGATCTGCTGCTCGTAGTTCTCCGTGGGGTAGCCACGCTCGGACATGATCGTGGTGACGAGGCGGTCGGCCTCGGTCAACGCCCCTGAGGGGTCGTCGATGAAACGCTCCTGCACCTCTACCCAGCGGGTGGTGTAGACCCGCTTCTCGTCGTCCGACAGTTCACGTAACCGCAGTTTCGCGTGCCTGCGCTCGCGTTCACTGAGTTCGCGCTCGGCGGCCTTGCGGTCTTCGCTTTCCTCGATCGTCCGGTCGTACTCGGGCCCGAACGTGCGACGTAGTCGCTGCCTGCGCAACATAGGCCACACCAGGAACGCGACAACAGCCGCGACGACGACAATGGCGATGACGACAATGATTACCCATACTGCAGTCGACATCCGAACCTCCTTGTCGAGCTCGTTCGCAGGGGTAATGCCTCCTGGCGGTGGTTCCAAACTCTCGAGCGTCAAGAGGCTCTCTGCCGCCCGGCGCCGTCAGCGGCGCGACGACGAGAACACACGGGCAAAGCCGTTGCGGCACAGCGCTGCTCGTCATTCGGGGGCGTTCGCGCAGCGGCGCGGCGATTGAGCACAGTTTTCACGGCGATTCGAGTTCGTGCCGTGATGCGCCGGTCCGCGCCGAAACAACCCGTCGAATCGGTGGGAACGCCGAGGCCGTATCCGGGCCGCACTTCGAGACACGCCCCGGCTGGCCGAATCGAGCCTCGGGCGGGTTTCGTTGCGCGGGGCCGGGTGAGTGGGCGCCAGTAAGCTGGCCGCCATGGATTCAGCACTCGAGCCGACGCCGAGCCCGTCCACGCGGGGACGTAGGACGCGCGGTATCAGCGGTGACGACCGCGAGCGCGCGATCCTGGCCGGGGCGGAGCGCCTGCTCGCCGAGCGGCCCCTGTCGGAAATCTCGGTGGACGATCTGGCCAGGAGCGCCGGGATCTCGCGGCCGACCTTCTACTTCTATTTCGCCTCCAAGGAGCAGGTGGTGCTGTCCCTGCTCGACAAGCTCGTCCAGGAAGCCAGGGAACGCCGCGGCGAGGCGCTGCTGTCTCTGGATCGCGGGGAGGAGCAGGGGTGGCGCGCGGCGATCGGCGCGTTCGTCGCCACTTTCGCCGCACACCGCTCCGCCGCCGCGGCGAGCGCGGCCGCGCTGTCCAGCAGCGCCGCGGTCCAGGAATTGTGGTCTCAGGTGATGGAGCAGTTCATCGAGGACGGGGTGGTGGCGATCGAGGCCGAACGCCGTCGCGGCGCCGCGCCCGAGGGGATTCCGGCACGGGATCTGGCGACCTCGCTGAGCTGGATGGTCGAACGAAATCTGTTCGCCACCTTCGGCAGTCAGGGTCCCGCCGTGGCGGAGGACCGGCTCCTCGACACCCTTGTCTCGATTTACATGCAAGCGGTGTACCAGCGCTGAAGCGCCGGTCACCGCGCTGACAGCGGCGGTTGTCGAGACACCCTCCTGCGGCTGCGGCGACAGGGCGAACACCGAGCACCCCGCGTTCGCGCGCTCCGTACCGGCGGCCGCCGGTCGCCTTTGCCGATGAAGTACGGCTGCCATGCCGAAAGCTGTCAGCGCCACTGCCGTGAGGCCGAACGGAGCGTAGGTCGCGGCGAAGGCGAGCTTGCGGCCGGACTCGACGTACAGATCGGGCGGGTCGGCGGCGAGCATCTCGATCGGGAGTCGCGTGAAGCGTTCGACGAGTGCGAACTCGACCACGCAGGCCACCCCCGCCAGCAGCGCACCGCATACGACGAGTACGCGCGAACTCGGAGCTCTCACGGCAGATTTGTCCTTTCGAAGCCGTCTCCACGAAGTGATCGGAGCCACTGTCGTCACGGCAAGTGACGACGACCACGGCGAGTCCCGACTTTAGATGCCGCCTTGACCTCAGTCAACGCTGTGTTGATAATCTCATCACAACGTTGAATCGAGACGGCCTTCCTCATCCGGGCACGCAGCGCTCATGCCGACTGCGGGCACACTGCGTGCCCTCGCTTTCCGGACGAACCCGTCCCCGCTGCCCCTCTCCCCGCCGAGAAAGACATCACCGTGACCCCGACCCACACCACCCCTCCCCCGTCGGCGCCCGATTCGCTGACGTGAACCGAAACCGCCGCACGAATCGCGTGAACACAATCCCGGCCGTTCGTCCCACCAAGGAGTCGACGATGACCAAGCCCCTCCGCACCACGTCGATGCTCGCGCCCGTGATGCTGCGCGGCGACCTGCCCCGCGACGTCGCAACCTCGTATTGGTCGACCCGCCACGCCGAGAAGGTCAGGAAACTTCCGCACCTGATCGAATACAACCAGCGACACTTCTCCACCGACGATCACGGTTACTGGCCTGCGAGCACGGGAGTCGGCACCGCCATCCCGCCGCAGTGGCGCCTCGACGGGTGCGCGGAGATCCGGTTCCGCAGCGCGATCGCCGTCCCGGCAACGGCAGCCCACGCCCGCGAGGTGTATCTCGACGAGCAGAACGTCTTCGCTCGTGTGCTCACCCAGCCCACGGCTCCCGGCGGCGGCCGTTGGTGGACAACGGGTTTCGACGACACCTGTCACCACCACGTGGCGCTGCTGCTGCGCCGTCGACGCGGAGTGCGTACGTCCGCCTTCCGCGAGTTCGTGCACGGCCGCATGGCGCCGTCCCTGCTCGACGCAGGGGCGCGCGACCTGCGCTCCTACGTCTTTCTGCCGTGGACCCGCCTGAGCGACGTCTCCCCTGGCGTCGGGCATCACAATCCTGTCGAACACCGCTACCACGGCGCGGTGCTCTTCGGCACCGACTCCCGCGCCGCCGTCAACGAGCTGCTGCGCAACTCAGCCGTGGCTGTCCTCGTCGCCGATCAGCACGCGGTCCTCACCGCTGTGCACGCCTACAGCCTCGAACGCTCGGTCCCGGTCATCCGCGCGAACTCGAATTCGTAGACCAGGATTGCCTTTTCGCGTGTCGGATCCCGACGAGGTCGAAATTCGAGCCGAGCACTCGGATCTCGTCGTCGACTCGGTCGCACCGCGCAGCACGTCGGTCACGAGGTTGCCGGCCACAGCCGGTGGATGGATCAGCTGGATCGGGGCGTGAGGCGAATGACCGGGATCTCGCGGTCGGTCTTTTCCTGGTATCCGGCGAATCGAGGTGCGGTAGTGGTGATCTGGCGCCATGCGTGCTCGTGTTCGGCGCCATGGAGTTGTTCGGCGGTCACTTCGAGGGTGCGGCCCCCGACGTCGATGCGGACCTTGTCGGGGTTCGCGGCGATGTTGTAGTACCAGGCGGGGTTGGCGGCGGCGCCTGCCGCCGAGGCCACGATGAGGTAGGCGCCGTTGTCGCCGGGGAACCAGGCCACCGGCGTGGAGCGCTCGGCGCCGGTTTTGCGGCCGAGTGTCGTGAGGACCAGGGCGTCCATGCCCATGAATTTGCCACCGCCCTTGCGGCGCAGGCGTTTTGCCATCAACTTGTTCATCCACACAGCGATCCGGCCGGAGGGCTGGCGGGCGCCGCGGGTGCCCGAAGGGGTGCCGAAGCTCATCGGGTTCTCACTTTCGTCGAGGTCAGCGGTCAGGCGGTCGCGGTGTGGACGGTGCGCTGCACCCGCACGTCCTCGTAGGTGAACGGGCGGCCTGCGAGGTTGAAGCTCCACGAAACGGTGGGCGTGATCCGCATGTAAGGGCCGGGACCGAACTGGCCTTGGCGCTGCACGAGTTCAGCGGTTCCGTAGACGCGCAGGTAGCGCGGGATCCACGGATCCGTCGACACCAGGTCGTCGATGACGACGGCGACCTTCGGGTTGCCGCGTTCGACATTGCGGTACTTGCGGCTCCGCACCGGGTCGTGGCCGCCGATGTAGATGTGCGTGCCGTCGAACTCGTAGCCCACCGGGACCACGTCGGGCTGCCCGTCGGGGTCGACGGTGGCAACCCTGGCGAGCCGCTGGGTCCGCAGGTAGTCGATCTCTTCTTCGGTAAACGACATCGCCGGGCTCCTTCCGATCGTCGGTCGTTGCCGTGCTGACCTGCGCAAAGATGCTCGAGACTGATGACAGTTCGTGACCTCAACTGTACGTGCACGACCTCACCCCGGTGCAGGCCGAACTGCCGTGTGTCCTGCTCGACGGCCCCGAACCGATGGCAGGCGCCGGTCAGTCGAAGGGCGACTTGTCCGCGACGCAGCTGGTGCCCGCCGGTGGCAGCCCGCCGGTGAACAGGTACTCCCGTTTGGTCCGCTCGGCGCAAGTGCTCGGCACGTACATGCTGCTGTGGCCCGCGCCTTCGATCACCACCACTTGGGCGTGGGCCAGTTGGGCGGCGCCTGCGTAAGCGCCGGGCAATGGGGTCGCGGGGTCGAATCTACTGTTGAGCACCAGGATCGGCGCGGCGGTCCGCCGGTTCCACGGTCCGGTGTATCGGTCGGCGTCGTGGCCGCGCCAGAAGGCACAGCCCGCGGTGCCGAATACCGCGACCCGCCCGAAATACGGCACCCGCAGATCTTCCGATACCGCCACGCGACTGTAGACGCCGGTGTCGGTCGGGACGACGCTGTCGGTGCACTGAATCGCGTGGTACGCCTCGGTGCGGTTACCCAAGTAGGACGCGCCGCGCGCGACCGGTAGCAGTCCCGCGACGGTGGTGCCCGCGTCGAACAACTTCTGGAGCAGCACCGCGAGGTCCGGGAAGGTGGACGGCTGCGAAAGACTGGCTGCGGCATTGACGATCGCCGAATACGTCCACGCCTGACCCTCCACCTTGATGGGTGCCAGTCGAGCACGCTCCGCGAGCACCGCCCACTTGATCCTCGGATCACCGGACGAGAACGCGCAGCGCGGCCCCGCCGCGGAACACTGCTGCAGGAATGCTTCGAAGGTAGCGGCGATGCCGTCTGCTACGCCCTGCCGGGTGTCCAGCGGAACGGTGGCGCCCTGCCCGTCGTGGCCGTTGACGTTGCCCTCGAAGTCCATCGATCCGTCGAACACCATCGCCCGCACCCGGTCGGGGAACATGTTCGCATAGATCGCGCCGAGCTGTGTGCCGTAGGAAATGCCGTGATAGGTGAGCTGCGGATCGCCGACGGCGCGGCGCAACAGTTCCAGATCCCGCGCGGTGTTGGCGGTCGAGGCGTGCTGCAGGATCGGTCCGGCCTGCTGCTCGCAGCGGTCGGCGAACTCCTTCGACCAATCGTAGAAAGGGCCCTCTTCGGCTGCGGTGGTAGGCATCTCGGCCATGGAGCCGAGGAATGCCGTTTGCTCGTCCACCGTCGGAAAACAGCGCGCCGCCGCGCTGCGTGCCACCGCTCGGGTGTCCCAGGAGACCACATCGAACCGCGACCGCAGCTCATCGGAGAACAGCCACGGCCACCGCGCCCGTTCCCGTAGGCGATCCACCCCGGACGGGCCGGGGCCGCCGAAGTTGACGAACAGGGTGCCGATGCGGTGACTCGGATCGGTAGCGGGCAGTTTGATCACCGCCAGCTCGATCGGGTCACGGTGCGGCTGATTGTAATCCAGCGGCACCTTCGCGGACGCGCACTGGAAGCCGTCCTTGCAGTCGGACCATTGCAGCGCCGGGGTGTCCGCCGTCTGGGCAAGGCGATCGTCGTAGGAGTCGATACCGTCCTCCGCCGACGCCGACACCGGGGCACCGAGCACACCGGCCCCGACCGCGAGCGCCAAGGCGGCACGCCGGATCCGGTGAGATCTTTTGGGTCCCAAGCGCAGATCCAATCGAAGGCCTCCTGTGCACAGATCTACGAACCGGGCGATCTTGCCATACGCCCGGCGGCGACTGCCACAAACGGAGATCTGGGACACACCTCGCGACATCCCGTCCGATCGGGTCCGCGCATCAGACCGGGGTGAGTCCGATTTCGGCGCAACCGTCGCGGAGGGTGTCGAAGCCGAAAGCTTCGACGGGTCCGACGACTCCGGCAGTGCGGGGTGGCGTGGTGGCGAGATGTTGTGCGGCCCAGGCCATGAGCTCCCCGGTCAAGCTGTACGCGCTCGGGCCTTCGACGTGGACTTCGGCCGGTGGGGCGGCATCGGAGGAGGCGACCGCGACGACGTGCGAGCAGGTGCGTGCGCGTTCGGCGGCGTCGGGACCGCCGGGGGGACCGATCATGGGGCGAGTGACGACGTCGAGCACCGTGCGGCCGAGAGGGATTCGCGTCGCGGCCGCGGTGATCGCCGACATCGCCGCGATGGGGCGGGCCAGGGCGGGGAACCAGCCGTTGTAGACGGTGACGGAGTCGAGGGTGGGAAAATCGGCGGGAAGGAACAGCACTTCGGTGCCGGAGACGAGAGTGGCGTTCCTGCGGCGGCCGCGGACCTCGAAGCCGTGGATCTTGGATCCGGTGCGTTCCTGGACGAGCCGGTGACGGTGCCAGCGCAGCACGATGCGTGCGGTCATCGGGTCTGTTCTCCTTCGGAAACAACAGGATGTGGCGGGCGCCTCAGCGAGCGCCGACTCTCTTCAGGACTTTCAGCGCGACGGTCAGGAATCCGGCCCAGGCTCGATGCGAGACGCCTTTCGGCGCGTTGAATCCCAGGATGCGTTGGTGGGCAACGGTTTGCGGCTCGGTGTATTTGAGGATGCCGTCGGCGCCGTGGCGACGACCGAGTCCCGAGTCACCCATGCCGCCCATCGGCGAGTCGATGCTTCCCCACGCGGCGGCGAAGGCGTCGTTGACGTTGACCGTGCCTGCGTGCAGGCGGGCAGCGACGGCCCGCCCCTTGGCGCCGTCGCGGGTCCAGACGCTGGCATTCAGACCGTACGGCGTGGCGTTGGCCCGGGCGATCGCATCGTCGACGTCGCGGTACGGGTAGATCGAGACGACCGGGCCGAAGGTCTCGTGCGCGTACAGCGTCATGTCGGGGGTGACGTCGGCGAGGATGGTCGGTTCGTAGAACAGCGGCCCGAGATCGGGTCGCGCCTTGCCGCCGGCGAGGACGGTCGCGCCCTTGGCGACGGCGTCCTCGACATGCGTTGTGACGGTGTCCAATTGGGTCTGGTTGGTGAGGCTGCCGACGTCGCGGCTGTAGTCGTACGCGGCACCGATCTGGAGTTTCTTGGTACGGGCGACGAACGCGGCGACGAATTCGTCGTGGATGGCCTCGGCGACGTACATGCGCTCGATGGAGACACAGAGCTGGCCGGTCGAGGGGAAGCACGCGGCGATCGCGCCGTCGGCGGCGCGATCGATGTCGGCGTCGTCGAGGACGAGCATGGCGTTCTTGCCGCCGAGTTCGAGCGATGACCCGATGAGGCGTTCGCCTGCGTCGCGTGCGATCTGGCGTCCGCTGGCGGTGGAGCCGGTGAACATCATGTAGTCGGCGTTGTCCATCAGCGCGCCGCCGATGGAACTGCCCCGGCCCACCACCATCTGCCACACACCGGCAGGCAACCCGGCTTGCTGCATCAGATCGAGTGCCCACAGCGCGGTGAGCGCGGTCTGGGTGTCCGGCTTCTGGACGACGGCGTTGCCTGCCATGAGCGCCGGAATCGCGTCGCCGGCGGCCATACTCAACGGATAGTTCCACGGTGAGATGACGGCAACGACGCCCTTGGGGTGGCGCAGTTCCGTGGTGTGGGTCAGCAGCGGGATCGCGCCGCGGCGGCGCGTGGGCGCGAGAAGCTTGCCTGCGCTGCGCGCGTAGTACCGAGCGGTGATCGCGATGTCGGTGACTTCGAGGAACGCGTCGCGTCGGGTCTTGCCGCTTTCGGCCTGCATCAGGTCCAGTACCTCGTTCTGATGCTCGAGTACGAGGTCGTGGAAACGCAGCATGATCTTCATTCGCTCACGCATGGACGTGGCGGCCCAGGCCCTCTGGGCGGCACGGGCCCGCGTGAACGCCGTCTCGACGTCCGCGGGCGTCGAGACCGGCAGGTCGGCCAGCGGGCCGCCGGTGTACGGGGCGGTGGTGGTGACTCGTACGGCGTCTGCTGCGGCGGTGACTCGTGTGGTCAGTCGCTCGATGCGGGCCGGGTTCACTGACGACGGCAGGCCGGAGCCGCGGACGGGCTCGATCACGGTCATCGCACTCTCCTTCGGTTGCTTGGTGTTTCCTGACCCCCCGTGTGTTCCTAGTTCCGGCTCGGGACCGAGGTGGGGACCGGCATGTGCAGGGCGAGTTGACCTTCGGTCATGACGTCGAGCCGAACGGTTTTCATCGGCTGGAGCGATCGCAGGTCGTCGGCCAAGCGGCCACGTCCGATCTGGAGGTCGAGTTTGCTCGGCAGGAGCGCACTTCCGGCCGACAGCACGTTCGTCTGGCTCAGGGTCGAGTGCCACGCACCGTTGATCGACGTGTACGAGGTGAGTGTCGAGACACGCTCGCCGGTCGGATACGCGGTCTGAGCGGGTGTGGCGACCGAGAGCGAGAGGTCTGTCTCGCCTGCGTCGTTGGCCACGCGTGCGACGGTTCGACCGGCATCGATCTCGACATCGAGCTCGGTGACCCACTTGGGGAAGCCGTAGCCGTCGTGGCCGCGCACCTGGGCGATATCGGAGCTGACCGGCAGGGACAGCACGTACGAATTGATGTGGTCGTTCTTCAGAGCGGAGACCAGGTCGACGAATCCGAGTCCGCCGTGCCGCGCCGGCCTGACGGCGATGCCGACGGCGGCTTCGGTGTAGAAGTCGATGTCGCACACGTCGTAGCGAAAGAACATGACCGAGACCAGTCCCAGGCCGGGCGCGATCTCCAGCGGCGCCAACTCTCTCGGCAGGCGAGCACGGATCGCGCGGGAGCGGGCGAGCATCGTGAGCCGGGCCGTCGAGATGCGGTAGTAGAAGTTCGGAGTGAGCGTGGGGCCGATCGGCGAGTCGACCTTCGCCTTGGGCAACCGCCGGAAGAAGTCGACGCTGCCGACGCGGGGATCGCGCACGACTTCGTCGAGATCGGTGTTCATCCGATACCGGTCGTACAGGCCACCTTTCGGAACTGTGACCGTGCGGCCACCCAGGTCGACCTCGACGGTGTCCTGATGGGTCGATGACATCGGTGTCTCTCCCTCGCTCTCATGTTTGCAGTGCAAACATGAGGTTAGCCGCGGATGTAAGCGCTGTCAACAATGCGAGGGTTGTGATCCAGGCCATGGGTTCAGCGACGCCTCCGGAGGGAGGACCGGAGGCGGTTCAGGCCGAAAGAATTGCTTGAAATGAGGAGCGCGCCCGGATGGTGTCTTGGGGCAATTCCTCCCGATTGGGCAACCCGGTCATCCGGCAACCGGCGAACGGCGACGTGCCGTTGGGCTTGGCCGCGGCCCGGATCGCCGACGCGTGGCTCAGAGCGCCGCCGCGCTCGGCTTCCGGGCCTCGTGCCGTTCCTTCGACGTGAGCCATCGCGAGTAACGACGTAGTGCGCGACCTTGCACCCGCTGATCCGCGATCAGCGCGAACACCGGGCCGACACCGAGCGCGGGGTTCTTCCCAGCGGCCATCCGGCGCATCTGGTAGCGGACACGCGCCATTTCGGCGAGGGACGCAAGCGGCTTGTCCGACCAGGTCACCGGTTTCAAGGTCCCGGCAGCCGCCAAACCCTCGCGCCAGCGGTTGGGCAGATCGGGAGTCGCCGCGAGCGCCGTTCCCATGCCGATCACGGCGACGTTGTTCGCCAGCACTCGCTCAGCGGTATCCGGGCGGGAGATCCCGCCTGTCAGCATCAGGGGTATCGCACTGGTTTCGGCCAGCTCTGTGGCCAGTTCCAGGAAGTACGCCTCCCGGGCTGCGGTGCGCCCATCGGCCGGGCGACCGGACATGGCAGGACTTTCGTAACTGCCGCCGGACACCTCGACGAGGTCCACGCCCAGCGACGCGAGCATCGCGATCACCTTGTGCGCGTCGTCGGCCTCGAAGCCACCGCGCTGGAAGTCCGCGGAATTCAGTTTCACCGCGACGGCGAAACTCGGCGACACCACGTCGCGGACGGCACGCACGATCTCGAGCAGCAGCCGCGCGCGGTTTTCCAGCGAGCCTCCCCACTCGTCGGTGCGAGTGTTGACCAGCGGAGACAGAAACTGCGACAGCAGATAGCCATGCGCGGCGTGGACCTCGACCCCGTCGAACCCGGCCAGCTCGGCCCGCTCCGCGGTGGTGACGAACCGAGCGATGGTGGCGTCGATCTGCTCAGGGGTCATCGCCACAGGTCGGCCGAACCGCTTGGAATGGCGGCCCACATCGACCGCGATATCCGAAGGCCCCCAGACGACTCCGGGCATCCGCGCCTGGACCTGCCGACCGGGGTGGCTGATCTGCATCCACATCGCCGCGCCCACGGTCTTACCGGCCTGCGCCCACGCCACGAACGGCTCCAGCGGCGAGTCGGCGTCCAGGACGATGCCGCCCGGTCCGGTCAGCGCTTCGGCGTGCACCATCACGTTTCCCGTGATCAACAGGCCCGCGCCTCCTGCGCCCCACCGTCGATACAGCGCGATCAGGCGATCGTCGGGCAGCTGCGCTCGCCCGGCCATCCCCTCTTCCATGGCCGCCTTGGCGATCCTGTTGCGCAATACCTGGCCGGACCGCAGCCGGAGAGGCGAGAACAACCCGTCCGACTCTGAACCGCTCGCCATGGGGAACTCCCTCCGATCACGAATGTTTGCAGTGCTCACATAATGAGCGCGGTGCTTACACTAGAGAAAGGTGTAAGCGATGTCAACACTTGTTAGGTTGGACCCATGGCAACGTCGACCACGTCGTATCACCACGGCGATCTACCCAACGCGCTGATCCGCGCGACCGTGGAGCTGCTCGAGGAAGGCGGCGCGGGCGAGCTGTCGCTTCGCGCCGCAGCACGGCGCGCCGGCGTGTCCACCGCGGCGCCATACCGTCATTTCGCCGACCGCACCGCCCTGCTGTCCGCCGTCGCCGCGGTGGGCTATCGCGACATGGCGGCGCATCTGGCCGCGGCGAATGCCGCGCCGACCACCGCCGAGGACCTCGCCGCGATCGCGATCGCCTACGTCCAGTTCGCGCTGTCGCGTCCGGGACTGTTCCGCGTGATGTTCGCCGAGCCTTGCGATCCGACGAGTCCCGAACGGGTAGCCGCGGCGGCGGCGATCAACGAGTACGTCAAATATATTGTGCAGCAGGCCTTTCCAGCTGCCGAGCCGGAGGGGATGGCAACGGCCGTCTGGGCGCTGGTCCACGGCTTGGCCTTCTTGCACCTCGACGGCAAGTACGACTCCTCCTCCCCGGAGGTCGTCGCCGACCGAGTCCGCACGGCGGTCTACGCGGTCCTCGGTGCGTCAGGCCAGGTGGTGGGATGAAGCGACTCTCCTTCGCGCACTGGCCGTGTTCGATCGCGCGCACCGCGGACATCGTCGGCGACTCGTGGACGCTCCTGGTCTTGCGCGAGGCGTTCTATGGCATCCACCGGTTCGATCAGATTCAGCGCGCGCTCGGAATTCCGCGCAACACTCTCACCGAACGGCTGGGCAAACTCCTCGAGGAGGGACTGCTGATCAAGCGCGCCTACACGGACGAGCCGAAACGCTACGAGTACGTCCTCACCGAGAAGGGGCGCGACTTCTTCGGCGTGATCGCGGCGATCACCCGCTGGGGCGATCGCTGGCTGGCAGGCGAGGAAGGCGCCCCGATCACGCTGCACCACGAATCGTGCGGGCACGACACCCACGCCGAAGTCGTCTGCGCCGAGTGCGGGCACTCACTGCGCGCCGAGGAGACCACCATGCACACCGGTCCCGGATATCCCGAGCAACTCGCACGACATCCCGAGGTACGACGGCGGTTCGAACCGGACCACGAGGCTTGACTTCGGCCATCTAATTACGCAACTGTTGAGGTGAGAGGCCCGGGTTGCGGGTCCCGTCGAGGACGAGGAGGCCGGACGGCATGGAGTGGACGGGCGCGCGATACGCCGACAAGCCCAGCGTCGAGGTGGATATCTGGATCGACGCGCCGCCCGAACGCGTCTGGGATCTGGTCTCCGATATCGACCTCATGCCGCACCTGAGTGCCGAGTTGCAGTCGGTGCACTGGCTCGACGGCGCGACCGGGCCCGTCGTGGGCGCGCGATTCCGGGGACGTAACAGCCACGCCGCATTCGGGGAATGGGAGACCACCTCCCATGTCGTCGAATACGAACCGCCACACGTGTTCGCCTGGGCCATCGACGATCCGGCGAACCCGTCGGCGATCTGGCGATTTCGGTTGCGACCCGAGAACGGCGGCACCGCGTTGTCGCAATGGGCGCAACTGGGACCGGCCCCGTCCGGACTGTCCCGAGCGATCGAACGAATGCCGGACAGAGAGCAGAAGATCGTCTTCGTGCGCCTGCGCGAATTCGAATCCGGTATGCGCGCCAACCTCGCCGAGATCAAGCAGCGAGCCGAGGCATGATGCGCACCGCGACCACCATCGAAGCGTCCGGCGGCGACTGGCGAGAACAAGCCGATTTCGTCGTCGAGGGCGAGAAACTCGGCCTCGACATCTGCTGGGTCGCCGAGGCGTGGGGTTCCGACGCCCCGTCCGCGCTGGGCTATTACGCGGCCCGAACCAGCCGAATCCTCTTGGGATCCGGCATCATTCAAGTCGGCACCCGCACCCCGGTAGCCATCGCGCAAGCCGCCATCACTCTGTCGAACCTGTCCGGCGGCCGGTTCCTGCTCGGTCTGGGCGCCTCCGGACCGCAGGTGATGGAAGGTCTGCACGGCGTGCCGTATGCGCGGCCGCTGGCCCGCATCCGGGAAACCGTCGATATCGTCCGCTCCGCCCTGCACGGGGAGAAGATCTCCTACGTGGGCAACGAATTCCAGATCCCTTTGCCCGGCGGCGACGCGGTGCCGATGCGATTGTCCACCCGCGCACTGCACACGATCCCCCTCTACCTGGCCACGCTCTCCCCCGCCATGCTGCGCCTGACCGGTGAGATCGCCGACGGCTGGCTCGGCACCAGCTTTGTCCCCGAAGGTGCGGCCGACGCCTACTTCGCCCACTTGGACCAGGGCCTGGCCCGATCCGGCCGCACCCGAACAGATCTCGACATCTGCCAAGGCGCTGAGGTCGCGTTCGCGGCCGACGAACAGGCGCTGGCGGCCATGGTCGCCGGCCGTAAGAAGGAACTGGCTTTCAGCCTCGGCGGCATGGGCTCGAAGTCGACCAACTTCTACAACCGCGCCTACAGCCGCCAGGGCTGGGCCGAGGTCGCCGCCGAGGTGCGCGAACGCTGGCAAGCCGGCGATCGCGACGGTGCCGCGGCCCTGATCAGCGATGAGATGGTTTTGGCGACCACCTTGATCGGCACCGAGCCGGTGGTGCGCGATCGACTGCGGGTCTGGCGCGACGCCGGAGTGACCACCGTGCGGCTCTACCCCGCCGGTGACACCCTCGACGCCCGCCTGGACACCCTCGGCAGAGCCATCGACATCGTGCGCGACATCGAGCCGGTCGGCACCCGGCCGGCCCAAGGGTGACCAGGTAGCCGCGCGCATCCCCGAGTCGGCCGCTCAGTCGGCGGGCAGGGCGGCGGCGCGGGCGTACAGGTAGCGCTGGGTGGGAAGGCTGGTGGTCTGCCGGGCCGCGCGCAGGTAGAACTCGCGCGCGGTCGCTTTCTCGCCGAGAAGCTCCAGCAGGTGGGCGCGCACGGCGGGCACCCGATGGTCGGCGCGGAGTCGCTCGTCGGCCGCGAGGTCGTCCAGCAGCCGCAGACCCGCTCGCGGGCCGACCGCCATGGCGACGGCCACGGCGTGGTTCAGCGCGATGATCGGATTGTCGACCAGCCGCAGCAGCCTCTCGTAGAGCAGCATGATCTGCGGCCAGTCGGTCTCCGCATAGGCCGGGGCCTCGTCGTGCACCGCAGCGATCGCGGCCTGCAACCGATACGGACCCGGCGTACCCCTGGTCAGCGCCTCGGTGATCAGCGCGATGCCCTCCTCGATCATCGCGTGATCCCAGCGAGATCGGTCCTGCTCGGCCATCGGGACGAGTTCGCCGCAGGGCCCGGTGCGGGCGGGCCGACGCGCATCGGTCAACAGCATGAGGGCCAGCAAGCCGGCGACCTCGCCGTCGTCGGGCAGCAGCCGGTGCACGAGCCGCGTCAGGCGGATGGCCTCGGCGGACAGCTCGACCCGGTGCAGATCCGGGCCGGAAGTCGGCGCGTATCCCTCGGTGAAGACGAGATACAAGACGTGCAACACCGCGGCCAATCGCGCGTCGCGCTCAGCGGCCGCGGGCGGGGCGAAAGCAGCGCCGCTCGCCTTGATCGCCTGCTTGGCCCGGCCGATGCGCTTGGTCATGGTCGCCTCGGAAACCAAGAACGCTCGGGCGATTTCGGCCGTGCCGAGGCCGCCGACGGCGCGCAGCGTCAACGCCACCTGCGCGGTCGGCGACAGCGCCGGGTGGCAGCACAGGATCAGCAGGACGAGCGTGTCGTCGGAATCGGCCGGGCGGCGATCGTCCGAGACGTCGAAGCCACGGACCATTCTCGGACACCCACCGCGAAGAAAGTTTCGCGTGACACGAGCAGACTCTCAGTCGTTCTCGCGACTTTCGGTGGTGTTGAGTGCGTTGCGCAGCGCGGCGCTGCTCTGGTAGCCGACCATCGGGGCGATCTTCGCGAGGGTCAGCTTGGTGGTGCGTTGGAGGTGCCGAGCCCGTTCGGCGCGCATCTGCTGAACGAGGGCGTTGGGCGTGATGCCCAGTTGCTGACGGACGCGGCGTTCCAAGGTGCGACGGGTGGTTCCGATGGCCGCGGCGCCGTCGGCGATGGACATGGGTTCGGCCAGGTGTAGCCGGGCCCAGGTCTCGAAGTCGGTGACGAGCCGGTCGACGGACGAGAGATAACCGAGGGCGGATTCGATACTGCGGGCAGGGCGCTGGTCGATGAGCAGGGTGGCGGCGGTGAAATCGGCGAGTTGCGGGCTGGACCTGCCGACGAGGGTGATCGCGAGATCGATGTGCGCGAACGCGGCGCCCGCCGTGGTGATGTGCCCGTCCTGCACCACCATTCGCGTCATGTCGAGGTCGACTCGCGGGTAGCGACGCTGGAATTCGGTGGCCAGCCACCAGCTGGTCGTGGCGCTGCGTCCGGTGAGGATGCCCGCCTCCGCGAGCAGCAGGGTGCCGGTGCAGGCGGCAGCGAGTTGACGGCCTTCGTCGGCCCAGTCCCGCAGCCGAGTGCGCAGCCGGGAGACGTCGGGGCGCATCAACGCGTCGATCACGCCGGGTGGGCTGTTGGCGCCGAGGGCGGGGATGACGAGTACATCGAGGTCGTCCATCCGGGCGTCGTCGAAGGTGAAATCGATCGGGACCAGCAGCCCGCCCTGGGTGGGAATCGGCTCCGTTCCTGCCGCGATAGTGCACACGGAGATCGCCGGGATGTTCCGGTCGACTCTTTCTCGGGCGGCTTCGGCGGTCCGCAGTACGTCCAGGACTGTGGTCAGCCCGGAGTCCCAGCCCCCGGCGATCGCGGCCACACCGATCTTCATGTCGCAAAGTTTAGCCACTTTGTCGCAATCCTTACCGTTGCCGCCAATAGCGTCACCGCCATGACAACGAGCACAGCAATGATGGTCACCTTCACCACCGCCGCGGACAAGGCGGATGCCTTCGCGGGCCTCCTCGAGCGCGCCCTTCCGCTCATCGAAGCCGAGGCCGGAACGACCGTGTGGCTGGCCGGGCGATCGGCGACGGAGCCGTCGACGTTCTTCCTCGTCGATGTGTTCGCCTCGCCCGAGGAGCAGAAGACCCACATGGCAGGCGCGGCCGCGGCACTGATCGTGGGCGAGGGCAGCGACCTGCTCGCCCAGCCGCCGGTGGTGTCGCCGCTGTCGGTGGTCGCGGTCAAGAACGGCGCGGCGTGATCGACGCCGTCGCAGCTGCGGCCGCTGTCTCGGCGGCCGCTCGGCGTAAGGAGTGGAAATGAAATCCGTAGTGGGCAGGACCGAGAATCACTACCGGCGGGCGAACGTCGTCCCGGGCGTGGTCGCGCCCCGGGAGGACGGGCTGCGCACCCGCGCAGCCGACGGGACCTTCGAATGGTGGTATTTCGACGGTCATCTGGAGGATGGCTCGGTCCTGACGATCGAGTTCCACACCAAGCCCCCATACATGTCACCGAAGGCGCCGCTGACGCCGTTCGTGTTGCTGACGCTCACGCGCGCGGACGGCAGCCGGCTCGAGAAGACCTATGTCGGCCAGCCGTCGGAGTTCTCGGCCGCCACGAACACCTGTGATGTGCGGATCGGCGCCAACATCTTTCGCGGGGATCAGCGCGGCTATGTGATCCACGTCGAAATCGACGAAGTCAGCGTGGATCTCACGCTCACGCCGCAGGTGCCGCCGTGGCGGCCCGAATCGGGGTTCTTGTACTTCGGCGAACACGAGGAGCACTACATCGCGTGGTTGCCGGTCGTCGCACGCGGCTCGGTCGAGGCGGCCCTGACGATCGACGGCAGCGCGGCGCGGTTGTCCGGTCTCGGTTACCACGACCACAACTGGGGCAACATCGCGCCACGGAAGGTGCTCGACCACTGGTATTGGGGCCGCGCCCTGCTCGGCGAGTACACCATCGTGACGTTGATGTTCGTCGTCGACGCCGAATACGGTGGCGCGACGGTTCCGGTGCTGTTGATCGTCAAATCAGGGGAGATCGTGGCGGCGCGGGTGGGCGACGACGGCGTCGACGTGATCGCCGACGATCGCTCGATCCATCCCGACAGCGGTGTGCCCGTCGACAAACGTGTGCGGTATTCCATCGAGCAAGACGGCGCCACCTACGCCGTGACCTTCCGGTACCGCAAAGACATCTTCCGGCTCGACTTCGGCGCACACGGCGCCTATCACCGTTTCCTCGGCGACGTCGAACTGACCGAGACCAGCGACGGCCAGACCAGCACTCGCAGCGGGCAAACCGTATGGGAGCTGCTGTATTTCGGTGAGCGCGGACACGAGCCGACCGCTGTCATGCCCGCCGGTGACGAGCGCCCGCTCCTCTTCGGCCATCAGGCCTGAGACGTTCTTCGAACGGGTGCGCCTGTCGGACATCCGCCTCGACGAAGCCGATGCGGCACGGTCACAGCTGCCCACCCTCGTCGGCGCGGTGACGTACCGCTGAGACGACAGCCTGCGCCCGCCTTGGCCGAGGCGGGCCCAGGCTCCGAGTCTCACCGAACACCCAGACCCCGATTACAGGAGGATGTTCATGCGAGCAGCCTATTTGTACGGACCCGGTGACGTCCGCGTCATCGATGTCCCCGACCCGGTGATCCGCGGCAGCACGGACGCCGTCGTCCGCGTGGTACGTGCCTGCGTATGCGGGACGGATCTGCACCCCTACCACTCCATGAAGCCGACGCCCCATGGCAGTTCGATGGGCCACGAGTTCGTCGGCGTGGTCGAGGACACCGGCCGCGACGTACGCACCGTGAAAAAGGGTGACCTGGTGATCGCGCCGTTCGTATGGTCGGACGGCACCTGCGATTTCTGCCGCGAAGGCTTGCAGACCTCGTGCAGGCACGGCGGCTATTGGAATGCGGGCGGCGTCGGCGGCGGACAGGCCGAGGCGGTGCGGGTCCCCTTCGCCGACGGCACGCTCGTTCCCGTTCCCGCCGAGGAGAACTCACCACTCATCCCGTCGCTGCTGACGCTGTCCGACGTCTACGGCACCGGCTACCATGCCGTCCGCGCGGCCCGCGTCACCGCCGAGACGACGGTCACCGTCATCGGCGACGGCGCTGTCGGGCTCATGGCCGTTCTGTCCGCCACCCAATTCGGCGCCCGGCGCATCATTCTGATGGGCCGCCACAAGGACCGCACCGACCTGGGCCACGAATTCGGCGCCACCGACGTCGTGGCCGAGCGCGGCGAGGAAGGCATCGCCGCCGTCCGTGAGCTCACTGGCGGGGATGGCACCCACGTCGTCGTCGAAGCAGTCGGTCACATGCCCGCCTATCAGCAGGCCGTCGGCATCGTCCGCCCCGGCGGTGTGATCAGTCGGGTCGGTGTCCCCCAATACAAGGACGCCGCAGTGGGTTTCGGCACCCTGTTCGGTCCGAACATCACTCTCACCGGAGGGCCCGCACCAGTCCGGGCCTACATCGACGCCCTGCTGCCTGGCGTCCTCGACGGCAGCGTCGAGCCCGGCAAGGTCTTCGACCGCGAAACCGGCCTCGACGAAATCGCCGAGGCCTACCGCGCCATGGTCACCCGCACAGCACTCAAAGTCCTCGTCCGTCCCTGACCGGAAAACCGGTCGGTGCACCACAGCACAACGCATTTCGACCGCTGCTCGGTCGTCGTCGATGTCATGAATGGAGAATCATATGAAGGCACAGGCTCAGGCATGATCGAAAATCTGCGGCCCAGTGAGGTACTCACCGTCGAACGGTCGGGTCATGTCTTGTTGATGGGATTGAACCGCCCAGCCAAGCGCAACGCATTCGATATGGAATTACTGCGTGCTCTCGGCAATGCCTATTACGTACTGGAAACGGACGACGAGCTGCGTTGCGGTGTGCTGTACGGTCACGGCGCGAACTTCACCGGCGGGCTCGATCTGGCCGATGTGATACCGCAGATCACGGAAAGCAGCGTCGATTGGGCCGAGGACGAGCTGAATCCGGTGTCCACCACCGGACCGGCGCGCACCACACCGGTGGTGGCGGCCGTGCACGGATGGTCCATGACCATCGGGATCGAACTGATGCTGGCCGCGGACATCCGTATTGCCTCCGCCGACACCCAGTTCGCGCAGATGGAGGTGCAGCGCGGGATCTTTCCCCTCGGTGGCGCCACTTTCCGGCTGCCGCGCGAGGCCGGGTGGGGCAATGCGATGCGCTGGCTGCTCACCGGCGATCCGTTCGACGCGAACGAGGCTCTGCGCCTTGGACTCGTGCAAGAGGTCGTCGAGCCCGGCCGTCACCTCGATCGGGCAGTGGAGCTGGCGGAACGGATCAGTGAGCAAGCGCCGCTCGGCATCCGAGCGACGATGGCTTCGGCCCGGCGCGCGATAAGCGACGGCGAGGTCGTCGCGGGCGAAGCCATCCGTGACGAGTTGCGGCGCCTGGTCACCAGTGACGATGCCCAGGAAGGCATGTTGTCGTTCCTGGAGCGGCGGCCGGCGCGGTTCACCGGCCGATAGGAGGATCGGCGGTTGCAGCGCACTCGACAGCGGGCGCTGCAACCGCCGAATCCGGCGTCGATTTCATGGGAGCTCGCCGCAGCCGAGGCCGTGAGTGTCACCGAGGCCGTATTCGGAGTTAGGAAAGCAATGTGCTGTGCCATCTGACAGTCGATTTCGGCCTCGGGGCGCCTCTACACTTCGTCGCTTCCCGGGAGGCGGCGGTGACCTTCGCGCGCGAGTCGACTGCAAGAGGGTGGGCGCGGGCAGCGACCGTCGATGATCGAGTCCAAGAAAGCTATCCGACTATGCCTTGTCAAGAACTGTTCTCGCCACCGACGAGCCGGATATCAATGCGTGACAGGTTGTTTCCAGCATTCTGGCACTGACGCGCATCGGCTGATCCACGACGGCGAGACCGTGGCCGATGTTCCTGCAAAACCATCGACCCGAGCGACTTTGAAGGTTTGCTCGCACTGTCCTGCCGATATCACCGCAAAGCCCCAAACGAATGTTCAACGATACTGTCGACAGCATGAATGCGGCTGACGAGAATCTGACGATCGAACTCAGCATGGCCGAACTACGCGAAGTCACGGGTTATGCCGTGGCCTGCGCGGAGCCTGTTCTGGCGATCTTCGAGCGCGACTGCCCGGATGATCCACGCCCCCGGGCCGTGCTCGACGAGGCACGCCGATTCGCCGCTGGGGGCAAGCGAACGAAGGCGCTCCGCGTGACCGCACTGGACGCGCACCGGGCCGCACGGGCAGCCGGGGAGACGCACCATGAAGCCGCCGTCGACGCGGCGCGAGCCGCCGGTCATGCGGGAGGAGCCGCGTACCTGCACCCGCTGGCGAAGGCGACTCAAGGCGGACACATCCTCATGTCGGCCGCCCACGCGGCTCGAGCACTCGAACTCGACGCCGGTGACGACCGCAGCGTGGGAGACGAATACATCGAGAAGGCAACAAGTTTGGCCAGCCGCATCGTGGTGAGCGTCCTGAGGCGTTACCCACCCGCCCCGAGTGGTCGCGGCCGCGTGGGAGAGCTGTGGCGAAAACTGGACGCATCGTTGCGCGAAAACCTCGGCCATCCAAAAGATCGGGTCTGTTAACTCGCTCGTTGCCGGGCGCTAGTGCGAGCCGAACAGCCTGAGCCGTCGGGTTTGTGGCGGTGAAAGCGTTGGTGTTGATGAGGATTGATCACGACGTGGCGGCGAGCGGGTTCCGGCACGAGATGCTTCCCGACGATCCGCGGGTGCGGCTGATCGGCGTCGAAGCGGCCGGGTGAGTTATCGCGCGGCCACCGACGCCGTCGCACTGCGCGGAATGCAGGCGCTCAGTCACACCGAAGGCATTCTCGCCGCGCTCGAATCGGCCCACGCCGTCGGGCATCTGCTGGAGATGGCCGACCGAGGAGAGGTTCTCGCGGACTCGCTCGTCGTGCTGTGCCTGTCGGGTCGCGGTGACAAGGATCTCGCCGTCGCCGCCGAGCGCCTCGGCGTGGGATAACCGCTGCTATCGTCGGAGGTGTTCATGGCGCCGGGTGAGGGACCGCGCGCTACACCCGCGCGCGAGGACGAGCCCTCTTGAGATATGTATCCCGCCTGGTCATGTTCCTGGCGATTCCCGCTGTACTGATCTTGCTGCCGTGGTGGACGTTGGTGGCAGCGCCCACCCAGGGAACCGGCTCGCTGTTCTGGCTGGGCTCGGCGTTGTTCGCGCTGGCGTTCTGCTGTCTGCCCGCATCGATGTATCTCGGTCACGGACCCGCGCAGTCGGATGCCGCTTCGATCGTCGGCGACACGCTGCTCGGCGTGATGTGGGTGGTGTTCAGCTGGTCGGTGCTCGGTAACGTGGCCCGCTTGGGGCTCGCCGTGGCCGGTGTCGGCGATCCGGCTCGCTCCCGGATCGCCGCCGCGGGCGTACTCGCCGCGGCGACCGTGCTCGTGGTGTGGGGCGTGGTCGAAGCGCGGCGGGTGCCGCGAGTTCGCACCGTGGAGGTCGCCATCCCCGGACTCGGTGCGGCGCTGGACGGCCTGCGTTTGGTAGTCGTCACCGACACCCATTTCGCCGCGCTCGACCGATTGCGCTGGTCGGAGCGCGTGGTCGAGGTGGTCAACGCGCAACGTCCCGATATCGCCTGTCACGCGGGTGATCTCGCGGACGGCTCGGTGGCGAAGCGGCGCGCGCAGGTCGATCCGCTCGGCAAGGTCGAGGCCGAGCTCGGCCGGTTCTACATCACCGGCAACCACGAGTACTTCGGCGACGCGCAAGGCTGGATCGACCACATGGGTTCGCTCGGCTGGCAACCGCTGCACAACGAGCACGTGACAGTGCGCCGCGGCGACGATCAACTGGTGATCGCGGGTATCGATGACCCGACGGGTGTCGGCCTGCCCGGTCACGGCCCGGACCTTCCCGCCGCGCTCGCGGGCGCGGACCCGGGCGCGCCGGTCGTCCTGCTCGCCCACCAACCCAAGCAGATCACCGACGCCGCGGCCGCCGGTGTCGCACTCCAGATCTCCGGCCACACCCACGGCGGCCAGATCTGGCCCTTCCACTATCTCGTCCGGCTCGACCAGCCCGTCGTCGCGGGACTGAGCCGCCACGGCGACACCCAGCTCTACACCAGCCGGGGAACCGGCTTCTGGGGTCCGCAACTGCGGGTCTTCGCACCGAGCGAAATCACCGTGCTGGTCCTGCGTCCGCAGTAACGACACGTTGGGCTCGACGCGACGGTACGGGCCAGCGGGCCCACCTGTCACCGGCCGAAACGCATGAACTGGACTATCCGAGCGTGACGCACACGAGTTCGGACCTCGCGCGTAGTCCGCTACTCGCCTTCGCGGTAGTTCGAGCCCGCCGTCATCGAGATCTCCGCTGTCGGGTCCGCCCACCGTCGTGGCCGAGCAGGACGCCGCCCGGGACTTCTGGACCGGCGGTCTGGCGATAACCGGGTGCCGATGCGTCCCAGAGGGGATGCACACCCGGCCGCCGCCATTCCGTGACGGCAGCCTCCAGTGGCTACCGCTCCGGCCGGGTTCGCCACCTCGGCGACCAACCCGCCTCCGAGGGTGGCTCGGTCGGCTACTGCGCAGCCGTTGTCGTGGTCGTGGTTGTGGTCGCTTCCGGCGACGACGTGGTCGTGGGCGCGGGTGTCGGCGTGGTCGTGGCCGTGGTCGGCGGAGCGGCGCTGGTGGTCGTGGGGCGGATCGGCTCCGGACACACGCCGTCTCGCACGCCGATATTGTTGATCTCGTTGTTGGAGCGGGGATCTCCGGCGTAGTTGATCTTGTCCGTGCACTTCACATAGACGCCGCAAGGTTCGGGCCCGCAGTAGTCGGTACCGCCCGGCGCCGGAGGTGGGTAGCTCGGCTCACCGCACAAGGTCGCACCGCAGGTGTCCGTACCACCCTCCACCGGCTGAGATTCTGGCGCCACACCACAGACGACGACGGTTCCACAGTTGTCGGTGCCCCCGGGAGCGACCGGCCGACCGGCCCCCGCCTGCCCAGAACCCGACCCTTCGCCACCGCCCGCCTGCCCGACACCAGGGCTGCCCGGCACCGTAGTGCTGGTGGCCGGGGTCGTGGTCTTCGAAGGGCTGACCGAGGTCGCCGTCGCGGTCCCCGAACCCGGCTTGGCGGAGTCCTGCTCGTCCGCTGTGCACGCGGTCACGATCAGCACCGGCGCGACGACGCTCAGCACCAATCCGGTGCCCGCACGCCACCGGCGGCCCATCCTCAACATCTGCACGATCCGCACAGCCTCTCCTCTGAATATGCCGCCCGGCCCCGAATAGGACAGGCGCGCAAGGGTTCCGGCAAACCGGAATGATCGGTAAAGAAATCCCCTGCGAGAGTCGTCGGATGCTCCCCGGTCGTTACAAACCCCATCAGATCGACGCGGCACCTGTCGGCCGAATCACGTTCCCCCACAACCGAACCCCGGTCGTCGCCCCCAGCGCGCTGCTGGCAACGCGAAAGGAACAGAACGGCCATTGCTCAGCAATACGGCGGTGATGAGGTTGCACCATCGCCCCGATCCGGGCGTTCCGCACCACCGATGGGGAGATCACGTCGTGCAGAAGAACACCATCTGATGTTCGAATCTTGTTACACGCCAGTCGATATCGCTCACCTGCTGCGGCACCGATACGGTCTGCCGGTCGAGCTGACCGCCGACCGCGCGACCGTGGTGTGCGGACCGCGAATCGGCGCGCTGGACCTCCCCTCCGCACTCGGACGTCGAGTCCTGGGGCTACTCGCGGATACCTGTCCGCCCGTCATCAGTGATCAGCGAGATACACAGTGGACCTTTCTGATCGAACCGCTGATGCCGTCGAGCGCGCCGAGGTTCATCGATCTCGGAGTCGTCCCCCGTCGAGCCGGGCGACGGATACTGCTCCCCATGTCGGACTCCGGCTTCGGCTGCCGCTGGGCATCGCGGCCCAGACCCGGCCCCCTGCACCTGCCCGCGGGATCGGATGTCCTGGACGCGATCGAACGCCTGAACCCGGTGCCGTCGCCCCAGCCGCTGGAGGCATGTGCAGCGAAATCGCACCCGTCGCCCGGCTTGCCCGCACGACGGGACGGCCGGAGCTATGACAAACGACAGCACGCGGTACGCCCCGGGTGATCGCGGGTGTGGACACCCATACGCTTCTGTGGGTTGCCCGAACTCGTTGCGAGTGTGGCTATTTGCAACGATCCACGCCTCCACCCAACTGGCGCCCGGCCCCATACCCATGCCGGTGATCACGCCGTCCGGCGCGTCGATCACGCCGTTCTCGTCGACGGCCGGGTCGGTGGGAACGGCGGTAGCGGGTCCGGCGAATCCGGCCAGCACGGAGGCTGTCGCCGTGGCGATAACACCGGCACGGACCGATGGCCGCGCCCGGCGTCACCTGCCCCGGCCCGGATCGAATGATTTTGGGCCGGACCGGGATTCGCCTGAGGATCAGTCGGTGATGCCGGCGAACATGCCGGGCTCGTACGAACCGCCCTGCATTCGCACGATCACGCCGAGCCGGTTGGCGGCGTTGATCATGGCGACCAGATAGACCAGCGCGGCGATCTGGTCGTCGTCATAGTGCTTACGCACTTGGGCCCACGTGTCGTCGGATACGCCACGGTGGGCGTCCGCGAGCCGGGTGCCCTCCTCGGCCAGCGCCAGCGCGGCCCGCTCGGCCTCGGTGAACACGGCGGCCTCGCGCCAGGCGGCGACCAGGTTGATCCGGACCGCGGGTTCACCGGCTTCCGCCAGCTCCTTGGTGTGCACGTCGGTGCACCACCCGCAGCCGTTGATCTGGCTGGCGCGCAGCTCCACCAATTCGAGCGTGGACTTCGGCAGGGTCGACTGCGCGATGGCCAGGCTGGTGTTCGCGAACCGCTTGCCGATCTTGGCGCCGAGTTCGTTGTCGTTCAGGGTGAAACGGGGTTCCATGACGTGGTCCTCACTGGTGGTGTCGGGTGCTTTCGCACTGAACGAACACCAGACGACGGCTCCCGGGGCCGCGTAACAGCGCGCCGATGTGACGTGCGCCACGACATTTCGGTGTTACGGAACGGCCGAGCCCGGCGTCTGATGGGTGAACTACTGGAGAGCGAACAGGAGTCACCCCATGGTCGGTACATCGCGGAGCGTGCCCGGCGACAGCAACAGTGACTCGGCGACCGCGGCGTTCGTCGCCCACCGCAACCTGCTGTTCACCGTCGCCTACCAGATGCTCGGCTCGGCCGCCGACGCCGAGGACGTCCTGCAGGAGACCTGGCTGCGGTGGGCGGGGGTCGAGGTGGACACGGTCCAGGATCAGCGCGCGTACCTGGTGCGGATCACCACCCGCCAGGCGCTGGACCGGCTGCGCACTCTCGGCAGACGCAAGGAGTCCTACGTCGGACCGTGGCTGCCCGAACCGCTGCTCACCACGCCCGATGTGGCCGAGGACGTCGAATTGGCCGACAGCGTCTCCATGGCGATGCTGCTGGTGCTCGAGACGCTCACACCCACCGAGCGGGCGGTGTTCGTGCTGCGTGAAGTGTTCGACGTGGGGTACGAGGAGATCGCCGTAGCCGTGGACAAGAGCCCGGCCGCGGCACGCCAGATCGCTTACCGGGCACGGGCACACGTCGCTGCGCGCCGACCCCGCGGAATCGTCTCCGCCACCGAGACGCGCGATGCGCTCGACGCGTTCCAGCGCGCGATCGACACGGGTGATCTGCAGAACCTGCTCGATATCCTCGCGCCGGATGTGGTGTTCCTGGGCGACGGTGGCGGCATCGAACGGGCCACGCTCTCGCCCATCGTGGGAGCAGACAACGTGGCCAGCGTGCTGTCCGCCGGGCTCGGCAGGCTCGCGGCGGCGGCCAAGCAGCTGGCACAGGTCAACGGCTATCCGGCACTGATACTTCGGCGCGACGGCGAGATCGACACCGTCGTGGCGGTGCGCATCGATGACGGGCTCGTCACCGGGCTCTATGCCATGCGCAAAACTGTCCCATGTGCGGCGCGAGACCGCCCTGTCCCGCTGACGATCAGGAGTCTGCTGCGACAGGCTTGCGGGACAGGCGATCACGCGTGCGCTGTCTTCCCGCCGTCTATGACCAGTTGCGCCCCGGTGAGGTACTGGTGCTCCGGCGCGGCCAGGGTGAGGGCGAACGCCGCGATCTCCTCCGGTGTCGCAAGCCGGCCCAGGCCAGGCACACGCCGAGGTGCTGGAACTGGTCGCCGACGGCCTGTCGAATGCCGAGATCGCCGAGCGACTGCACGTCGGCATCACCACGGTCAAGACCCACATCCCAACCTGATGACCAAAACCGGTGCCACCAACCGGGTTCGGCTGGCCGTCCTCGGGCTCCGGGGCCACGGATGAGGTGCTACGCGGACGGCGCGGCGGCGAGGTGACGCATCGACGTGCCGTCCCACACCCCGGTGGCGAGGGCCTCGTCGTACTCAGTGCGCAGGCGCGCCACGAGCTCGGCGACCGAGGTGACCTCCTCGAGGGTGCCGACGCCCTGTCCGGAGCCCCAGATGTCACGCCACGCCTTCGCCCCGGTGTTGCCGCCGGAACCGAAATTCATCTTCGACGGGTCGGATTCGGGGAGGTTTTTCGGGTCCAATCCGGCGGCGACGATGCTGCCGCGCAGGTAGTTGCCGTGCACGCCGGTGAACAGGTTGGAGTAGACGATGTCGGCGGCGGTGCTGTCGACGAGCATCTGCTTGTACCCGGCCGCCGCATTGGCCTCGTGCGTCGCGATGAACGCGGAGCCGACGTAGGCGAGGTCGGCGCCCGCGGCCTGCGCCGCCAGGATCGACGCGCCGTGCGAGAGCGCGCCGGAGAGCAGGAGCGGACCGTCGAACCACTCGCGGATCTCGCGAATGAGCGGGAACGGCGAGGTCGTTCCCGCGTGCCCGCCCGCGCCCGCCGCGACCGCGATGAGTCCGTCCGCGCCCTTCTCGATCGCCTTGTGCGCGTAGGCATTACTGATGACATCGTGTAGAACGATTCCGCCGTAGGAATGAATCGCGTCGTTGACCTCGGGACGTGCGCCGAGCGAGGTGATCACGATGGGGACCTGGAAGTCCACGCACGCCTGAAGGTCGGATTCGAGCCGGTCGTTGGACTTGTGGACGATCTGGTTGACGGCGAACGGGGCGGCAGGCGCGTGCGGGTTCGCGGCGGTGTGCGCGGCCAGGTCCTCGGTGAGCTGGGCGAGCCAGTCGCGCAGGGCCGACGCGGGGCGGGCGTTGAGCGCGGGGAACGAGCCGATGACGCCGGCTTTGCACTGGGCGCTGACGAGTTCCGGGCCGGACACGATGAACAGCGGCGACGCGACGACCGGGAGCGCGAGCGGAATACGAAGGGCGGGAGGCAAAGTCATGATCGATACTTTCGTTCTGAGTGACGAGTGGTCGGTGATCGGGATTCGCGTCAGGAGAGCCGGGGCAACCAGGTCGGGAGGTCATCGGGCACCCGGCCGGGAAACTTCGGGTCGCGGCGCGCCGACATCTCGATGGTGTAAGAGTTGCCCCTGCCGGGGTTGTTCATGGCGACGATCGCGATGTGGTCTTCGACCTGGTAGTCCACCAGGGAGCGGTCGCTCATGCTCGTCGTGTTCCTGTCTGTCCGGCGCGTTCCCGCGCGGGTCGCCCGAGAGTTCGTCGGGACGGCCGCGCGGCGAAGGACGGCCGCGTTGTGCCGCCGGGCGGGTTGCGCCGACACATCGGAGTGTGCCGGGCGGGATCGGCAAGAAGTTATCCGAGCACGACTCTTTTTTGTCTGAGTGCGACAATCTCACCGTGAGTCATATTCGCTCCGCCAGTCTGCGCGGCTTCAGGAGCGTCGTCGCCGAGCTCGGGGGCGACGCGGACTCGCTGGCGCTCGCGGTCGGCCTGTCGCCGAAGTCCCTCGACATGGACGACGACCTGGTTCCAGGAAAGGTGGCCGCGGCGTTGCTCGAGGTTGCCGCGGAGCAGTTGCGGTGCCCCGACTTCGGTCTTCGGGTCGCCGGACGTCAATCTGTGTCCGTTCTGGGGACGCTCGCCGTCGCGATGACGAACTCGCCGACCATCGGCGACGCTCTCGACTGCCTGTCGCGATACCTCTCCTCGTACGGCCGGTTTCTCACGGTGTCCATGGGTGAGGACCCTCAGCATCGTCCTGGCGTGGTCGGGCTCTACTACGGCCCGGCCACTGCGGCAGGTCCGGTGCAGGCCGTCGACCTCGGTATCGGCTTCACCCACCGCGCCATCACCTACCTCAACGGCGGACCGTACGGTTTGCTAGGCGTCCATCTCCCGTACGAGTCCCCGGTCTCGCCCCGCGACTACGCGGACTACTTCGGAGCGCCGGTCCGAACTCGGCAGCCCCACCCGGCCGCCATACTCCGTCTCCCCGCGGCACTGCCGAATCAAGAACTCGTGGGCGTCAACGACACGATTCGTCAGCTCGCCATCGCGTTCCTCGCCGAGCAGACGTCGACCGGCAAGACGGACATCGTGTCCCGCACCCGAACCGCGATCAGGGAGTCGCTCGGCACGGGCACGGTCGAGCTGGCAGGGATCGCCCGGTTGCTGATGATGCACCCCCGCTCGCTCCAGCGACACTTGGAGCAGGCCGGTGTCACCTTCGGTCAACTCCTCGACGACACTCGTCGCGAAACCGCGCTCAGACTGTTGCTCGGCACCGACCTGCCACTCGGTCATATCGCGGGCATCGTCGGTTTCGTCGAGCAGCCGTCGTTCTCGCGGGCCGCCCGCCGCTGGTGGAAGCTCTCTCCTCGTGAAGTCCGGCGCACGCGCCGCATCTGACCCGACCGGCTCACCGGGACCGGAGTCGCTCCGGCACACCACCTCTCGCGCGCCTCGTACGATGGCGACATGCCACCTGTCGAGCCGGTTCGTGACGCCGCGGCCGTATGGGACATCGCGCTCCCGGCACGGCCGAGCCGGATCGCCGGAGTCAGCATGGCCGCGTTTCGCGGTCGGACTGCGAGTCTCATCGATATTCAGGTGATCCCGTACCCGGCGCTCACGATGTTCATCGATTTCGGTGATGGGCTGCTCGTCGACGACGCCGGTGGCGGGCGGGCGCGAGGCACTGTCGTCACCGGTCTCTCGCTCGGCGGCGTTCGGGGGTCCGGACGGAATATCGACTGCCTCCAGGTACGGCTGTCGCCGGTGGTCGCGCACGCGGCGCTCGGCGCGTCCTCGGAGCTGGGCGGGGCGGTGGTCGACCTCGAGGAGCTCTGGGGGCCCGACACCGTGCGGATCCAGGAGCGCCTGGCTGCTACCCGGTCGTGGGAGGACCGGTTCGCGATCGTGGAGGCCGCGCTCGCTCGGCGCCATGGGACGGGCCCCGCGGTCGATCCGGAGATCGACTTCGCCTGGGAGCGAATGGCATCGAGCCGTGGGCGAATTCGGGTCGACCGGCTGGCGGACGAGGTCGGCTGGAGTCGTAAACGGTTGTGGACCCGGTTCCGATCCCAGATCGGTCTCACTCCCAAGAGCGCCGCGAAGCTGATCCGCTTCGACCACGCGGCGCACCTGCTCGCCGCGGGTCACAGCGCGGCCGTGGTGGCGGTGGAAAGCGGCTATGTCGACCAATCCCATCTGCACCGGGACGTCATGGCCTTCGCCGGGGTGACGCCACGGGCCGTCGCGGTCGCGCCGGGGCTCGCCGTCGACGACGTCGCGTGGACCGGCGCCGGGCAAGCACAGGCGAACCAGCGCTCGTCCGCCTGACCACCCGAACGGAACATTTCTCCAAGACACCCCCGCGGTGCGCTGGCCATGCTGGCAGTCGAATCTGCAAGCGGGACAGTCCCATGGAGGAGAAATGAACGACGTCACCGGCACCGAACGACTGCCGCTGGGTATCCGGTTGCTGCACGCCGCGCGTAAGGCGCCGGACTGGTCGACGATGACGGCCGACGAATTGATCGCCTACCGCGACGCGGAGAACCGCAGGCGGTCGTCTCGTCTCGGCAGGGTGATCACCGGACGCCCGGCAGGCGGCGTCGCGATCCGGTGGCGTGAGGTGACGCTGCCCGATCGTGAGATTCGGGTCCGTGAGTACCGGCCGTCGACCGAAGACGGCGGTGCGCTGCCGCTCGTGCTGCACGTACACGGCGGCGGGTTCGTCGGCACGGCGGTCCAGTGCGACTGGGCCAACAGCCATCTCGCCGCCTCGCTGCCCGCGGTCGTCGTCTCGGTCGAGCATCGTCTCCTCGCCCCGGGCACTCCCCTGTCGGCGGCCGTCGACGACGGGTGGGAGGTGCTGCGGCACGTGGTGCGGCACGCCCACGAATGGGGAGTGGACCCGACGCGGACCGTGGTCTTCGGTGAGAGCACCGGCGGATTGATCGCCGCGGTGGCTGCGATCCGGGCCAAAGCTTCCGGCCAGCACCTGCGCGCGCAGGTGCTGGTCAATCCCGTGACGGACGTGACCGAGACGGCGTTCGACCATCCCTCGATCACCCGGTACGCGGACACTCCGACCCTCGACGCGGCGCAGCTGCGGCTGTTCCAGCGCTTGGCCGTGCCGCCGGGATCGGACGCGCGGGCGGTGTCGCCGCTGCTCGCCGACGACCTGAGCGGGCTGGCCCCGGCACTCGTGGTGGTGCCGACCGTCGACCCGCTGGCCGATCACGGTCGTCGTTACGCCGAACGGCTGCTGTCGTCCGGCACGCCCGCGCGGCTCACCGAACATCCAGGCGCGCCGCACGCTTTCCTGAGCATGCCGGGCCTGGTGCCGCAGGCCAAGGCCGCGCGTGCGGAGATCACCGAGTTCCTCCGGGATCGTCTCGCCGAATCACGTTCGTTCGCAACGAAATCGAAGAAGGCAGGAAGGCGATGACCAGCCCGGCTCAATCCTCGGCGAGCGCACGGTCGGCGAGTGCGGCGATGACCGGTCCGAGCGTTCTGGCGTAACCGACGGTGAGGTGATTGTCATCGCGGTACACCAGGTTGTCGCCGATCACGAGCGGGCAGCGGGCGGCGGTGCAGAACAGCGAGGTCAGATCGGCGTACCGGCCGCCACCGGCGGTGGCCGCCGCTTGCTCGGCCGCGATACCCGCATCGTCGACCGCGACCGGCCGCGTCGGCGTGCAGGCCCCGGCATTGTCGAGATGTTCGGACAGGCACGCGGGCACGGTGGTGCGCGGATCGGGGACCGACCCGAGAACGAGGACCGCCGCACCGGTCGCGCGCAGCCGGCCGACCAAGCGGTTGAGGCTGTCGACCCAGGCCTGGTCGTAGGAGACGAAGCCGAAGTCGGCGCCGTAGCGCCTGGACATGCTCAGCACGACCAAACGGGGGCGTTCGGCCTGTAGCCGGGTCAGGATCTGGCCGCGCCACTGTTCGCATTCGGTGTACTCCCGGCCCAGATACGGGCTGGTGATGGGCAGGTCGAGCAACGGGCAGGTGACCTTGGCCATGGTTTCCAGCCGCCAGTGCCGTGCCGCGGCGATCGGCTCGAACGCCGGATGCCACATCGCCGCATGCGAATCGCCGACCAGGGCCACCGTCGTGGCCGAGTCCGGATCGCCGGAGGCGCACTCGGCCTGTCCCACGTCACGCCACGATCGCACGCAGCCGTCGGTGAACACGCCTGCCTTGTCGCCAGGCGCGTCGGCGAGCGAGGGCGTGAGATTCGAAGGGACAGCCTGGATTTCGGCCGATGCGGCGACCGCGTCCTGGGTCTCCGCAATCAGCTGCCGGACCACCGCGTCGCGCGGGTCGACGCCGGGAGTGGCCGATGCGGCGGGCGTGGCGAGCGTGAGAGCCGGGGCTGCCGCGCCACGGCCGACCGGGGCGGGAACGAGCACGAGCAGCGTCAGTGCCACACAACTGACGACCGCCGTGATCGCGCCGCCGCAGGCGAGGCTGCGTGCGGCCGAGCTTCGCAACGGGGCGGCGAAGCGGGCCGGATTCTCGACCAGCCACAACGTGAGCATCGCGAGCCCGCCTGCCATCATGAGCGCGCCCATCGAGCCACCCAGTCCGAGCTGGTGCCCGAGCACGCGCGGCGCCAGCAGCAATACCGGCCAGTGCCACAGATACCAGGAGTACGACACGCGGCCGATCGCTCGCATTCCACGCAGCGCCAGTCCGCGCCCGACTCCGAATCGCGCGTCAGCGCAACCGGATACGATCACCAGGGCGGTACCGAGAACGGGCAGCACGGCCGCGGTGCCCGGATACGGTGTCGTCTCGTTCAGCTGGGAACACGCCGCGACGATGAGGACCAGTCCGATCCATCCGGCAAGGGCGGCGACCGATTTCGGCAATCGGGACCACACGCCGGCCGACAGCGCGATCATGCCGCCCGCGCCCAGCTCCCAGGCTCGCGTCGGCAGCGAGAAGAAGGCCCACGAGGGCAGCGTGCGGGTCAGGATCAGCGAGATCGCGAAGGAGAGCGCGGCGACAACCGCGAGAACGACCATGTACGGGAACGGACCGGTCGATCCGATCCGGCGCCGTCGCGCGAACCAAGCCGTGGCGGCGATCAGCACGGGCCACAAGAGATAGAACTGCTCCTCCACACCGAGCGACCAGAAGTGCTGAAACGGCGACGGCAGCGTATCGCCTGCGAGGTAGTCGTTGCCGCGCAACGCGAGCCGATAGTTCCCGGCGTACAAGGCGCCGGCGATCCCATCGCCGAGGACTTGGCGGGCCTGTAGCGGCGGCAGCAGTACGGCCGCGCCGATCGCGGTGGCGATCAGCACGACACCCGCCGCGGGCAGCAGACGGCGGACCCGCGCGCCGTAGAACCGGACCAGTCCGACAGCGCCGTCGGCGGCCGCCTCGCGGAAGAGGATTCCGGTGACGAGGAAGCCGGAAATGACGAAAAAGACATCCACGCCGACGAATCCGCCCCGAACCCCGGGCATGTTCGCATGGAAAAGCACAACGGCCAGTACGGCGACTGCCCGCAACCCCTCGATGTCGGGTCGAAATCCTCCGCGCGGTGTCGCGTTGAGTGCGCGATTATCCTGCAGATTCGTCAATCCGCCGCTCGCCACCACCGTCATGGACGGCATTGTTCGCGATCTTGATGGCTATGTCACGGCAACTCACCGCGTCGCAGGCTCCCCGACCTCGACCTTTCGGACCGATAGGCAGATCGAGTACGAGATCGGGATTTTCACAATGCATCGGCATCGGGACGCGGACAATCAATAACTCCGAATAGTTTCATTCCCGCAAATAAGAAATTGGCCTGACTTCGATCGAGGTGGGCTCCGCCTCGTCGGTGACCCACCGTGATAGAGGAAGAGCGTGGGAATCCTCATCGAAGACGCACACGTGCTGACCATGGACGGCATCTCCGGCAGCACACCGGTCGTGCGCAGCATCCGGATCGAAGGCGATCGCATCGCCGAGATCGGCGCCGGCCTGACCCCGGCCGACGGCGACACCGTCATCGACGGGTGCGACCGCTTGGTCGTTCCCGGGCTCGTCAACGCGCACACCCACTCATGGGAGACGCTGTTCAAGGGGCGCTACGACAATCTGCCGCTCGAACTGTGGCTCACCATGAGCTATCCGATCCTCGGTGACAGCCGCGTCGCCCCGGAGCTGGTGCGGTTGCGCAGCACGCTGTTCGCGATCGAATCGCTCAAAGCCGGCGTCACCACCATCGTCGACGACGTGATCGAGAATCCGAATCAGGAGTGGGCGCAGCTCGCGGCGGTGTTCGACGCCTACGACGAAGTCGGCATCCGGGCCAACATCTCCGGGCACGTCATCACCCGGCCCTTCGTCGACACCATCCCCTTTCTGGACGATCTGCTGGATTCGGCGATGGTGCGGCACCTCAGGTCGCTGCCCGCTCTCGCCGACGACGAGTACCTCGATTTCTGCCGCCGCGCGTTCGACACTCTGCACGGCCGCGGCGACGGACGGCTGCGGTTCATGACCGCGCCGTCCGCGCCGCAGCGCTGTAGCCCCGAGCTGATCGCCGGGGCGACCCAGTTGGCGCGGACCAACGACGCCGAGTGCCACATCCACGTGCTCGAGACCAAGACCCAGATGATCACCGGACCCGAACACTACGGCGGAACACTGGTCGAGTATCTGCACAGGATCGGCGCACTGACCGCCAATACCACTTTGGCCCACGGCATCTGGGTGACCGAGTCCGATATCGAACTCGTCGCAGATGCCCGCACCTCCCTCGCGCACAACCCCGTCTCCAACCTGAAACTCGGCTCGGGCATCGCGGCGTGGCGGCTGCTGCACGACGCCGGGGTCAACGTCGCGCTCGGCACCGACGGCTGCTCCAGCAGCGACTCGCCGCGCATGCTCGACGTGGTGAAAACGGCGGCGCTGTTGCACAAGGTGACCGATCCCGATTTCCGCCGCTGGCCGCGAGTCGACGAGGTGCTCACCGCGGCGACCATCGGCGGAGCCCGCAGCGCGGTGCTCGATCGCGTCATCGGAACGATCGAGGTGGGCAAGCAAGCCGACCTGGTGCTCTTCGATCTCGACACCATGGCCTTCACCCCGCGCCAGAAGCTCGACAATCAGCTGGTCTACTCCGAGAACGGATCGTCGATCGACACGGTCCTCGTGGCGGGGCGCGTCGTCGTCGCGGGCGGCGAGGTGACCACGGTCGACGAACGCGCGACGCGCGCGGAACTCGACCGGCTGCTGCCGGAAATCATCGCCTGGCAGGACGATCTGGATCGTCGCAATGCCGTGCTGGCCGACGCGATCTCCGCGGCCTATTTCCGGGCGGTCGCCACCCCGGGTCCCGTCAATCGCTTCGCCGGTGACGAGCGCGCCTGGCTAGCCTAGTTCACCCCGATACCCGCTGGCCGGTGATTACGGCCCGATGCCGGTTCCGCGCGCCCTCGATTTGGTAGATTTCGCTGACGACCGAACATTCCACCAGGAGGTTCGCGATGTTCTGGAACGCTTCCCAAATCCCCGATCAGCGCGGCCGGACGGCGGTGGTGACCGGGGCCAACAGCGGGCTCGGGCTGGAGACGGCGCGGCAACTGGCGGCCAAGGGCGCACACGTGGTGATGGCGGTGCGCAATCAGGACAAGGCCGCGGCCGCGGTCGAGAACATCCGCGCGATGGCGCCGGACGCCTCCCTCGAGTTGATCGCCCTCGATCTCTCCGCGCAGGCATCCGTCCGCGCGGCGAGCGAGAAGATCCTCGGCGCACATCAGCGCATCGATCTGCTGATCAACAACGCCGGGGTGATGGCGACCGGCGAGGCGAAGACCGTCGACGGCTTCGAAATGCAGTTCGGTGTGGACCATTTGGGGCATTGGACGCTGACCGCGCTGCTGATGCCTGCGCTGCTGCGCACTGCCCGAGCCCGGGTCGTGACCGTGACGAGCACAGCGCATCACATGGGTCGCGCCGTCGATCCGGCCAACCCCCACCTGGAAGGTCGCTACGGACCGTGGCGCGCATATGGTCAGGCCAAGCTCGCCAACTTCCACTTCGGCCTGGGATTGCAGCAGGAGTTCGAGCGGGCAGGCGTGGGCGCGGCGAGCCTCCTCGCGCATCCCGGCTTGTCGAACACCAACCTGCAAGCGGTCAGCGTGCGGGAATCCGGCGGCGGCCTGACACAGCGGTTCAGCCAGTGGGCCGCTGTGCACACGGGGATGTCCGCATCCGATGGGGCGCTGCCGCAACTGCGTGCGGCGACGGACCCGGCCGCGAACGGCGGTGATTTCTACGGTCCGATGTTCGTCAACAATGGACCGCCGGTGCGCAAACCGATCTTCCGCAGAATCGGAATGAACAGCGCCATCGCCAAACTGTGGGACGTCTCCGAGCGGGAGACCGGGGTGCCGATCGACGTGTCCACCGCGGCGAGCAGTTGACGACGGTGCCGCCGAGTGGGTTTCGCGCGGAGAAATGCGTGCGCCGCGGAAAACAACCGACGTATGACCACCACAAGCCAAGCGACGACACAAAGTTCGCGTCAAACGCCCCCCGTTCGCCCATTACCCGATATGGTCGTAGCGGCCCGAGAACGTGGCGGCGTTCCCGCGGCCTGACGGGGAAGTGGTCCGTCCTCCCGTTTCGACCTTCGGGAGGACGGACCCTGATCCGCGATTGCCGCGCCTAGGACGCGGCCTTTTGGTACGCGGCCACGACATCGGCGGGCACGCGCCCTCGCCGGGGAACGTCGAATCCGTTCGCCCTGGCCCACTCCCGCACCACACCGGGACGAGGACCATCGGTGGCCGCGGTCTCGATACTCCTGCTGCGCCGACCCGCTTTACCCACCCGTCGGCTATGAGGAACCCATTGCGCGAACGACTCTCGCAATCGCGCGGCGTTCTCCTCCGATAGGTCGATCTCGTACTCGACACCGTCCACCGCGAACGACACCGTCTCCGCCGCCTGCGAGTGACCGTCGAAATCATCGACGACCGTGACGACTACCTTGCGCGCCATACCAGATACCCCACTCCCAATTCGAAACCCACCGACACCTGCGCGATGAACCGGACGCGCAGAGACTCGACACCAATCTACGAACTCGCCGGTCGAGATTCAGCATGTTACGCCCACCTCGTCGTCGATTACACATCGCAGAAGCCGAACGAACTCCTTCGGGCGCGGCCTGACCTCACCGGTATCTCATTCGGTTCGGGTGCTTCGCCCCCGACGAGCGGCTCGCGGCGATTCTCGGCCGCGCCGCCCGGCAGGGCCGCGATCAACTGCTGATCGAACCCGACATCACCCCCGCCTGACCTCCGGTTCTTCCTTGTCGCGGATCAGTGTCGGAAGCCGCTCGCCTGGGTGGTTTCGTCCGCGACCCGGACACCGTAGTGATAGGCGAGCTGCCCGCCGAGATAGCCGGAGACGCCAAGCACAGCCAGGGCGACGATCGACAGCACCAGCTGGCCCCAGGACACGGCGCCCTGCGGACCGCTACCGGCAGTGCGCCAGAAGAAGCCGACGACGAAGGCGGCGGTCACCGTCAGATTGAGGCTCATGTGCAACAAACCGATGCGAAACGCCGTGGTGCCGGTCGGTATCGCGAGCAAGTCCAGCAGACCCACCACCGCCGCGACCAGTGCGCCGAGCACTCCGATCGCGATCAGCCACGTCGCGCCGCGGGCGAGGAACTGCGGGTCGTCCACCACCCGCGAGGCGATATCGAACACCACGCTCGCCACCCACGCCCCGATCGGCACGGTGACCAGGATCGGGTGGAACGGATGTCCGTACGGACCGGCCACCACGGAGACGACCGGTTGTTTTGCCTTCTGCATCTCACTGGTCATAGCAACCCCTGCTGACTGGTATCGGTATCGGTGGCCGCTCGGAGCGCGGCCGTTCGCTGCTCGTTTCTTTCGATCCAGACTCGACAGACGCATACCCGAAAAGATCGGAACTACCGGTTCGACGGAACGCCGACCACGCGGTTGCCACGGCGCGTCGACTGATAACCACCCTGATCGCGCCGTACCGGGTCACGTCGCCGTGAGCGTTCCCAGCGGGGAGTCGCTGTGTCGGTCGCTCACTTCACCCGGAACAGGTGAGGATTCGCGCCCGCTCGCGGGGCGACAATCGGCGGATCCGGTCCGATAGCGATGAGGAGTCCACCATGACGAACCCATCGGGTGTCCAGAGTCCCCCGCCCGCCGAACCCTTCCAGCGGCAGAGCGTCGCCACGGGGATCTCGATCACGGCGGCGATCATGCTGCTCGTACTCGCCACGGTCTCGGTGCTCGAGGGAGTCTCGGCCATCGCCAAGGACGAGATCTACGTCGCGGGCGTCGACTACATCTACGCGTTCGACTTGACCACCTGGGGTTGGATCCATCTGATCCTCGGCGCCGTCGGCGTGCTCTGCGCCTTCGGACTGCTCTTCGGCCGGACATGGGGCCGCTACGCCGCGGTGGCCATCGCCGTGCTGGTGATCATCGCGAACTTCCTGTCGCTGCCCTATTACCCGTGGTGGTCGCTGCTCGTCATCGCGCTGAGCGTGGTGGTCATCTGGGCGGTGACCGCCTGGCAGCCACAGCTGTGAAGCGCCTCGGAGGAGAATCGTGAGCAGGAAATCCCCTCACCGGGACGGTGGACCCTTGCGCGCACGTGACGGCTGAGGCCGATCGATGTCCTGGACAGATGCCCTCGGCCGGTTGCCCGGTATCGCGACCGCCCTGCGGTACCGGCGGGACTGGCTGCGCACGGACATCACCGCCGGACTCGTCCTGACCGCGCTGCTGATCCCCGCCGGAATGGGATACGCCGAGGCCGCGGGCCTGCCCGCCTACGCCGGTCTCTACGCCACCATCGTCCCGCTGCTCGCCTACGCGGTAGTGGGTCCGTCCCGGATCCTGGTTCTCGGCCCGGACTCCTCGCTGGCCCCGCTCATCGCGGCCGCCGTTCTGCCGCTGGCCGTGGCGGGCGATCAGGACGACGCGCTCGCCCTGGCCGGTGTCCTGGGCGTTCTCATGGGCCTCATTCTGTTGATCGGCGGATTCCTGCGGCTCGGCTTCGTGACCGAATTGCTGTCCAAGCCCATCCGGCTCGGATATCTCAACGCGATCGCGCTCATCGTCGTCGTGGGGCAGCTGCCCAAACTGCTCGGATTCTCCGTCGACGCCACGGGTGTGCTCGCGGAGGTCGCCGAGACCGCCAGGGCGGTGTTCGACGGCAGGGTCGATCCGGTGGCGGCCGGTATCGGCGTCGGCGCCATCGCGATCATCGTGGCCATCAGGATGTGGCTGCCCGTAATTCCCGGCGTGCTGGTGGCCGTGGCGGGAGCCATCGCACTGTGCGCCGCGGCGGATCTCACGGACGACATCCCCATGGTCGGCGCCCTTCCCGAAGGGTTGCCGCTGCCCTCGATCGGTGGCGTCGACTGGCACGACGTCGTGCGCCTGATCGGGCCCGCCGCCGGGATCGCGCTGATCGCGTTCGCCGACACCGGTGTGCTGTCACGGACATTCGCCTCCCGCCACGGCGAGGACGTGAACGGCAGCACCGAGATGAAGGCCATCGGCGTGTCGAATATCGCGGGCGGGTTGTTCGGCGGGTTTCCGGTGTCGGCGAGCGGTTCCCGCACTCCGGTCGCCGAACAGAGCGGAGCTCACACCCAGTTGACAGGAGTCGTCGGCGCGCTGGCGGTCTTGGCGTTCGTCCTCGTCGCGCCCGGTCTCACCGCGTACCTGCCCGACGCGGCGCTCGCGGCCGTGGTCATCGTCGCGGCCACCGCGCTCATCGACGTGGGCGGCATGGTCCGGATGTGGCATATGAGCACCGTGGAATTCTGGCTCGCGGTCGCGGCTTTCCTCGGGGTGGTGTTCGCGGGTGTACTGCAAGGGATTCTGGTCGCGATCGGATTGTCGTTCGTCGCCGTGGTCGCGCGCGCGTGGCAGCCCTACCGCACCGAATTGGTGCGCACGGCTGACCGCCCCGGCTACCACGACATCGAACGCCACCCCGACGGACAGCGAATCCCGGGGTTGGTCCTGGTCCGGTTCGATGCTCCCCTGTTCTTCGCGAATGGCGAGATCTTCGACGAGTACGTCCGCGGGGTGGTGTCCAAAGCCCCGACTCCGGTCGAGTGGGTCGTCATCGCCGCGGAACCGATCACCGGCCTCGACACCACCGCCGTGGACGAACTCGTCGACCTGGACAGGTACCTGGAAGGCCAAGGAATCCGGCTGGCCTTCGCGGAGATGAAGGGGCCGATCAAGGATCGGCTCCTCCGATTCGGCGTGGGTGACCGATTCGACGCCACCCACTTCTACCCCACCGTGGACGCCGCGGTCGCGGACTTCCTCGAACGCCAGGACCGCATCCACCCACAGGAATGAGGCGACCGTGAACAAGGACGAATACGGCAACGATGCGGCGGCCGGCGATGTGCGCATGCGACGGTGGTCGGCGCGAGCCGCTTTCGTGTCGGTGTGCTGCGCCGTGCTCGTCCCGGTGCTGTTCGCCGGACTGCTCGGGACCGCGGGGTTGGTGATGGTCGGCATCGGCGGCGCGGTGGTGACGGTCGCGGCGCTCTATTGGTTCCTGTCCCGGCGCGGGGTGCTGCGGGCGGCCGGAGCGGTGGTGGCGGTGCTAGCGCCGATCGTCGTGTTCGTCCTGTTCGTTCGCGCCCAGCTGCTATGGGTGGTGCTGCTGACGTGCGGCCTGGCGGCGCTGGCGCTGATCTGCGCGCGTATCGCGCTGCGCGAGCACGAGCGCGACACGCGGATGCCCGAATATCCGGCCGCGCCGCCGAATCACCCGTTCCTGATCATGAATCCGCATTCCGGCGGAGGCAAGGTCGCGCGATTCGACCTGCGGCGCAGAGCCGAGGAACTCGGCGCCGAGGTCCTGCTGCTCGAAGGGCCGGAGACCATTGACGTCGTTGCCGCGGCACGCGACGCCGTCGCGCGCGGCGCGGATCTGCTCGGCGTCGCGGGCGGTGACGGAACGCAGGCGCTCGTCGCGGGCGTCGCCGCCGAATCCGACGTGCCGTTCCTGGTGATCAGCGCGGGAACGCGCAACCACTTCGCCATGGATCTCGGTCTGGACCGCGCCGATCCCGGCGCCTCGCTCGACGCGCTCACCGACGGCGTCGACTTGCGAGTGGACCTGGGCGCCATCAATGGCCGCCCCTTCGTCAACAACGCCTCCTTCGGCGTCTACGCCGAACTCGTACGCAGCCCCGCCTACCGCGACGACAAGACCGCGACCACACTCCAGACGCTCCCGGATCTGCTTGCCGGACAAACGGGTTCGCGGCTCGTCGCGCATATCGGCGACACCGTCGTCGACGGGCCGCAGGCCGTCCTGGTCAGCAACAATCCGTATGGCAGCGGGGATCTCGCCGGACTGAGCCGCCGCGCCCGGATCGACCGCGGCCTGCTCGGGGCGGTCGCCCTCTCGGTGGCCAGCACCCGTCAAGCCATCGATCTGCTGCGCGTCGGCCGATTCCGGCAACTCGTCCAGCAGACCACCCGCGAGGTGATCGTCGAAGCCGACACCGACACCATCCCCGTCGGAGTCGACGGGGAATCGCTGCTGCTCACCACGCCGGTCCGCTGCACGATAGCGCCGGGCGCGCTGCGGGTGCGTGTGCCGAGAACGCGACCGGGCACGCCCGCGCCCACCCCCGCGGTGGACTGGATTCGCCTGCGGGAGAGGGCACGTCGCCCTAGGCGCGCACCCGGATCACGCTCCGGCGCCTGATGACCGGGCCCCGCGCGGAGACGGTGTGCCGGCGCGAATCAGGCCGCGCAGTACCGGCCTGCCTCGGGCAGCAGGTAGCGGAGCGACTCCGCCCGGCGACCAGCCGCTACCTCGGCGCGGCCAGTCACCGCCCGAGAAACAGTCGTTCGCAAGGCAGTCGCGGCAACAGCCGACAGTCCTCGACAGCGTTTTGTATCAATTCGATCGTGCAACAGTTCGTTTGCCTCCAATCGAGGATCGAATTGCGTACCGCCGCCATGTCGGCCGTGTAGTCGAAGGCCATCCCGGCCAGCCAAATCCGCAGGTACACATCACCTTCGCATGGGCGTCTTCGTTCGGCGTTCATGGCCTGCCACCTCGAGCAACGTACAGGTGGGAATCAGTCAACTTCCGCTCCTCTTCCGGAATCGTCACCGGCCGTATGAACTTCTCGGCCTCATCGGCCACGACGCCGCTCCCACGGCAACGTCGATGGCAAGCCCGCGACAAGGCCGACCGGGCCCGTAGCCCAGACCTCGACCACGCCCCACCGGGTTGGCTGATCGCGCGAGTCGGCAGCGTGTTCGTCGCCTACGGATCGATCAGCCGGCGGTCCTCAGAACCAGCGCTTGCGGGGGCGCGGCTGGACGTCACAGGAACAGCGCTGCGCCTCAGGTACATCGCCGAGCACCTGCTCGACGTGACTTCCACATCCCTCGTAGCCGGGCTTGCCGCACCTATGGCAGATGATTCGTTGACACATGTCCCTTTTCCCTTTCTGTGTATACGGATTTCGCGGCAGAGTTACCTGGATTGTCCGGCGATCGCATCTCGCCAGGTCCGATATCCGCCATCCAGGTTGACCGCCTGCCTACCGCGCTGGGTCAGCACTCGCGTCGCACTGTTGCCGCGTTGCCCCACCTGACAGAAAACCAGAACGGAGCCTTGCGGGATCTCGTCCACCCTTTCACGCAGTTCATCCAAGGGGATATTGCGTGCGCCGGGGATGGAACCCGCGGCGAACTCCTCCGGCGATCGCACGTCGACCAGGTGCGATCCCGCAGCGATCACCTCGTCGATTTCGTGCCACTGCACCGTGCGAAGCGCGCCGATGCGCAGGTTGTCGGCCATGTAACCAAGCATGTTCACCGGATCCTTGGCCGAACCGAACTGCGGTGCGTACGCCAGCTCCAGGTCCATCAATCGGGAGGCCGGGATTCCGCCTGCCATCGCGGTGGCGAGCACGTCGATACGCTTGTCGACGCCTTCACCGCCGACCGCCTGCGCACCGAGTATCGCGTCCGTTTCGGGATCGATGAGCAGCTTCATCGACATCGCGCGGGCTCCCGGGTAGTACCCGGCGTGGGCGAGCGGATGCGAATGGAGAACACGGAAAGGACGCCCCGCGGCCTGCAATCGAGTCTCGCTCCATCCGGTCCTTGCCGCTCGCACATCGAATACGCCGATGATCGCGGTGCCTCGAGCGGGCGGGTCCGCAACCGTCAGGCCCGTGATCGCATCGGCGACCAGCCGCCCTTGCCGATTCGCCGCATTCGCCAGCGGGACCAGCATCGACTGTCCTGTCACCGCGTCCAGCTTCTCCACCACATCGCCGACGGCATAGATGTGCGGGGCCGACGTGCGCAGCCGATCGTCGACCACGATGCCGCCACCCGAGCCGATCGCCAATCCGGCATCGCGGGCAAGAGCGCTCTCCGGTCGTACTCCGATCGCCATGACGACCAGATCGGCCGGGATCACACGCCGATCGGAGAGGGTCACCGCCTCGGCGTCGATGCCGACCGGCTCCACACCCAGCTCCAATCGAATCCCGTTGTCGCGCATTTCGGCGGCGACCGGCGCGGCCATCTCGACATCCAGCGGAGCCAGCACCTGCGGGCCGCGCCCGACCACGGTGGTCGAAATCCCCTTGCGTACGAGGTTTTCAGCCATCTCCACTCCGATGAAGCCCGCGCCGACCACGACCGCGGACTGCGCATCGGCCGCAGCCGCGGCCAAGCGATCGACGTCGGCGACATCGCGCACCACCAGAGCGCGCTCGACGCCCGGCAGCGGCGGCACGATCGGCGCGGCGCCGGTGCTCAGCACCAACTCGTCGAACGGTTCGACGTATTCGCGACCCGAATCCAGCGCACGCACGGTGACGGTGCGATTCTCCGAGTCGAGGGCGATCACCTCGTGCCGCACGCGCACGTCCAGGCGGAACCTCGCCGCGAGCGACTCGGGTGTCTGCAACAGCAGCGATTCGCGTTTCGGGATCACCCCGCCGACGTAGTAGGGCAGGCCGCAGTTCGCGAACGACACATGATCGCCGCGCTCGAGAACGACGATTTCCGCCGATTCCATCAACCGCCGCAAGCGGGTGGCGGCCGACATGCCACCGGCCACTCCACCGACGATCACAACCTTCATCTCGCTCCTTCCGGACTGGCCTCGCCCCACTGTGCGGCAGGCCACCCTTCACTCTCGTATACCCCCAGGGGTATCTTGACTACGAGCATCAGAATACCCCCCGGGGTATGGAAGGAGAATTGTGATGACCGACTCACCGACGCTTTCCCCCGCTAGAAACAGTTCGCCACCCGGCGGGTCCGCCGGGATGCTCGGCCGAATCGGGGCCGCGATGGCCGGGCGCGCCCGGATCGTGTTCGGGGTATGGCTGCTCGTGTTGATCGTTCTCGGCGCCGCCGCGCCGAGCGTGTTCACCTCGCTCGCCGGGGCGGGCTGGCAGGCCAACGGCTCGGAATCGGTGCAGGTGCGCGAACTGGCGCAGCAGCACTTCGGCGGAAACTCCTCGGCCGCGGTCCAGGTTGTCGTGCACTCGGACACCGCGACGATCGATAGCTCGCAGGTGCAGCATGTCCTGAGCGAGATCACACAGGTGTTCGCTGATGATTCGCGCTTCGGAGAGGTCATCGCCCCGCAGCCCGGGATGTCGATCAGCCGCGACGGGCACACCGGCATCCTCATCGCGGGCGCCAACGCCTCCACCGACGACATGGTCAAAGCCGTCGATGATCACAAGGACACGCTGACCGCCCTGTCCGGCGACGGAATCGAGGTCTACCCCACCGGCGCGTCCGCGCTGTGGAGCGACTTCAACAAGGCAAACCACGACGCCATGATCAAGGCAGAAATGTTCTCCTGGCCGGTCACCCTGGCGATCATGGTGCTGGCCTTCGGCTCGCTCGTCGCGGCCGGACTGCCGCTGTTGCTGACTCTCGCGGGACTGGTCGCCTCGGCCGGCGGACTGGTGCTGCTCAACCAGATCACGCCGATCTCGGTGTGGGCCATGAACTTCGCCATGATGTTCGCCCTCGCGCTGGGCATCGACTACGCGCTGTTCATCGTCGCCCGCTTCCGCGACGCGCTCACCACCGCGCCCACCGCCAGGGCCGCCGTGGCCGAAACCATGGACACCGCGGGCAAAGCCGTTGTGCTGTCCGGACTGACGGTCCTGGTCAGCCTCTCCGCGGTACTGATCGTGCCCGCCCCAGCGGTCCGGACGATGGCCGTCGGGATCATGTTCGCGGTGGCGTTCGTCCTGCTGGCCACCACGACGCTGCTGCCGGCCGCGCTGGGATCCCTGGGCGGCAAGGTCAATGCCGGTGCGCTGCCACACGCCAAGCGCCAGCAACACCGTTCTCCGAAGTTCGCCTCCTGGGGCCGACTGCTGCACGACAAGCCGTGGCCGTTCGCGATCGGCGCGCTGGCCGTGTTGATCGGGCTGTCGGCGCCCGTGTTCGGCCTGAAGGTGGCGATGCCATCGATCCAGGTCGTCCCCGCCGACGCGTCCGTCCGCCAGGGCTATGAACTCGTCCAGGCGCAAATGGGCGAGGGTGCACCGGGAATGCTGCAGATCATCGGACCCGCCGACGAAGCCACCCAGCTCGCCTCGGCTGCTGTGACCGTGGACGGGATCAGCATGGTCACCCCGGCTCAGCCCGCGCTCGATGAGAGCGGTCTGGTGATGATGCAGGCGCTGCCCGATGTCGATCCGTCGGATGCGCGCATGGGCGGGATCCTCGACGATCTGCGGGACACCCTGCCTTCTGGCGCACTGGTCGGCGGCGCACCAGCGGAGAACCTGGATCTACAACAGGCGCTGAACGACTACCTGCCCATGATCGTCGGCATCATCCTGGTGCTGGGATTCGCACTGCTGCTGATCGCCCTGCAAGCGCCGTTGATCGCCGCGCTGGGCACCGCGGTCAGCCTGCTGTCCACCGCCGCGGCGTTCGGTGTCGCGAAGCTGATCTTCCAGGACGGACACGGCGCGGGTCTGCTCGGCTTCACCCCGCAGGGATTCCTGGACGGGTGGGGACCGGTGTTCTTCTTCGCCATGATCTTCGCCATCGCCATGGACTACACGGTGTTCCTGCTGGCCACCGCCAAGGAGCACTACGAACGCTCCGGCGATCCGAAGCTCGCTCAGGTCGACGGCATGGCGCATTCCGGACGGGTGATCTTCGCCGCCGCCGCGGTCATGGTCGCGGTGTTCTTCACCTTCGCCCTCGCCGACCCGCTGCCACCGAAGGAGATGGGCATCATCCTGGGCGTCGCCGTGCTGCTGGACGCGTTCGCGGTGCGCCTGGTGCTGCTGCCGGTGCTGCTGCGGCTGACCGGCCACGCCGCCTGGTGGTCCCCCGCCTGGCTGCGCAAAGCCCTCCCCTCGATCAGCTTCGCCCACCACTGACCCCGCCTTCCCGGGCTCGGTTCACACCGAGCCCGGGAATACCCCCAGGGGTATCATGGGTTGAAGTATTCGAGGAAAGGAACCCATCATGGTCGGCAACGAAGAGACTATCGCCCAGGTGCTCAACCGCCTGCGCCGCGCGCAGGGTCAGCTCACCGGCGTGATCTCCATGATCGAGCAGGGCCGCGACTGCAAGGACGTGGTCACCCAGCTCGCCGCCGTCTCCCGAGCGCTCGACCGCGCCGGCTTCAAGATCGTCGCGACCGGCCTGCGCGAATGCCTCACCGGAGACACCGCCGACGGCTCCGAACCGATGACCGAAGCCGAACTCGAAAAGCTCTTTCTTTCTCTTGCCTGATCGCATAATGCGAAGGCACACAACATGATTGGATTCGATGACCTGTGCCGACTCTACCCCGCCACGACGGTTGGACCATCGGACGCGCCGTCCCGCTACTGGCCGGCGTCTTCGTTCTCGTCAGCACCCTGCTCGCCGCGGCGGTCTCGCCTTGGTGGCTCGTCCTGACCGGCTTCGTCGGCGCGAACCTGCTGCTCTACAGCGCCGTCGGCTGGTGCCCGGCCACCCTGCTGCTGCAGCGCCTCGGCGTTCCCGCGACCGCGAGTTGCACCACAGCGCGAACCTGAGACGTCGATGACCCTCCGGACCATTTCGGCGGATCCCACCGACCCCGACGTGGCCGATCTTCTCTTCGCAGCCATCGGCGGCGACCGTTCACGACTGGACGCCGCAGCGCGGCGCTACCGGGCCGACCATGCCGCCCACCTCATCGCGGTGGTCCTCGACAACGAACTGATGGGCGTGGCGGGCTACGTGGTGTCCGAGGACCACGCGGTACTGCTGCATATCGCTACACGAGAACCTCACCGCCGCACCGGCATCGGTCGGCACCTGCTTGCCGAGATTCGGTCACGGGCGCCTGGGCACAGCCTGCTCGCCGAAACCGACCGAGACGCCCTGACCTTTTACCTCGCAACCGGATTCGAGGCGATCTCGCTGGGAGAAAAGTACCCCGGCGTCGAACGATTCCAGGTCCGCTGGACGCCGCCGAGTCGACCTCAGCCGAGGAAGAACTCGGGCCCGAATCTCCCCCACAATGACGCGCACCGCAGGCAGGCACCCCGCAGCGATTCGATCGACCCGCGCGAATAACGCCTCGAGCACTCGACGTGCGAAATCGCATTTCGAGTAAGCACCTGCGAGTGATTCGATATGGGTGCTACGGTCGTGATCATGCTGGAACCGATCGGAGGATTGCCGGACGGCGTCATCGGGTTCGAAGCAACGGGACGGCTCGAGGCATCCGACTACGAAAAGATACTGATGCCCGCCATCCGCGAAGTCTGGGGTCGCGGCGACGAGATCCGAATCGTCTTGGTGTTCGAACGATTCGAAGGCATGACGCCCGAGGCGGCGTGGGAGGATCTGAAGCTCGGAGTCGAGCACCTCACTCGCTGGAAGCGGATCGCGCTGGTCACCGACCTCGACTGGATGATCACCGTCACCTCGCTGTTCGGCTGGATGACACCGGGAGAATTCAAACGCTTCCCCGTCGCGAACCGAGACGAAGCGATCGCCTGGGCGGCAGCGGCCGACCACTGAGGCCCGGACACCGGATACGCGAACTCGCGTTCATCCGGGCCGTCGAGCCCGGTCTTTCGGCGGCCGCCGGAGAATTCTTCGTTGTCCGGTGAGCGTGGTGGCTTGCCAGTATATTCGGGAAGTACGTGAATTCGGCCGTCGAACAGGGCGGCGGTGTACGCAGACACGTGGCCACCAATATTCCCCGCTCGGCAAGAGCCGCAATTCTCGCGGCTGCTCGAGGAAAGACTTCGATGCCGAGGGCCCGCATACGTGCGATTCCGGCCATTCAGTGGCACGTGAACGGTGCGGTTCCGAGTTCTACGAAGCAGCGAAATCGACACTGTAGCAGTGCTTTACGAGACGCTGTCGATACAGCGTCCAGACAATGTCGCTGACAGACGAAACGATCCTGCGGAGGAGGACAGCATGAAGGTTACCCAGATTCCCGGGCCCGTCGAAGAGGTCATCCGGCGGATGCGCGCTATCAAGGACGAACTCGATCCGCGCGACGGAGTCGCGAGCTTCAACAACATGTATCTGCGCGTCACCGAATTGGTGGGACAACAGATCACCGAAGGATTCTTCACGGACTCCGCATTCGTGGAACGCCTCGATGTGATCTTCGCTCGGCTGTATTTCGACGCGGTCGATGCCGCCAAGCTCGGCAAGCGGCCCAACCCGGTCTGGCGGCCGGTCTTCGATGCCCGCGCCAACCGCACCGTGTGGCCGTTGCAGTTCGCGCTGGCGGGCATGAACGCCCATATCAACCACGATTTGGCGACCGCGGTGGTCGAGACGTGTAAGGAGCGCGGCACCACGCCGGACACCAAACCGGTGCATGCCGACTACCTCAAAGTCAACGAGCTGCTGAGCAAGATCGAGGCCGAGGTCAGGGCGGAATACGAGCCCGCGCTGCTGAAGCTGACCACCAAGGACGCCGAGGCGCTCAAGCACATTCTGTCCAGCTTCAGCATCGCCCGCGCGCGGGACACCGCGTGGAACACCACGCAGATTCTCTGGCAGCAGCGCAACAACCAGGTGCTGCTCGGGATGAGCAAGCGAACCCTCGAGGAAACCGTCGGCACCGCGGGCCGAATGCTCGTCACCCCGGTCGTTCCGCCGCCGAAGTGACGATCGAACGACTCGGCCGAGGCCGCGCGGCGGTTCGGCCGAGTCGTTCCACGCGCTAAGGCGCCTCCACCGGAGGCCGATAGGTGACCTCCCGCGCGACGGCTTCGTCGACCTGCTCGGGGGTCAGCAGAGTCACGGTGTGCGACATCGCCGCACCCGAGGCCGCGGTGCGGATGGCGAGCGCCGCGGCCGAAACCTCGTCCGGGACATCACCGATCACGAACAGATCGTCGTCCCCGAAAGCGAAATAGCAGACGTCCACATGGCCGCCCACGCTTTCGACCATTTCCGTGATAGCCGCCCGGCGGGCGCTGCCGCCCTGCGCCAGCACACCGCGAGCCCCCTCATCGGAGTAGCCGACTCGCCACAGATACTTGGGCATTTCCTAACTCCTCCTTCTCGCAGAACTCTCTTGGCAGGACCGACCTTACGGTCTCGGCGACCACGGGGCGGCGCCGCGGAGGCACCGTCGCGGCAATGATGCGGCACCGTGACAGTGGGGACACTGCGACGTCGTCGCGGCCGCCCGACGCCACTCTTCCCGCCGCAGTGAAATAAGCGGGTTTCGCTGTGTCCGAGTGTTTGCTACTGTGCTGGCACGAGGCAGGGTGGGTTGCCGGGCACCGATCGACGCGGCATCCTACGATTTTCGAGACGAACGAGACGCCCCTGGCAGATGGCATCGGCGCGCACCGAAGCGCGTCAGCGAAAAGCAGTGACGTCGTTTACCACGATCCCCACCGGATTCGGTTGCTGAGAGTGGCCGCATCCGCATTGTCCGCCGGATATCATCGGTGAACGGATGTGCACGTAGGCGATGCGAGGCGGGCCGATATCAGCGGTGGATCGTCCCGCTCCGGCGCAGACGGGCGCCGCCCGGTCGGACAAAGAAGCGGGGGTCGCACACTCGGAGGAGGATTCACCATGTTGGATTCGTTCTGGGACCTGTTGTGGTACACGATCATCGTGTTCGCCTTCGTGGCGTACTTGATCGTCCTGTTCCAGATCTTGGTCGATCTGTTCCGCGACCACACCGTCTCGGGCCTCGGCAAGACCCTGTGGGTGATCGTGCTGATACTGCTGCCCTACCTCAGTGCGTTCGTCTACCTGATCGTCCGTGGTCGCGGCATGGCCGAGCGGGCGCGGCAGATGCAACTCGAGGCCAAGCAGAGCACCGACGAGTACATCCGGCAGGTCGCGGCGGGCAAGTCTCCCACCGAGCAGATCGCCGAAGCGAAGTCGCTGCACGACTCCGGCGTGATCACCGCGGCGGAATTCGAACAGCTCAAGGCTCGGGCGCTGGGACAAACCCCCTCCGTGTAAGAGGCGGTGACCCGGAAAGAGGCGAAATATCCGTTCCAGAAATGGAATTCGCCCCTCGCCGGTCCACCGATCACCGACTTGCACGGGAGTGAAGGAGCGCTCGTGAACAAATACCCACCGATCGCCGAGCACGGCATCGTCGGCGACCTGCAAACCGCCGCCCTGGTGTCCTCGGCAGGCACGATCGACTGGTGGTGCACGCCGCGGTTCGATTCGCCGAGCGTCTTCGCTTCCCTGCTGGACAGCGAGCGCGGCGGCTTCTGCCGACTTGCCGTGGATTCCACCGACGACGATGTGTCGATTCGCCAGCTGTACATGCCGGATACGGCCATTCTCGTCACCCGGTTCCTCGGACCGGACGGGGTCGGTGAGGTCGGCGACTTCATGGATCCGATCCGGGGTACCACGCCCACCGATCGGCATCGGCTGGTGCGGGTGGCCCGGGTGGTGCGAGGGACTCTGTCCTTCACGCTGACCTGCAAGCCGCGATTCGACTACGGTCGCGCCGCGCACACCCTCGAGCAGATCGACGACCGCGCGGTGGTCTTCCACGGCCCCGGCACGGACCTGCACCTGCGGACCACCGAACCGGTGACGCTGCGGGCCGAGAACGGTGACATCACGGCACATTTCACGCTCTCCCAAGGCGAGACCGCCGTGGTGGTGTTGACCAGCACGGCGAGCGAGGGCCCCGCGCCCGAGCATCCCGGTCGTGACGACATCCTCGCCGACTTCGAACGGTGCCGGAACTTCTGGCAGTCCTGGTTGCGTTCGTCCACCTATCTGGGCCGCTGGCGGGATATGGTCAACCGCTCGGCGATCACGTTGAAGCTGCTCACCTACGCGCCGACCGGTGCGCCGATCGCCGCGGCCACCATGGGGCTGCCGGAGCAGGTGGGCGGCGAGCGCAACTGGGACTACCGCTACACCTGGATCCGGGACGCCTCCCTGTCGGTGCGGGCGCTGATCGATCTCGGCTTCACCGAGGAGGCCTACGCGTTCCGGCGTTGGCTGCGTGACCGTCTCGACGCGGGCGGCACCGCCTCGGGTGAGCCGCTGCAGATCATGTACCGGATCGATGGCGACCCGCTGCTCGAGGAGGAGGTGCTCACCCACCTGGAGGGCTACCGAGGTTCCGCCCCGGTCCGGGTCGGCAACGCGGCGGCCGACCAGATCCAGCTCGATATCTACGGTGAGGCCGCCGACGCGCTGTCGCAGGCTCCCGATATCGGCGGCATCGAAGGGTGGCGCGCGTACGCGAAACTGACCGACTGGCTCGCCGACAACTGGGACCGGCACGACGAGGGCATCTGGGAAACCCGCGGCGGCAGGCAGGAGTTCACCTACAGCAGGCTGATGACCTGGGTGGCGTTCGATCGCGGCATTCGCTTGGCCACCAAATACTCGCGGCCCGCGGATGTGGCGCGGTGGACGCGCGCGCGGGACGAGGTGTTCACGCAGATCGTCGAGCGCGGCTGGAGCACGAAGCGGCAGGCGTTCGTCCAGCACTACGCCACCGATGTGCTGGACGCGTCACTGCTGCTGATGCCGCGCATGGGTTTCCTGTCACCGCGGGACCCCGCGTGGCTGAGCACGCTGGACGCCATGGACCAGGAACTGGTCAGCGACAGCCTGGTCTACCGGTACGACCCCGAGGCGTCTCCGGACGGTCTGCGCGGGGTCGAGGGCACCTTCAATCTGTGCAGCTTCTTGTACGTGGAAGCACTGGCCCGCGCGGGTCGTGTCGCGCAGGCCCGCTACGCCTTCGACAAGATGCTCACCTACGCCAATCACGTCGGGCTGTTCGCCGAGGAGATCGGCCCCTCCGGTGAGCAGCTCGGCAACTTCCCCCAGGCGTTCACCCACTTGGCCCTGGTCGCCGCCGCCATGGCTCTCGACGAGCAACTCGACCGCGCCGAGGCGCGACCGGAACCATCCGGATAGATCGATGAGCCGATGACCGACACAGGCGTCTCCAGCCCACCGCGCGCGGTACTCGTTCCGCTGGCGCTCGCGCAGTTCATCTGCAGCTTCGCTGGTTCGAACATGAACGTGATGATCAACGACATCAGCCGGGATCTGAACACCACGGTGCAGGGCGTGCAGATCGTCATCACCACCTTCCTGTTGGTCATGGCCGCGCTGATGATCCCCGGAGGGAAGCTGACCGACCGATACGGGCGCAAACGCTGTTTCATCGTGGGCCTGATCGTGTACGGCATCGGCGCGGTGCTGAGCGCGCTCGCGCCCGGACTCGGCGTGCTGATCCTGGGCAACTCGATCCTGGAGGGCGTCGGCACCGCGATGCTGATCCCGCCGGTCTATATCCTGACCACCCTGTTCTTCACCGAAACCACCTCCCGCGCAAGGGCATTCGGTGTGATCATGGCCTTGGGCGGGATCGGCGCAGCCGCAGGCCCGTTGCTCGGCGGACTCATCACCTCGGGTCTCGGCTGGCGCGCGGCGTTCGGGTTCCAAGCGCTGGTGGTCGCGGTGATCGTGCTGCTCAGCCTGCGCGTCGTCGACCCGCTCCCCGCGGACCCGACGAAGTCGTTCGACATTCCCGGCTCGGCGCTCTCGGCGATCGGGCTGGTGCTGCTCGTCATGGGAATCCTGGCCGCCGACGACGATATTCGGCTGATGGTCACCCTGCTCGCGGCGGGCGCGGCGGTGCTGGTGTGGTTCTTCCTGTGGATTCGCGCGCGGGAGCGATCGGGTCGGGAGCCGCTGATCTCGACCAGCTTGTTCCGTAACCGCACCTCGAACCTCGGTCTGGTGACGCAGAACCTGCAATGGCTGCTGCTGATGGGAACGTCGTTCGTCGTCGCGGCGTATCTCCAGGTTGTCCGGGGCTACAACGCGATCGAGACCGGCGTGATCTTCACCGCGGCCACCCTGGGACTGCTGGTGTCGTCGCTGGCCGCCGCGCGGCTGGCCCGAAGGCGCGCCCAGCGCACGCTGATCATGGCCGGTTTTCTGATCACCGTCGTTGGCATCGTCGTGCTGATCGCGATGACCGGGCGCTCGGAGAGCCTGTGGGCATTCGTCCCCGGATTGCTGCTGATCGGCGTGGGATTGGGCGTGATGCTCACCCCGGCGGTCAATATCGTTCAGTCCAGCTTCGGCGAGGAGCAGCAGGGCGAGATCTCCGGCTTGTCGCGCAGCGTGTCGAACCTCGGCTCCTCGCTGGGCACCGCCATCGCGGGCACCATCCTGGCCGCCGGACTGACCGGTCACGCCTACGCCGCCGCGATGATCACGCTGGCCGCCCTCGGTGTCGCCGGACTGATCACCGCGGCACTTCTGCCCCGGCAATCCGGCCCCGTCCAGCCCACCTGATCCGATGGGCGTCGACACGCGCACGCTGCTGCACGGTCCGCTGTTCTCCCGCAGCAGACCGTTGGATCGCGACAACGCGGCCAGCCGCATCAGCGCCTACATCTACGGCAATGTGCTGGTGCTGGCCGCGCTCGTGCCGTTCGTCGCGGCGGAAAAGCACCTCGGCATTCTGGTCGTTCTCGGCACCGCGCTGTCGACGTTCGTCGCCCATGCCTTCGCCGAAGCCGTCGGACACACGGTGCGGCAACGAAGTCCACTGACTTGGGCGGAACAGGTGCGTGAATTGCGCAATTCGATCCCCATTCTCAGTTCCGCCGTGCTGCCGTGCGCGATCCTCGCCACCGGGTGGCTGGGGTGGCTGGAGCCGAAGACCGCGCAGATCTTCGCGGAACTCACCGTGCTGGCCCGCATCGGGGGCATCGTGTTCGTCATCGCCCGGCTGAAGGGCGAGCGCCCGACGCGGTCCTCCGTGCAAGGCGCCGTCCTGCTGACCGCGGTCGCCGCGACCGTCGTGATCGTCAAGGTCGTGCTCACCCACTGAGGCGAGCGGCCACCGGTCGACGGAATGCGAGTTTCGATCCGAGTCTTGCACCGGTCTGCTTCAATCGATATATGTGCAGGTGGATGGCTTACTCGGGGAAACCGATCCTGGCCGAGGACCTGCTGTTCCGGCCGGTGCATTCGCTGATCGACCAGAGCATGCACTCCCGGCTCGGCGCGACGACGACGAACGGTGACGGCTTCGGGATCGGCTGGTACGGCGAGGGTTCGCGGCCGGCGGTGTTCAAGAACATCGAACCCGCATGGAACGACCAGAACCTGCGCGAGATCGCGGGCGCCGTGCGGACGCCGCTGTTCTTCGCCCACGTGCGCGCGTCGACCGGGACCGCCGTGCAGCGCAGCAACTGCCACCCCTTCCGGCACGACGGGTGGCTGTGGATGCACAACGGAGCGCTCAACGGTTTCCGTGCGATGAAGCGGGATCTGCTGACCGCGGTGGATCCGGCCCTGTTCACCGATATCGAGGGGTCCACCGACTCCGAACTCCTGTTCTTCCTCGCGCTCACCTTCGGTCTCACCGACGATCCGTTCGGCGCGGTCGCCCGTGCCGTCGGTCTCGTCGAAGAGGTCGGGCGCGCGCACAACGTGACCCACCCCGTGCAGATGAGCGTCGCCACCACCGACGGCGAGTCGATGTGGTTCTTCCGGTACTCCAGCGAACGGCACACGCGGACGCTGTTCTACTCGACCGAGATAGCGAAGGTGCGCGCGCTGCATCCGGAGGTCGAGTCGCTCGCCCTGCTCAGCGAGGAGGCGCGGTTCGTGGTCTCCGAGCCGCTGCGCGATCTCTCGGGCGCGTGGAACGAAGTCCCGGAATCCTCGGCCGGTGTCGTCCGTCCCGGGCACGACGAAATTCGCCCCTTCCAACCGATCTCGCCGTAACGCGTGTTCGCCGCACACCCGAGCGGCGCACCGGGCGGTGGGACCACCACCCGGCATTTCCCCCTGATCGGGCAGGTCACCGGGAGGTTGCGACGGGCCCGTGCGGCCGCGATTCGACTACGGCGATAGTGTCGCTGGAGATATGCTGACGACGTGAGGCGAGTGCCGTCATCGGTGCCAGCGGCCGCGATGCGGGCGTCACGCCTCGCTGAACTCCGGGCGTCGAAGCCGACCTCGGACCGAGCGACGCAGCCCGCTCGCCCTTGGCATAAACCATCGTTCTACTGCGCCGATCCATCGACACTCTCGGCCAACGGCGCCGTTCGGCTGTTCTCCTACTGGCCCATCCGGTTCGAGCGATGCGGCGATTGATCGATCGAAATCGTCCCGAATGATTAGAGGTGACTCGCGATGTCAGCAACTGATGAGCATTCCGTGAAGCAGGCGGTGGCGGCGGGGACGTCGATCGGCGCCGCGATCTTGCTGTTGGCCGTCGGCATTCTCTCGATCTTCGAGGGAATCTCGGCCATTGCCAAGGACGACATTCTGGTGACCGGGCCCAACTACGCCTATCAGTTCAGCGCCACCAGTTGGGGCTGGATCCACCTGATTCTAGGGATTCTGGTGGTGATCGCGGCAGCCGCGCTGATGGCCGGAGCCATGTGGGCGCGCGTGGTCGCGGTCTTCCTCGCGGCGCTGTCCATCCTGGCGAACTTCCTGTGGCTGCCCTACTACCCGTGGTGGTCGATCGTGATCATCACCTTGAATGTCGTCGTGATCTGGGCCGTGACGACGTGGCAGCCCGACCGCATCTGAACCGGGCCTGCGCATCATGGGAAAGAAGGCCGGACACGGCAAAACCAAAGGCAAGAAGGGTGGGGCGGGCAAACACGCGCCGAGCGAACGAACCGACGCCTCGGGTGAGTTGATCGAGCCCTCCGCTCCGGCGCCGCCACCACCGATGACGAAAAAGGAGTACTACCGTCATCTCGCGCCGCTGCACGCCGAACTCGTCGCGTTGCAGTCGTGGGTGAAGTCGTCGGGGGCGAAGATCTGTGTCCTGTTCGAGGGGCGCGACACCGCGGGGAAAGGCGGTGTCATCAAGGCGATCACCGAGCGGGTCAGCCCGCGGGTGTTCCGCGTGGTCGCGCTGCCCGCGCCGACGGAACGCGAGAAATCGCAGATGTACGTGCAGCGCTACCTGCCCCATCTTCCCGCGGGCGGGGAAGTCGTCATCTTCGACCGCAGCTGGTACAACCGCGCCGGTGTCGAACGCGTGATGGGATCCTGCACCGAAGAGGAGGCCCAGCGCTTCCTCGAGGCCATCCCGACGGTCGAGAAATCGATCGTCGAATCCGGCGTCATCCTGCTGAAGTACTGGCTCGAGCTGAGCGAGGAGCAGCAGACATTGCGGCTGCAGAGCCGGATCGACGACCCGCGCAAATTCTGGAAGCTGTCCGACCTGGACCTGGAGTCCTACAGCCGCTGGTACGACTACTCGCGAGCGCGCGACGAGATGTTCCGCTACACCGACACCGGTTGGGCGCCATGGTATGTCGCGAACAACGACGACAAGAAGCGTGGGCGGCTCAACATCATCAGCCACCTGCTGAGCCAGATCCCCTACGAGCACCCGGACCACCCGAAGATCACGTTGCCGGAACGGCAGAGCCCGGCGGGCTACCAGCCACCGACGCTGCCCCTGCACTGGATTCCGACCCCCTTCTGAGAGTCCCGGCCAGGAAAGGACGAGCGCCATGGCTTCGATGGAATCGGCGCCGAGCCCGGCGCATCCGGCCGGCACCGGGGACCCTCCGGTCTGGTACGCGCTCGACGCGTCCGTCGCGCTGTCCGCCTTCGGTTCGGATGAGCGGTCCGGTCTCACGGCGAGGGAGATCACGCGACGTCGCGAACGGTACGGCCTCAACGAGATCGCCTCCGAGCCCGCGCCGTCGGTCTGGGCGATCGCGCTCTCCCAGCTGAAGGATCCGATGAACCTCATGCTGGTCGTGGTGGCCGTGGTCAGCGTGATCATCGGTGAGATACCGACGGCGATCGTCGTCGGTGCGCTGGTCGGGCTCAATATCGTGCTCGGCACCCAGCAGGAGGTCAAGGCGCGAGCCAGCGTGGACGCCCTGGCCAAGATGCAGACGCCGCAGGCGCGCGTGATTCGCGACGGAGCGCTGACCCAGCTCGACGCCACCGAACTCGTGCCGGGCGACATCGTCGAACTCGAGGCGGGCGACATCGTCCCCGCGGACGGACGGCTGCTGAGGTCCGCGACGCTGGAGACGCAGGAAGCGGCGCTGACGGGTGAGAGCGCACCCGTCGCCAAAGACTCCCAGACACTCGGCACCACCGATGTCTCCCTCGGTGACCGCACCAATATGGTCTTCCAGAACACCTCGGTCACCCGTGGCACGGCAGGCATGGTGGTCACCGAGACCGGCCAGGACACCGAGATGGGCCGGATCGCCTCGATGCTCTCGGCCGTCGCGCCGAGCAAGTCTCCGCTGCAGCGGGAATTGAACGCGCTCACCAAAGTGCTCGGCGTGATCGCCTGGACCGCGGTGGCGATCATCGTGATCATCGGGGTGATCCGCGGGCAGAGCGTCACGACCCTGCTGCTACTCGGCATCTCGATGGGCGTGTCCGCGATTCCGACCGGCCTGCCCACCTTCGTCCAGGCGATGCTGGCGTTCGGTGCGCGCCAGCTGGCCGACGCGAAGGCTGTCGTCAAGAACCTCACCGATGTCGAGACGCTCGGCGCCACCAGCGCGATCAACTCCGACAAGACCGGCACGCTGACCATGAACCAGATGACCGTGCGGTCGTTGTACTTCCACGGCAGGCAGTACCTCGTCGAGGGCCAGGGCTACGACAAATCGGGGAAGATCACCCAGATCGCGGGTGAGGGTGTTCCGGACTTCACGCTGCTGGCCTACGGGCTGTGCCTCGACAGCGACGCCACCGTCTCCGACGCCGGAGAGATCGTCGGCGATCCGACCGAGGCCGCGCTGGTGGTGCTGGCGGCCAAGCTCGGCGTCGACGCCCCGCTCACGCGCGGGACGTATCCCCGTGTCGCCGAAGTGCCGTTCGATTCGGCGTACAAGTTCATGGCCACGTTCCACCATCTCGAAGTCGACGAGCTCACCCGGTTCGTCGAATTGGTCAAGGGCGGGCCCGACGTCGTCCTCGACCGGTGCGCGACCGCGTACCGGCCGGGGCGGCGACCGGTACCGATCGACGACATGCGCGACGAGATCGTGGCCGCGAATCGCGCCATGTCCGAAAAGGGTTTGCGCGTACTGGCCTTCGCGGCGCGGGTGCTGGACGGGCACGAGGAGGCCGTCGCGGCCGATCCGATGGCGTTCGTCGACGACCTCACCTTCGTCGGCATGGTCGGCATCATCGACCCGCTGCGCCCCGAGGCGATCGACGCGGTGCGCACGGCCCACGAAGCGGGCATCGACGTCCGGATGATCACCGGCGACCACGCGATCACCGCGTCCGCGATCGGCGCCGAACTCGGGCTCGGACCCGGTGCGATCGGCGGCGCCGAACTCCAGGCCATGACCGACGGGGAGCTGGCGGCCGCCCTGCCGAACCTGCACGTGTTCGGGCGCGTCACCCCTCAGGACAAGCTGCGCCTCGCCGACATCATGCAGCGCGGCGGCGCGGTCGTGGCGATGACCGGCGACGCCGTCAACGACGCCGCCGCGCTGAAGAAGGCGGACATCGGCGTGGCCATGGGATCGGGCAGCGAGGTCACCAAACAGGCGGGCAAGATGGTGCTCACCGACGACAATTTCGGCACCCTGATCACCGCGATCCGCCTGGGCCGCAGCATCTACGACAAAATCGTGTCCTACATCCGCTATCAGATGTCCAAGCTGTTCTCGCTGGTGCTGCTCTTCCTGGTCGCGAGCATCTTCGACATCAACGACGGCGTCGCGCTGACCCCGCTGATGGTGCTCTTCCAGCACTTCTTCATCACCCTGTTCCCGGTCGCGGTGATCATGCTCGATCCGCCGCCGCCGAACCTGATGAACAAGCCACCCCGCGACCCCGCGCGGCCGATCGCCAACCGGAATTCGTTCCTGCAGTGGCTGGCCTACGGTGTCCTGCAGTTCGCCGTGACACTCGCCGCGATGCTCCTCGCGCCCGGCGAGATGAGCACCACTACGGCGAACGTCCCGATGACCACGGCGTTCGTCGTGCTGTCGTTCGGCTCTATCCTGAGCGGGCTGGTCATGCGCCGCGATCCCGAATCCGGCCTGACGCCACCGATTCTCGGCGCACTGAAGATCCTGACGATCCCGGTCGTCGTCACGGTGTTCGCCGTGGAGATCGGGTTCCTGCAAGACCTGCTCATGACGACGTCGCTGACGGGCGGCCAGTGGCTCGCCTGCCTCGGCTGGTCGCTGATCGTTCCGATCGTCATCGAGGCCGAGAGCGCGGTCCGCCGTGCGCGTCTGCGCGGCGCCACGCCCTCCGCGCGCATCCCGGTCGGCGCGGCGGTCGGCCCGCAGCGGGCCAGGACGACCCTGGTCACCAGCGGACGCTGACTCGCGGTCAGTCGACCCGTTCGAGCTTCGGCATCTGCCAAACACCCTCGACCGCTTCGTGTTTCGGGGCGTAGAGGCGCATGGTGAGAGAGAACGCTCCGGCGGCGGGGATGGGCAGCCAGTTGCCCTGCGGTACGGCCGCGCCGGGATCTGCGCTCTGCACGACCAGCTCGACCGAGCCGTCGGCGCCCCGAACGACCGGGACCTGATGACCGACGGCATAGATGCCCGCCGGGTTCTCCACGAAGTGACTTGCCGCATCGTAGGCGGTCAGTGACCAGAAAGCATCGACCGGCGGCAATTGTCCTTCGGCGAAACGGATTCGGAAGCGCCGCGGCACTCCGTCGTCGTCGGCGACAGCGTCGACGGTCGGGTAGATGGCGTCTTTGGCGAGGTTGGCGCCGAGCCCGTGCATGGCCACGGTCGCGCGCAGGTCGTAGTTGGTGCCGTAAGCGCCGACGGTCGGATCGAAGGTCCAGCCGTTGATGTCCTCGGCGTACGGGTTGCGGTAGGTCGGGATCCGCTTCTTCGCGTCGTCGGCCGCGGCGTTCAGCACGTCGGGCGAAACGTCGGCCGGGCTGCCGCCGGGGGCGATGCCTATGGTGGCGAATCGCCGCACGGCGTCGGCGTCCTCGGGCGCGGGCGGGTTGAGCGCCATGACCTTGCCCATCCGGTCGAAGAAGGTGGGTCCGTCCATCCCGGCGACGATCGCGGCGGGGTCGGCCGCGCGTGCGGGTTGCGCGCCGGGGTCGCCGTGGGCCGCGGTCGGGTCCTTCACCCATGCGCTCAGCGGCACCAGCTCCAGCTGCCGTTGCAACTCGCGAACCCGGTCGACGTCGGCGGCGCCGTCGAATTGGAGCCGGCCGAGCAGCCAGGCGGTGCCGGTGGGCACGGCGAGCCGGGTCACTCCGTCGGGCAGCGGTCCCGACCAGCCGGGCCCGGTGACGGCGTAGGTGAACGGAGGCGTCGCCGTGCCCGGCGTGACCTGCGGGTCGACGCTGCTGGGATCGTGCACGGTGTTGGACCACGCGTCCATGATCTGCATGAGCCAGTACCGGCCGGGCTCTATCGCGGGTACCCGCAGGATCATCGGTTCGGCGCGGACGTCGAGCCATGCCTGCGAGTAGAGCGTGTCGAGGTTGAGGCGCACCACCTGCTTGTTCTCCGGGGTCGGCGGGTCGCCGTGCTGGAACCGGTTGGGCGGAGCGCCGTTCTCCCGGGTGACGTCCATGAGGACCAGGGGGTAACCGAAGACGTAGGCGTCGGTGGCGATGGCCTTCGTGTCCACGGCGCCCGCGCCCGCGGACGTCGCCGTCGCGCCGCTGTCCTCGGCGTCGCCGCACCCGGCCATTCCCAGGATCGGGACGGCGGTGATCCCCAGGCCGAGAGCGGACCTGCGCGATACCGCGGCAAACTCCCGATGTTCGCGACTCTTCCCGAAGTTCATGGAAAACGCCCCTTCTTCGATGTGGCGCCGCCCGAAAGCGACACCGACTGGCCTGGCCGTTCTCGAGATTCGAGGAGAGACTATCGGGAAAATACTTCCAAGCGGCGGCATTTCCGTGCAACGAACCGGCATCGAGAAAGTTAACTAGCAATTCATCAGCAACAACTTCAGTATGGCCGAGCGAGGTCGTTCGCCAGGGCACCGCATCACGGTCGCCGATGCTTCCTCGTGCAGGACGAACAGGTCCGGGCTCTTTCGGCCTGGCGCCAGCAATTCTCGGTGCACACGATTCTGTGGTCCGACGGCGGCCGCCGGTCGCGGGGTCAAGCGCCTGCCGGGGCCGGGGTCCCTGTACCGTCCTCGGGCCCGGGCGGGACGGCCTCCTCCTGGCCGCGCGCGGGACGAATCAGGATCTCCAGCGCGAGCAACGCCAGCAGGGCGCCGAGCACGATCCACACCACCACCAGTCCGGTGGGGTAGCGCCAGAAGATCAGCAGGAGCGCGGCGACGCCGACGATCGCCCATCGCAGCGCCACGCGCGCACGGAACGCCCACACCTCCACCGGATTCGGTGGGCGCGAACGCCGGAGCCGCTGCACCGCGTCCAGGCCCTGCCCGAAGCCGCGGCGGACGGCGACGGCCGAGCCCGCGCCTCCGGTGAGGTAGGCGGCGATCGCGATCACGATGCCGAGCACGGCCACCCCGCGCAGCGCGGTGCGCAGCGGCACCAGCACCGTGTCGACGATCGCGGTGGCCGCGTCCGGCGACAGCACGTCGGGCGGCATCCGGTCCAGATACAGCGCTCGGGCGAGGAGCAGCGCGATCGCCAGGATCAGCATGCCCACCACCAGCGCGAGCCCGACGAAGACCAGGGCACGGCGACGGCGGCCCGGCGGCGCCACGGCGATCGCGGACACCGCGGCCGCGATCGTCAACCAGGGCAGCACGTTCGCCGCATTGTCGAGCGCGTCGACGGCCCGCTGCGCCCGGACCAGCTCCGGGGACCTGAACAAGACGAACTGCTTGTCGACCGGCGGGATCTTCTCGACGAAGGTGAAGCCGCGGTCGAGCAGCCGCGCTTTCACGTTGTCGAGCACCGTGCCGAGCGAGACGGTCACCGTTCCGTTCTCGTCGACGGTCACCGAAGACGGTCCGACCTGCCCGGTCACCACCGCGACCAGCGCCGTGTGGGCCGCGCGATTGGCTTGCAGCCATAGGTCCTCGAACTTCTCGCTACGCACGAACGTCAGCACCGTCTCGTTGACGAAGTTGCGCGCCTGGACGGCGATCACCGGCGCCAGCCCCTCGATCGCGCGATCGAGCCGCGGCCGTTCCTCGGTCGCCGGGACCGCTTCGGTCAGTGCGGCCAGCGCGTCCGCGGTCAGCCCCTCGATATCGACGCGCGCGAAGATCTCGTCGGTGATCGTGTTCCCGATCTCGTTCTGCAGTGCCGGATCCGTTCCCAGCGGCGCCACCGTGGTCAGGTACCGATCGGTGTCGAGAATCTGGCTCCGCACGTACCGCGACATCACCGTCGTGATCGCGAGAACGGCGACCAGCACCGTCAGCACCGCCACCGCGGTCCACCGCCACGAATGCCGCGGCGGTCGAGCGACCGGCGGCGCGCCGCGACCCTCCGCGCGCATCGCTGCCACCTCGGCGCGTAGCCGTTCGAGTTCGGCGCGTTCGTCCGCGCTGAGCGCACCGGCGGGTAGATCCTCGGGCGGTTTGGAGTTCATCGGAATCCCTCACTCCAGGAACGGATTCGGGGGTGCGACGGCAATTCGCCGACTTCGGCCTTTCCCTTTCGGGACGAGACCGGTGCACGTCACATCGAAACAAAGAGCGGAACCCTCGGGCCCGCCCCGACCGCATTTTTCACAGCCGCCGCCGATCAGGGCGTGCGCTATGATCGACACTAACATCGGCGACGTCGGCAGAGCGTAGATTCTTCTCGGAATCAACGCCACCCGTCGCACAAAAAGCCATGCTTCGACAGCTCGTTCGGTAAGAATGTCAGGCGATTTGTCTCTTTCTCGGCACAGAAAGAGGGGTTACAGTGACCGGCTCCGATATCGACATGATCGGCCCCATCGACTATCTCGTGATCGAATTTCCTCCCGACCGACCTCCGGACGGTTCGGCGCTGCCCCTCCTGCGCGACCTCGTCGAACGCGGCATCGTCCGGGTGCTCGATCTGGCGTTCATCCGGAAGGACCTCGACGGTTCGCTGACCGGAATCGATATCGCCGACGTGGGATTCGAAGGCGAGATCGATATAACCCTGTTCGCGGAGGCGGGATCGGGCCTGCTCGACGACGCCGACCGCACGGAAGCCGGTGCCGCGCTCGAACCGGGACGTTCGGCCGCGATCCTGGTTTACGAGAACACCTGGGCAGCGCCTTTCGCGTCTGCGTTGCGTCGCAACGGCGCCGAACTCGTGGCCTCCGGACGCATTCCGGTGCAAAGCATATTGGCGTCTCTCGATGCCCTCGAAACGGAAAATCGTTGAGGAGAATTGTCATGCCCGGACTGCTGCGCGGCGTCGCCCGCACCGCTATCATCTCCGGAACCGCGACCGCCGTCTCCAATCGCGTTTCCCGACGCCAGGGAGAGCGCTGGGCGGCGCAGGAACAGGAGCAGTACGCCCCGCCCCCACGCTATGCGGAACCGCCCGCCGCACCGCAGCCCGCCCCCGGCGGCAGCGCGAGCACGGAACGGATCACCGCGTTGAAAGAGCTCGCCGGGCTCCGCGCGCAGGGCGTGCTGACCGACGCCGAGTTCGAAGCCGAGAAGGCCAGGATCCTCGCGTCCTGAGCCTGAGTCCGGGCCGTCATCGATTCCGCCCGAGGCATCGCGGAGAACCGACGACTCTCCCGCTGGCATCCGGTGTGGCGAGCGCTTCGGCGTAGACCGACAGGATCGCCGCGATGTGCCGCGATTGGCGCGGCTCGTCGGCGTGCTCCGCGAGCGTCCGGCGCACGGCTTGGAGACGGATTCGATTGCGCGCGAGGTCTTTCAGCACCGCGGCGAACGATTCCACCGACCGATCGGGGGCGCGAACGCCGCCCTCGGCGGGCACGGTTTCGGAGAGTTCGGGATCGCAGTACACAACAGGCAGGCCCATCGCCATCGCCTCGAGCAGCACCATGCCCTGGGTATCGCAGTCGGAGGTGAGCAGCAGCAGGTCGTGATCGCGCATGGCGCGCAGGCAGTCGGCCTGGCCGACCTCGCCGTGCAGACGCACACGTCCGCCGAGATCCGCCTCGGTGACCGCCGAGCGGGCCCGGTCGGCCAGCGGGCCGCCGCCGTAGACGTCCAGCGTGCAGTCCTCGACCAGGCGCGCCACCTCGATCGCCTCGAGCGGACGCTTCTCCGGCGACAGGCGACCGCACCACAGGGCCCGCAGCGGTGTTTCCGTGTTCGTCGCCTCGTCGTCCCCGCCGCGGACGCGGTCGAGCAGTTCGTCGTCGATTCCGTTGGACACCACGTGAATCGGCCGGTCCACGCCGTGCGCGGCGACGCGACGGGCGAAGTGCCGGGTCGGCACGATCACCCGATCGGCCGCCTGTGCCTGCGCGATCAGCGGACGCCAGGCGAGCCGGGCGATCCGGCCGTCACCGACGGACGGCGGTCGCCCGCGCAACGGCACGAACCAACCGTGCACCCAACGCATGGTCAACGCGGACAGATACGGCGCGGGCGAATACTGCGCGATGACCGTGTCGTCACGGCTCTGCATGGTCTGGACGACCGGAATGCCGTGCCTGCGCGCGGCGCGTGCGCCGGAGATACCGCAGCCGTAGGTCGTCAGCGCGTGCACGATGTCGATCGGACCGCGCTCGGCGAAAGCGGCATCGATCGTGCGCCGAGTGGCCCGGGTCGGCAGGACGACCGGCAGCCCGTTCGACATCGCGACCGGCAGCGCGGCGAGCACCACCGTATCGGCGTCCGATGTCACGGAACCCGGTGCGGGAGGGCAGAATACGGTCACCCGATGGCCGAGCCGCCGCAGGCCGCCGCAGAGCGACCGCATCGCGGTTTGGACGCCGCCCAGGGTGGCCGGGTGGAAGTCGGTGAAGATCGCGACGTGCACGGAATCGCCCACAGCTCAAGCCGATGCCGAGACGACCAGGCGTTCCACCGCGTCCGCCGTGGCGCGGACCCCGTTCTCGGCGGAGACCGCGCGCCCGAGTTCTGCCGCCCGCCTGCCCGCCTCGGGTGTCAACGCCCGGACCAGCGCGTCGTGCAGCCGGTCCTCGGTCAGCGACGGATACGGGAAATCGGCCCCGATGCCGAGCGCCGAAATGCGCCAGCCGTAGAAGAACTGGTCGCTGTGCACGCCGATCACCACCGCGGGCAGGCCCGCGCGCAGCACATCGTGGGTGTTGCCGCTGCCGCCGTGGTGCACGACCGCGCGGCACCGCGGCAGGACGCGGTCGTAGTCGAAGGAATCCAGCACGAACAATCGCCGGTCGTACCCGATGCCGCGCGGAAACCCCTCCCCGCGCACGGTCACCAGGGCGCGGGCCCCCAGCCTGCGGCAGACGGCGGCGATCAGCTCGCAGCATCCGGTGGGATCGAGGATCGGCATCCCGGTCATGCAGAAGTAGATCGGCGGCTCGCCCTCGTCGAGCCACGCGGACAACGCCGGATCGACCACCGCCTCGCCCCACGCCTCGCGCAGCCGGGCGGGCAGAATCGGCGCACCGACCACGGTCGACCGGTCCGGCCAGTCGCCGGGTTTCGGCAACAGCACCGGACTCACCATGTGCACCAGCGGAATACCGTCCTCGCGCATGCGCCGGAACGGATTCCGTGGCTTGCCCGGCAACTCCATCATCGCGCGCACCCGCCGATCCACCCGGCGATACGCCAGGCCGTAGGCCATCTCGAAGCCCGAGTAGCTGGCCAACCGCAGTCGCGGCGACGAAATCATGTGCTTGACCATGAACGACGACGGGAACTCCGTGGTGCGCTCGAGCGGATACGGCAGACAGCCCACCACGGTCTGTCCGTACTTCTCCCCGCGTTCCATCGCCCAGGGCAGGGTCGAGGCGCACGAGACGATCACATCCGCCGACTCGCACGCGCCGCTGAGCGCCTCGTGCATCCGTTCCCCGCGCTCGCCCGCCATGATCTTGACCGTGTCCAGCATGATCCGGACGAACGGCAGCGTCTTACCGGAGGACAGGGCGCGTTTGGCGGCGGGCGACTCCAGCAGTTCCGCGGAGTTGAACGGGATGACGTGCGGCTCGAAGCCCGACCGCCGCACCACGTCGGCGTAGTTCTCGGTGGCGGTCATCTCGACATCGTGCCCGCGCGAACGGAATTCGTCCGCCAGTGCCAGATACGGCTGATGATCGCCCCGGGTTCCCGCCGTCAACAATGCGATACGCATACTCTCGACTTTCGCTCGTGATCTGCTGTCGTTCGTCCGCATTCGGAATTCGCCCGGCCGTCGCGGCGGACCGGTCGCGGTGCGGCCGATGTTAATGTCTGCTGGTGACCGACCACCTGCGCTCCGGGCTCCGCATCGGCATCCTCGGCGCGGCCCGCATCGCGCCCGCGTCCCTGATCGCGCCGGCAGCGCGCAGCTCGGAGGTCGTCGTCGCCGCGGTGGCCGCGCGGGATCGGTCGCGCGCGGAGCAATTCGCGCGCAAGCACGGTATTCCGCATATCTATGACAGCTATCGGGCGCTGATCGAGGCGCCCGATCTCGACGCGGTCTACATTCCGCTGCCGAACGGCTTGCACGGCCGCTGGACCCGGGCCGCCGTGGCGGCGGGAAAACATGTGCTGTGCGAGAAGCCGTTCACGGCCAACGCCGCCGAGGCGCGTGAGATCGCCGCGCTGGCAAGCGATTCCGATCGCGTCGTGATGGAGGCCTTCCACTACCGCTATCACCCGCTGATGTCGGCCGCCGAGGAGATCATCGCGTCCGGCGAACTCGGAACACTGCGGCGCGTGGAGGCCGCGCTGTGCTTTCCGCTGCCGAAGTTCTCCGACATCCGCTACGACTACGCCCTCGCGGGCGGCGCCCTGATGGACGCGGGCTGCTACGCCGTGCACATGGCCCGCGTGCTGGGCGGGGAGGACCCGGAAGTGGTCACGGCGCGGGCGAAGCTGCGCGAATCCCGGATCGACCGGGCGATGACCGCCGACCTGCGCTTCCCTTCCGGGCACACCGGCCACATCCGGTGCTCGATGTGGTCGGCCGACGTGCTGCGCGTCGGCGCCACCGTCGTCGGGGACCGCGGCCGGATGCGGCTGATCAATCCGGTGCTGCCGCATCTGGGACATCTGCTCGCGGTCCGCTCGGAGCGCGGCAGGCGGGTGCGGCGTTTCGCGCATCGGACCTCCTACGACTATCAACTCGACGCCTTCGCCGCCGCGGTGCTGCGCGGCGAGCCGGTGGCCACCGCGCCGGGCGACGCCGTCGCCACCATGTCCGTCATCGATGCCATCTACCGCAGCGCCGGTCTGCCACTACGCCAACCGAGCTGACGTCTCGTCGAGGAAATCGACGATGTGCCCGAACACGTCCAGCGCCGCGCCACGCCCGATGAACGTGTCGAGGTGGCCGTAGGAGGGAATCTCGGTGTAGCGGACATCGGTTCCCGGATTGCGCGCCGAAAGCACCTCGTAACACAGCTTGTTGGAATCGAGCCACGCCTCGTTACGGCTGCCGGACAGCAGCAGCACGGGGCAGTCGATGCGATCGGCGTGGTCGAGCGCGTTCTCCGGCAGCGCCGCGTAGCGCTCGTCGTCGACGTTCCACCGCACCACCGCGTGCGCGAGTTCCATCTGCCGCAGGTGCGGCAACACCGAAAGCGGTATCGCGCCGAACAATTCGGCCAGCCGATCGTGCGTGCGCGAATCCAGATGGTCGTGCTCGAACAGCTTGGCGCCCATCCCCCAGCCGTGCTGCACCATGCGGCAGGTCGGGTCGGGGCAGTCGCCTTTGCGGGACAGCGCGGCGTAGAGCAAGGTGCGCCGGGACCAGAGCCCCACCTTGCGGAAGTCGGATTCGATGTGGCCGACCCGCGAGCCGAGCAGCTCACTGCCGAGCAGCACGCGCAGCCGCGCCGACGTGCTGACCTTGGGCGTGAGGAAAACGCCCTGCGCGACCACGCCCGCGAGTCCGGGCAGCAGTCCGGCCGTCATGCTCAGCGAGAGGGCCAGCGCACCGATGCAGTGCGCGACGACGAACAGCGGACGGTCGCCGATTCGGGCCCTGATCTGCGCGACCGCCGCGGGCAGGTCGTAGAGCGCGACATCGTCGAAGGTGTAGGGCGGGCCGGATTCGTTGTACGGCAGGCGGCAACTGCCGCGCCAGTCGAGCAGCCACGACTGGTAACCGGCGTCGGCCAGGACATCGGTGACGTTCCGGATCTCGGAGAGCGCGAACATCTCCGACGACACCCCGTGCCCGTGCACCAGCAGCACCGCGGGACCGTCCGCAGGACCGACACGGCGCAGGCCGAGGTCGACGCCGTCGGCCGTGCGGAAGGAAATCGTCTCCGCGGCACCGGTTTCCGTCGCGGTGGATCGCAGGTTCATCGGCGGTGCTCCTTACGCGCGGCCCGGCGCAGATCCAGCAGGTCGATTCCGACCCGGAGCATCGGTTCCATCAACCCTTTGCCGAGCTGGCCGCCGAACCAGCTGAGCCACAGCAGTTTCGCCAGGCGCCGCTGCCGTTCGGGCAGTCGTGGATCGATCCGGATGCCGTCGATCTGGTCGGGCAAGTAGGTGTGCATGGGCACGGCGACTTCGCCGCGGTACGACGCGGGTTCCCCGGCGCGGCCGATCTCGAGAACCTGCGTGCCGAGCTGCCGGACGAAACGCCTGCGCGCCGCGGCGAACTTGTATCCCTCCAGCCACCACGCGCCGCCGGAAGAATCACGCAGGGTCAGGCGGTAGTGCATGAGCGGATGCCGCACCTCGTGACGCAGCGGAATCCCGTCGTGCGGCCGGACGGTCGCCGTGCCTTCGACGGTGAGCGGCTCGTCGTGCAACCGAGCGCAGGTGAGCTCGCCGGTGACGTCGAGCGTGCGTGCGGTGAACACCTGCGCGCCGCTCGCGACGGACAGTGTCAGCCGCAGATCGCACGGGAGGTCGGCGGTCTCGCCGACCGGACCGACTGTCCCGGCGAGTGTTTCGTCGAATCGCAGATAGGGCTCGTCACCCGGCTGCGGGCCGACGCCCGCCATGGCCGCGAGCATCCGGCTGCGGGCCGCCGGGCCGGACGCCGCGGGCGCGGGCAGGCCGTTGGCGGAGACGAACGCCTCGGTCCGGGTGGCCGAGGCGGGCGGCGCGGTCACCATCGCCGCCAGCTGACGCCGGGCGACGGGGCTTTGCAAAACCTGCGCCAGCGACTCCAGTTCCGGTACCGGTTCTTCGCGGATCGCGCGGACCACGTCGTCGCACCACTGCTCCCAGTGCTGCACGCGAAGACCCATGCCGCCCAGCGTGGTTTCGGCGACCACCTGATCGAGCGAGGTGGGCGCACCCGTGAGGTGATAGGTGTGACCCCAGGCGCTCGGCGTGCCGACGATCTCCGCGGTCACCCGGCTGACCCAGTCCACCGGCGCGGCGTTGAGGTACCGGAAGCCCGGCGCGGTGCGAAATCGCATCAGCGCCGCGGTGATTCCGGCGTTGAGGTCACGCGGATTGTGTGCGCCGGTCTCCGGGTGGCTGCCGATGCCGCCGGGACGAAGGATGGTCACCACGAGTCCGTGTTCGCCCGCGCGGCGCAACGCGGCCTCGGCGGCCCATTTGGATCGGTCGTATCCGATGGGCAGCGCGGCGACGTGCGCGGTCGGGTCGTCCTCACCCAGGGTGGCCGCGTCCGTTCCGTTGAACACCGCCAGCGACGAGATGTGGTGCAGCGGTTTGGGCCGGTCGGTGCAGGCCAGTTCCGCGAGGGTCAGCGGGCCGAGCACGTTGGTCCTGCGCAGCGACGGGTAGCCGCGCAGGAAGTCCACCGCGGCACCGGCATTGACGATGGAATCCACGTCCGCGGCGAGGGTTTTCCATTGCTCGTCGGACAGACCGAGCCGGGGCTTGCGCAGGTCGCCCGCCAGCGGGGTCACGCGCCGCAGTATCTCCCGCGACCACGGCAGCGCGAAGCGCCGGACGGCGTCTTCCAGCCGTCGGGTGGCGTCGTGGTCGTCGTCGGCGCGGACCAGGCACACCACGTGGGCTCGGCTGTGGCGCAAGAGATCGAGCAGCAGATGACTGCCCAGAAATCCAGTGGCCCCGGTCAGCAGGATGCGGCGCGGTGCGACCCGTTCCGGCGCCGCGACGAGCGGCAACCGATCGGCGCCCACGAGGTCGGCGAACAGCTGTGCGAGGTCGGCGGTGTCGGCCTCGGGTTCCGCGTTCGGCTGCGGCGGTGCGGATTCCGGGTGGTCCGCCAGCCAGCGCTGCGCCAGCCTGCGGGGCCGTGCGTCGAAGAACACCGTGTCGAGATCCAGGTGGACATCCAGCTCGCGCGCCAGCGCCGCGACGAATTCCACCGCCGCGAGGGAGGTGCCGCCCGCGTCGAAGAAGTCGGCGTCGGCGTCGAGTGGCGTCGCGGTGAACCGATTCGCCACGGCGGTCACGGCCGTGACCAAAGCGTCGGCGTCCCTCGGTGGTGCGGCGGGTCCGGACTCGTCCGGCTGTGCCGCGCCGTTTCCTCCGGTTGCCTCGGCATCCATGGATCGCGCACCGTGCTGGGGTTCGCCTCTCGGCGCAGCGCCGTTGCCGCCCGTGCGCGCCAGCAGGGCGGCGACATCCAGTCCGGTGGTGGCTCGTTCGAGGGCTTCGCCGCGCACGCGACGGTCGACGGCCGGGTTGCGGGCCGCCGTCCGTTCGTCAGCACCGGTCACCGAGTCATCTCCTCTTCTCCATGGGCTGCCGTGGTTTCCCAGGACCTGAACTCCCGCAGACGATCCGGTGTCGCGGTGACTTCCAGCCGCGCATCCTCCGAGGCTCTGCCGCCCAGCCGCGTGGCCAGTCGGCGGGCGGGTTCGTTGCGGCCCGAGCCCTCGACCGACATCCGCACCGTCGAGCAGCCGAGGGCGTCGGCCCGATCGGCGACCCAATTCAGTAGCCGCTCCTCGACGCCGCGGCCGAGGGCGCGGCAGCTGAGCTGCCAGCCGCGAATCCAGAGGACGTCCGCGTCCGCCCGCAGCGCGAGCACCGAGATCAGGCCGTAGTCGCCGAAGCGATCGCGCGCCGTCGCCGTCCACACCTCGCCCTCGTCGCGCCACCCGTCGAGATCCTCGTGAGTGACCGTGGCGAGGGTGAACTGATTGGTCCGCCGCACGAGCTGTTCGGCGCGCACCGCGGTGGCCTCGGTCAGCGGCTCGATGGCGACCTCGAGGTTCAGCCCCGCGAGGAATGCGGCGAATTCCGCGGTGGCGCGGGCCTTGTCGCGCTCCCGATCCTGGCGGTAGAAATCGGCCCGCGCGCGGTCCTCGGCCGTCGATGCGATCGGAACCACCGGCCACAGCCGCGTGAGGAACGACTCCAGTTCCGCGCCGGGAGGACATGTCACCGACAGCACCTCGGGCAGCCGCGCGCGCATACGCGCCACTTCGACCGGGTTGTCGTCGAGATAGCAGAAGCTGTCGAGACCGAGCCCCAGGGTGTTCGCGACCTCCTCCAGCCGCTCCGGCTTGCCGTCCCACCCCGCGGAGACGGCCGCGAAATGCTCACGGCGCAGCGGGCTGTCAGGCCGGTCCAGGATCGCGTCGACGATATCGGCGTCGTTGTTGGTCAGCAGCACCAGCAGCGTTCCCGCGTCGCGCCAGTGCAGCAGCCGCCGCGCCAGCACACGGCGTGGCTCGTCGAAAGCCACAGCGGCGGAACCGATCTCGCCAGCCGTTCCGCTCCACAGGGTGTCGTCGCCGTCCACGGCGATCACCTTCGGCGCGGGCTCCGTCGCGTCGGCCGCGGTCGCGACGACGGTGAGTGCCACTGCCGCCTGGAATTCGGGCGTGAAGGGCAGATGCGCCAGGACCTCGGTTCGATCGTCGAAGGGCTGGTCGACCGGATGACGGCGCGTCCACTCCTGCGCATCCAGTACCGCCACGCCGGGCTTGTCGTGCAGGCGTTCGGCGACCAGCCGCTCCCATTCGAGCCACCGTTCCTCCGCGCGGGCCGAGGGCAGGATGCCCACGATCACCGGCCGGTGCGTGCGTTCGGCCACCTCGAGCACGGCAGCGGGGAACGCGGCGGCCAGCTCGGCGAGCTGGTCGTCGGCGAGCGCGCCGAAGCGTTCCAGATCCGCCGCGCGCAGCAGCACGATGCCCAATTCCGTCGACGGCTGCGCGAACACACCCGAAGGGTCGCGCAGGCAGGACAGCACATGATGGTAGGGCGCCTCCGCGACGGTGATCGGCGTGGCATCGGACGACGCCGCCGCCATCAGCTCGGGCAGCCTGCCGAGCGCGAACGTCGCGCCCACCGCCGCGCGGAGTCCGGGAACCGGCTGCTGCCCAGCGGTTTCCGGTCGGGCCGAAGCCCCGGGGTCGGCGACGACGGCGGCGACCGTCGCGAGGTATTCGGCGCCGAACTCGGCGCAGGCGCCCGCATCGATGATGTCGCTGTTGTAGGTGAACCACACCTGTCCGGTATCGGGCAGCACCGCGACCATGAGGTCCAGATCGGAGTAGCCCGTGCTCACCGGAACGACCGCTGCCGGCGCGACGGCGGAGTTGGCGCGCAGGTAGTTGAAGTACACCTCGATCATCGGCGCGTTGTCGCGGTAGAGGCCCTCGGCGGCCAGCGCGGCGAGCACCTCGGCGAAGCCCGCGCCGGGCGCGAGCAGATTCCGCAGTCGCTCGCCGGTGCGCCGCAGCACGTCGGCGACGAGATCACCGGCCGACGCGGCCGCCGGGAACGGCACAGGCACACCGAAATACCCGACTGCGGTAGTCGCGTCGGCGTGCATGCGGGTGTCCACCGGAACCGCGAGCGCGAACCGATCGACCCGCTGACGACGGGCCAGCAGGATGGTCAGCGCGCCGAGGAACACCGCGGCCGGGGTGATGCCGAGGTCGCGGGCGCGGTCCGCGACCCGGTCGTGCAATTCTGCGGGCAGGTCGAGCGCCACCGACCCCGCGCCGTAGCTGCGGGCGGCCGGACGCGGATGCGCAATGGTCAGGTCGAGCCTGCGCGAGCCCGAGAACGCCTCGCGCCACCGCGTTTTCGCACTCTCGGCGTCGGCGTCGTCGCGCCCGCTCGACTGCGCGGCGAGCAGCTGATGCATGTCACGGTTGGTGACGACGTCGTCGAGCTCCGCGCCGGACAGTTCCGCGGCGAGTTCACCGGCGACCAGCAGCATCGACTGCACATCGCTCATGCTGTGGTGCGCGCCGAAAAGCAGTGCCTGACCGCCGGATTCGGCGTTCAGCAGTTCGAAGCGCCACAGCGGGCCCGTCGCCAGATCGAACGGCCGCGCCATCAGCTCCGCGAAACGCTGCTGCACCACGGTGTCGTCGAGCCGTTTCAGGTCGCGCCAACCGGCCGATGTGCCCGGCTCCCGACGGATCTCCAGCTGCCGCCCGTGCTCGTCACTCGACCGGATGGTGGTGCGCAACGCCGCATGCCTGCGGGCCAGCCGCGCCAGCGCCTCGTCCAGCCGCGGCCTGGTGACCCGCGCGGTCAGCCGCACGGCGACGCCGCCCGTCTGCGCGGCGCTCGGGATGCCGAGTTGCTCGGTGCGCAGCAGGCGCATCATGTCCCGGGTGACCGGCAGCACCTCCACCTCGGGAGCCTCGGCGGCGACCGCGGCGGAGCCCCCGGCGTCGGCCTGCCGCACCACCTCGCCGACGAGATGATCGGCGAGGTCGGCGAGACTCTGCTCGGCGAGGATCGTGCCGAGCGGCACCGAGATTCCGGTGTGCTCGCGCACCTTGTTGCGCAGTTCCACCGCCATCAGGGAGTCGAGACCGAGGCTCTGGAAGGTCTGCTCGGCCGCGACCGTTTCGCTGCCCGCGTGGCCGAGCACCTCCCCGGTCCACTCGACGAGGGCGGCGAGGGCCAGCGCGCTGGCCTCGGCGCGCGGCACGGCCCGCACTCGTTCGGCGAAGCGCGAACCCGCCGCCGCGTCGACGGTCGCGCGGTCGGCCACCGCCCGCCGGGGCGCGCGGCGCACGAGCCCGCGCAGTAGCGGCGGGACCGCGGGCGCACGGCGCAGCACGCCGGTGTCGAGCAGCAAGGGCACCAGCAGCGGGTCACCGACTCGCAGGGCGGCGTCGAAACAGGCCATGCCCTCGGGCACCGAGAACGCGCGGACGCCCGCGCGCGCGATCCGCCGGATGTCGGCCTGCGCCATCTGGTCGTGCATGTCGACCTCCCACGCGCCCCAGGCCAGCGACTGGGCTGGGAGTCCGCGTGCGCGGCGACGCAGCGCCAGCGCGTCGAGATAGGCGTTGGCCGCCGCGTAATTGGCTTGGCCTGGCGTGCCGAACAGGCCGCCCGCAGCGGAGAACAGCACGAACATGGACAGCTCCCGGTCGGCGGTCAGCTCGTGCAGATGGTGTGCCGCATCGACTTTCGGCCGTAGCACGGCGTCGAGCTGCTCGGCGGTCAACGCGCCGAACGTGCTGTCGTCCAGGACGCACGCCGCGTGCACCACACCGGCCAGCGGCAGCCCGTCGAGCAACCGCGCCAGCGCCGACCGGTCGGCGATGTCGCAGCGCGCGAATCGCACACGCACACCGCGGCTTTCCAGCTCGTCCCGCAGCGCGACGCCACCGGGGCCGTCGATACCGCGGCGGCTGACCAGCACCAGATCTCTGGCATCGTAGGCGTCGGCCAGGTGCCGGGCCAGCGCGGAACCGAGCCTGCCGGGCGCGCCGGTGATGAGCACGGCCCCGTCCCCGAGCGACACCCGGCCTTCCGGCGCGCGCCATGCCGCCTCGGGCAGCCGAGTCAGCCGCGGCGCGAATGCCACTCCGTTTCGCACGGCGAGCTGCGGTTCTTCCGCGGCGAGGAGCGCGACGACGTCCACGTCACCGTCGGCCGCATCGATCAGCGTGATCCGGCCGGGATTCTCCGACTGCGCGGAGCGCACCAGTCCCCACACGACCGCGCCCGCCGGGTCCGGGCTGTCCTCGCCGAGCAGCGTCACCGCTCGGTGGGTGCGCACGACCAGCCTCGACCGCTCGAATCGATGGTCGGCCAACAGCGTTTGGAGCGCGGCCAGGGTCTGCTGGGCGGCGTCGTGCACCTGGCTCGGTGCATCGCCTTCGGACGCCCGCAGCACGATCACATCGCGGACCTCGCGGGCGGCGGGATTCCACTCGCCCACCGTGAGCGTCCGGTCCGGGACGGGCAGCGGGAGCTCCGACCACTCCATCCGGAACAGCCGACGGTACGCGGGCGCGAGCGCGGCGGCGTCCCACTGCGCGGCGGCCACCGGCCGCGACAGCACCGAACCCACCGACACCACGGGCTGTCCGGTGCGGTCGGTCGCGAACACGCTGACGGCGTCGGATCCCGACCGGGTGAGCCGGACGCGCAGCGCGGTGGCGGCGGAGGCCCACAGCGTGACATCGGTCCACACGAAAGGCAGCAGGGCATTCGCGCCGTCGGCGGCGAACAGTGCGGTGGCGTGCAACGCGGCGTCCAGCAGCGCCGGATGGATGCCGAATCTCGCGGCATCGCCGTGGGCGGCTTCGGCGAGTTCGACCTCGACGAAGATGTCGTCATCGCGTCGCCACGCCGCTCGCATCGCCCGGAACAGCGGACCGTAGTGATGCCCGCGCGCGAACAGCGTCGCGTACAGGTCGTCGACGTCGACGCGAACCGCGTCCGCGGGCGGCCACGCCGAGAAATCGACTTGTGCGGGAACAGGTTCGGATTCCGCGGCCAGCGCCCCGTCGGCGTGGAGCGTCCACTGGGCGTCCGGGTCGTGCTCGGCGCGGGCGTAGACGCGCACGGTACGGCGGTCTCGGTCGTCCGCGCCGCCGACGACTGTCTGGATCTGCAAAGCTCCGCGCTCGGGCACGAGCATCGGCGCGCGCAACACCAGCTCACGCAGCACCGGGCTGCCCACCTCGTCACCGGCGCGAACGGCCAGTTCGACCAGCGCCGCGCCGGGAACGAGCACCGCGTTCGGTCCGGCGTGATCGACCACCCACGGCTGCTGCGTGCGCGAAAGCCGTCCGGTCAGCGTGAGGCCGTCCGAATCCGGCTGCGGCACACCGGCGCCCAGAATGGGATGGGCGACATCCTGGAGCCCGAGCGACCCGGAGTCGCGGTGGACGGGGTCGGTCCAGAAGCGCCGTTCGTCGAAGGCATAGGTGGGCAGGTGGACCCGCCCGTGGTCGGGAACCAGCCGGGTCCAGTCGAGTTCGTGGCCCGCGACGTACAGTTCGGCCTGCGCCCTGGCCAGGCAGGTGGGTCCGTCCTGGTCACGCACCAGCGAACCGACGGCCACCACCTCGCGCCCGAGCTCCTCCGACACGGCCTGCACGGCCGCGGTCAGCGAGGGGTGCACGCCGAGTTCGACGAAGTAGCGGAACCCGTCGGCGATCATGCGCTCGATCGTGGCCGCGAACCGCACGGTCTCCCGCGCGTTCCGGTACCAGTAGCCGGGTTCGATCGGTTCGGCCGTCATCGGCTCGCCCGAGACCGTCGAATACCACTGCGTGGCGGGCGAATCCGCGGTAAGGTCGGCCAGCGCGGCGGTCAGTGGATCGCGGATGGACTCGATCAGCCCGCAGTGCCCCGCGAATCCGGGACCGGCCGCGCCGAGCCGGGTGTAGATTCCCGCGCGGTCCAGCTCGGCGAGCAGTTCCTCCACCGCCGCCTGCTCGCCCGCCACGATCGTCGAACGCGGCACGTTCACCGCCGCGATCGACACCCGGCCGTCGACATCCGCCAGCCGCCCGCGCACCTCGGCCTCGGGCAGGCCGATCATCGCCATCGCGCCCGGTTCGGTAATGCCCTGCATCAGGCGGCTGCGCGTGACGACGATCCGTGCGGCATCGCTCAATTCGATGACACCGGCGCAGTAGGCGGCGGCGATCTCGCCCTGGCTGTGGCCGACGACCGCGTCCGGGGTGACGCCCGCGGCCCGCCAGGTGGCCGCGAGCGCGGCCATGGTCGCGAACAGCAGCGGCTGCACGACGGGGAAGTCGGCGAGGTCGGCGGCAGTCATGGTGTTCAGCCGGTCCACCAGCGACCAGCCGATATGTGTGCCGTAAGCCTTGTCGCACTGTTCGAATTCGGCGCGGAACTCCGCGGAGCCTGCGAGCATGTCGCGCGCCATGCCGATCCACTGTGTGCCCTGTCCGGGGAAGACGAACGCGGTCTTGGCGTTGGTGAGCACCGGGCCGGAGCCGACGACGGCGTTCGCCGACGACCGGCCGTCCACCAGATCGCCCAGCGCGCCGACCATCTCGTCCCGGTCGCCCGCCACCACGACGGCACGACGCTCGAACTGGGTGCGCTGCAATGCCAGTGCGCGAGCGACCGGTCCCGGCCGCAAGCTCGGCTCGGCCAGCACCAGATCGAGCAGCCGTTCGGCCTGACCGTGCAGCGATGCCTGACTGCGGGCCGAAATCGGCAGCAGCGCCACCCTTCGGTCCTCGCTCGCCGGCTCCGGCGCGGCCGTGGGCTCGGGTGGCGCCTCCTCGAGGATCAGGTGCGCGTTGGTGCCGCTGAGCCCGAAGGCGCTCACCCCGGCACGGCGCGGCCGGTCGCCGCGCCGCCACGGCATCGGCTCGGCCTGCACCGCCAGACCGCTGCTCGCCCAATCGACCTGCGGCGACGGCACTCCCACATTCAGTGTGGCCGGGATGCGTTCGTGGTGCAGCGCCAGCACGAGTTTGACGATGCTGCCCACGCCCGCGGCGGCCTGGGTGTGCCCCACATTGGATTTCAGCGATCCGATGCCGAGCGGCCGCTGCGGATCGCGGCCGGGTCCGAACACTCGCGCCAAGGCGCGCGCCTCGATCGGGTCGCCGAGCGCCGTCCCCGTGCCGTGCGCTTCGACATAGTCGATATCGTGCGGCGCCAGACCCGAGACTCGCAGCGCCGAGCGCAGCACCTGTTCCTGGGCCGCGCCGTTCGGCGCGCTCAGACCCTGGCTGCGGCCGTCCTGGTTGACGGCGGAACCGCGAATGACCGCGAGCACCCGGTCTCCGTCGCGGCGGGCGTCCCCGAGACGCTTCAACAGCAGCAGACCGGCGCCCTCGGCCCACACCGTGCCGTCGGCGTCGGTGGAGAACGGCGCACACCGGCCCGTCGGCGACAGCACACCGAGCCTGCTCAGTTCGATGTGGGCGGTCGGCGACATCAACAGCGTGGCGCCGCCCGCCAAGGCGAGGTCGCACTCCCCCGCGCGCAGTGCCTGCATCGCCAGGTGCACCGCGACGATCGACGAGGAGCAGGCCGTGTCCAGGGTGACCGCCGGGCCGTGCAGCCCTAGCGTGTAGGCGATCCGGCCGGACGCGACGCTCGGCGAGAGTCCGGTTCCGACTTGGCCGTTCAGCTGTTCCGGCGCGACGTCGGCCAGATAGCCGGTGCTGTACACGCCGAGATAGACGCCGGTCGCGCTGCCGTGGAGGGTGCGCGGATCGCGACCCGACCGCTCGATCGCCTCCCACCCGAGCTGCAACATGACGCGCTGCTGCGGATCCATCACGGCGGCCTCGCGCGGGCCGATGCCGAAGAACGCGGCGTCGAAACGGTCGATGCCGTCGACGTATCCGCCGCGGAAGGTGTACGCCTTGCCGGGCGCGGAGATGTCCGGGTCGTACAGTCCGTCGATGTCCCAGCGGCCCGCGGGCACCTCGGTGAGCGCGTCACCGTTGCCGTCCAACAGCCGCCACAGCGCCTCGGGCGAATCCGCGGCGCCCGGGAAACGGCAGGACATCGAGAGGATCGCGATCGCGTCGTCGTCCGCGTCGTCGCCGGGAGCGGCCTCGGCCTCGGCGGCACTCGCCGCAGCCGGATCGTGCGACGGGTCGGGGGCCAGTGCCGTGGCCACCCCGTCGATCGTGGGATGGTCGAACAGCAGGTTGGTGTCGAGGAAGCGCCCGACGAAATCCGACAGGTCGACCACCATCTCGACCAGATCGGCCGAGCCCAAACCGAATTCGACCATCGGACGATGCGCGTCGATGCGTTCCGGATCCAGCGCGGCCTGCCGGGCGATCGCCGTCACCAGCCAGGATCGGATCGCCTCCGCGGAGGGCTGCGCCGCGGACCCCGCCGCGGGCTCGGCGGTCTCCGGCCGCACGGTCTCGGGCTCCGCGTCGTAGTCGTCCAGCTCGTCCTCCGGCGATCGCACCGGGCCCGCGAGCAGCGCGAGCAATTCGCCGGACAGATAGGCCGCCCGGCACGCCGAACGCTGAATCTTCCCGCTGCTGGTCTTGAAGATGGTTCCCGGCCGGATCAGCAGCACCGCCGCGAGGCCGATCCCGTGGTCGGCCGCCACCGCGGCGCGGACGGAGCCCTCGATCGCGGCCTGCTCGCCGGGATCCTCGCCGCGCACCTCGGCCACCACCACAGGCTGTTCCCCGTCCACCCCGACGTCCACGGAGAAGGCGGCGACGCATCCGGCACGGACGGCGTCGTGCGCCGCTTCGACGGTCTCCTCGATGTCCTGCGGATAGTGGTTGCGGCCGTCGACGATCAGCAGATCCTTGCGTCGGCCGGTGACGAAAAGCTCTCCGCCGGAGAGGAATCCCAGATCACCGGTGCGCAGGAAGCGACGGTCGTCTCCGGGCAGCCGCGCCCCGAACACCTCGGCGGTGGCCTGGTCGTCGCGGAAATATCCGGCGGCCACGCTGTCGCCTGCGACCCAGATCTCGCCTTCCGCCCCGGCGGCGCGTTCGGCGCCGCTCTCGGGGTCGACGACCGCGATCGAGATCCCCTCGGATGCGTGCCCGACGCCGACCAACTCGGTTGCGCGCGTGGGGTGTCCGTCGGTGGCACGGCTCGCGGCGTCGAGGAACGACGGCGGCGTGGCGGTGGCGGGCGCGGTCACGATCAGGGTGGCCTCGGCCAACCCGTAGACCGGCTGGTGCGTTTCGGCGCGGAACCCGGCCCTGCCGAAGGTGTCGGTGAACCGCCGCACCGTCGCGGCCCGCACCGGTTCGGAACCGTTGAACGCCACCCGCCACCGGCTCAGGTCGAGCCGATCGATCTGCTCCGGCGCGACGCGGCGCACACACAGCTCGTAGGCGAAGTTGGGGCCGCCGCTGGTGTGGGCGCGGTAGGTGGAGATCGCCTGTAGCCACCGTTCCGGACGTTGCAGGAAGTGCAGCGGCGACATCAGCACCGAATTCCCGCCGAGATAGACCGTGTGCAGCAGCGGCGCGATGAGCCCCATGTCGTGGTACATCGGCAGCCAGCTGGCGAACAGCGCCCCGTCCCACGACTCGGCCAACGCCCGGTCGTGTCCGAGTCCCGTGGCGATCGCCGCCTGGTTGTGCAGCAGATTTCCGTGGGTGAGCAGTACGCCGCGCGGCGCGCTGGTCGAGCCGGAGGTGTACTGGATGAACGCGACCGAATCCGGGCCGAGATCCGGCTCCCGCCACCGCGTTGCGAGATCGCCCTCGATCTCGTCGGTTCCCAGCCATCGCACGCCCGCCAGTTCGGGAATCTCCGCGCAGAGCGCGGCCGCGTCGGCGACGACCCGCCGCGGCGCCAGCACCACATCGACCTCGGCGTGCGCCACCATCCGCCGCAGCCTGCGCAGCGACCGGTTCTCCCATTCGGGCAGCGGCGCGGGGACGGCGACAACGCCTGCCGCCAGGCACCCGAAGAACGCCTCGGCGAACTCCGGTCCCGCCGGGTACAGCAACAACGCGCGCCGCGGCGTCGAGTCCTGGAGCGCGGCGCCGATGGCCCGCGCGCGGATACCCAGCTCGGCGTACGACATTGCGCGGACGACACCGTCGACATCACCGCTGTCCAAAAATCGATACACCACATCGCCCGGCCGGTTCTCGGCCTGAGCGACGAGTGTCTCGACGAAAGTGTTTAGCACGAACTAACTTCCTCTAACGGTGATGTGACCCGAGATCCAACCGATCCCGCTACCCCTGGATGGACGAGGAGCGACGGGCGGTGCGTTGTGACCGACAGCGCCCACAATATAGCCGTCGTGGCACCCCGTGCCGGGGCTATCAAGATCGAATCCAGCGCGCCGAGCCCCCAGAAATGGGGGCACCGAATGCTCGACTCTCTTTGCGCCCGCGACTATTTCATGTTTGCATCTCGCCGGGACAGCGATCAGGATGGCTGCGTGTCGCACACTCCGGTATCGCTGCGTGATCTCCCCTTGCTACGTACCCGCCACCTCGGGCAGATCGGTGGACTGATGCGGCCCGGCACCCACCGTTCCCCCTTGCTTCAGCTCGGGGAACGGTTCGTCTTCTCGCCGCCGGGATTCCCGGACATGCTGGTCACCCACGACATGGACGATGTGCGAGAGCTTTTCGCCAACCACGACGACTTCTCGGTCGGCCAAGTGCTGAGCCGGTTCTCCAGCCACGACGCGATGTTCGGCAAGCAGACGTTGATCTTCCTCGACGGCGACGAGCACCGCCGCGAACGACGGCTGTTCGCTCCGCCGTTCCAGAGCAAGGCGCTTCGATCCTACGAAGAGCTCATGGTGGAGGTGGTCCAGCGCGAACTGCCGCGCTGGCCGGTCGGTGAGCCGTTCGAGTTCCTGAAGGCGGGCTACGACCTTGCCATCGGCGTGCTGCTCGCGGTCGTCTTCGGCGATGTGGCGCCCGCCCGCCGGGATCGGCTGAAGCAGGCCGTGAGCCAATGGTTCGGGGAGATCGAAAGTCGCGGTTTCCTCGCCGTCACCTTGCTCACGCCGCTGATCGGCGGCTACACGCTGCCCTACCCGCCGCTGCGTCGCCGCCAAGCCGAGGTCGACGCCGTGATCATCGAGGAGATCGCCGCGCGCCGCGCCGAACCCGGCGATCGGAGCGACCGGAAAGACGTGCTGTCCCGGTACGTCGGCACCGAACTCGATCAGCACGACGACGCCGCGCTGGCCCGCAACATGCGCGGCGTCCTGCTGGGCGCCTACGAGACCACCGCCATCACCCTCGGCTGGATCGCCGCCATGCTGGCGGGCCACCCGCAGGCCATGGCCGAACTGGACGCGGCGGCCGACGCGGGCGACGGGGAGCGGCTCGACGCATACCTCGACGCCGTGGTCGCCGAGACGATGCGGTTGCGCCCGGTCTCCCCGTTCACCGGGCGGCGCGCCCTCCGCGACACCGTGCTCAACGGAATCCGTATTCCCAAGGGCGCCATCGTCATCGTGCCGATCCTGCTCATTCACGAATCACCCAGGCATTACCCGGATCCGATGGTCTTCCGCCCCGAACGCTTTCTCGACGAGCGACCGAACGGCCAGACCTGGCTGACCTTCGGCGCGGGCGCGCATCGGTGCCTTGGCGCGCAGTTCGCCCTCGTGGAAGCCCGCATCCTGTTCCGCACCGTGCTCGAGCAGCGTCGCATCCAGGCCGCGTCCGGGCCCATCGAACCGCCACGCCGTTACCACACCGGTCTCAGCCCGGCCGAGAACGCCCGCATCACCCTGCTGCCGCGCTGAGCCCTCGCGCCGCCTACACTCGCCGTACTGGAACCTGTTCTACAAGGTGGTGGTGCGGTGCCGGAGGATCTGATCTTCGCGCTCTGGGGTGTCGGCGATCTGCGGGACGCGGCGCTGACGCGGCAGTTGGTCGCGGCGGGCGTCGAATCCGTGCGGCTGAACATCGCCGACGCCGACGTGGCCGGGGCGATGCTCCGGTTGACGACCTTCGACGCGCCGATCGACGCGGTCCTCGCCCTCTCGTCCTCGACCGGCTGCGACCGCGCCGCCGTGCTCGCCACGCTCGGAGGCGTCGCCGAACGGTGCGAGGGGTGGCGGGTCGAGGTCAGGACGCCGCTGCCGCCGCCTCCGGTGCCGATCGGCGAGCGCACCCCGGGGCTGGCCAATGTCGCGTTCCTGCGCAGGCCGCCGGAACTGCCGTACGGCGAATGGCTCGATCATTGGCGCAACCGCCACACCGAGGTCGCCATCGCCACCCAGGCCACCTTCGGCTACGTGCAGAATCGCGTCCTCGAGGCGGTCACCGACACCGCCCCGGACATCACCGCGGTGGTCGAGGAACTGTTCCCCCTGGAGGCGCTGCGCGACCCGCACGCCTTCTACGGCAGCGGCGGCGACGATGCCGAACTGAACCGGCGCATTCAGCGCATGATGACCAGCGTGGCCGCGTTCGGCGCCGACCGCGACATCGATGTCGTTCCCACCAGCCGGTACGTATTGCGCTGAGCCGCACGGGATCCGGACACCATCTCAGCGAGGCAGTCTACCGCGACAGCGGTGTAGGGCGTGGTCGGCTCGGGCGGGGTGTCGAAGCGAGCGTTCGGCAGGTACAACCGACCCGCGAACGCGGCGACAGTGGCCGGTACGTCGAAGCGCGGGTCGATGATTCGCCGTACCAGCGTGCCCTTCGTGCCCTCGGGATCGAGGGCGATCACGGCGATCGCATTGCGCCGGTTCTGGACGACATACAGTGTGCTGCCGTCCAGGAGCAGTCCGTCGCCGTCGGGCAGCTCCTCGCCACCGAGGTCGACGTGGCGCGCCTCGCCTGTCGCGGGGTCGACGCGGAACAGACGTCCGGTCACCGACTGCACGACGATCAGGCCGGTGCCATCGGGCGTGCGCGCGATGCCGTTGGCGTTGAACGCGTTCGGCACGTAGGTGAGGTCACCGGTCAGCGGGAGCCGAACCACCTCCTCGGGCGCGGGCAACTTACCGTCCGGCCCGATGGGCAAGTGATACAGCACGGGCGCGCGCGAGTCGGTGAACCACGCGCCCGACGGCGTGAACACCACATCGTTGACGAAAGTGTCCGGCGGGGTTGCCAGTTGGTAGTTCGCCAGCACCGCGCCCGTCCAGGCGTCCACGATTCGGACGTCACCGCCGGTGCCGCCCGCGACGAACAGGCGACTGCGGTGATCGAGCCGCAGGCCCAGCGCCTGCGTCCCCGGGCCGCGGCTCAGCAGGTCACCGTGCCCGGTCACCAAGTCGACGCGATAGATGGAACCATCGGCCATGGAACCGAAATAGGCCACCGGCAGCGCACCGATCGCGATGCCCTCCGGACGGAATCCGGCAGGCAGGGCGATCGTGGCGGGGAACACCGGGCTGTCCGCCACCGCCCGGTGCGCGGGTGCCAGCACGGTCCCTCCGAGGCAGACCAGCGCGGCCGCCGTACCGAGTGCACGCTTCATCTCATCGGCCTCTCGTCCGCGGCTCCGTCGACGGCGATCTTCATCGAGACGTCCTTTCCCGGGTGGGTGGATCGGGAACCCGCTGCGCTGCTGGACTTTTCATACTCACGATCTCAGCCGAGATCGATTGATGAATCCAACACATGTTTGTCACTCCATAGATCGTGATTCACGATTGATCCATGGAGCTTCAGCAGTTGCGCTATGTCGTCGCCGTCGCCGAGACGAACAGCTTCACCCGCGCCGCCGCACGGTGCCTGGTCGTCCAGTCCGCCCTCAGTCACCAAATCGGCCGCCTGGAAAGGGAACTCGGCGCACGACTGTTCGAGCGCACCAGCCGCCGAGTGCGGCTGACTCCGGCAGGCGCGGCTTTCCTCCCGGCCGCCCGCCAGTGCCTGGACGCCGCCGAGCGCGCGGCCGCCGAGGTCGCCGCGGCCGTCGGCGAGGTGCGCGGGCGGCTCGCCGTCGGCCTGATCCCCACCGTCGCCGCCGTCGACGTCCCCGGCGCGCTGCGCGAATTCCGCAAGCTGCACCCGCACGTGCGCATCGGCCTGCGGGTGGGCGCGAGCGAGGATCTCGTCGATCAGGTCGAGCAGGGAGCCATCGACGTGGCCTTCCTCGGGTTGCCGACCACCGCGCGACCCCGCGGTGTCGCCGCCCGCGAACTCGCCCGTGACCGGCTCGTCGCCGTGGTCGCGCCGGACCATCCGCTCGTCGGCGAACCGACGGTCGACCTGCGCAGACTGTCGTCCGAGATCTTCGTCGACCTGCCCGCCGGGACCGCCGGACGCGCCCAATCCGACCAAGCTTTCGCGGCCGCGGGCCTGCACCGTGACGTCGCCTTCGAAGTGACCACCGCCGACTACATCGCCCGGCTCGTCGGGCAGGACCTGTGCGTGGCCATGCTCCCCGCCGCCTACGTGCCGCAGCTCACCGGTGTGGTCACCGTCGAGGTCGACGACGCGCCTGCCCGCGTCGAATACGTCGTCTGGAACCGCTTCAGCCGCACGCCCGCGGCGACCGCCTTCCTCGCCGTCATCGACATCCCGAATCCGCATACTCCCGCCGACGATTCGGCGGGCGACGCGGTTCACTGACGGGCGATCGCTTCCACGGATCGGGGCTGCACGGCGATCACCCGGTCCAGCGCCCGCAGGTCGGCGTCGAGCGTCCTGAAAAGCCAGTACGCGGCGACGAAGGCGAGCCCGCCGCCCGCGCACAACCCCAGCACCGAATCGCGAACGAGCGCGAGCTCGCCCGATTCGAGGGCACCGAATCCCGCCAGCACGCCGACCACCGGCACAGATGCGGTGATCGCGAGATAGACCGTGGTTCTTCGGCGCAGCCAGTGCAGATCGGCCGAGTCGCGCTCCGTTGTGCGGCCATGGCGCAGATGGATGGGATAGACGCAGCGCACGATGTAGAAGGTGGAGAGGAAGAACGTGTAGGCGACGGAGATGGTGCCCGCCACCAGCACGGTCATCGCCGCGTGGATCTGTAGCCGCAGCGAAACGTCGGTGAACGCGCGCAGCAACATCACGCCGGTCACGGTGGCGATAACCGCGGCGAGAAGGGTGTTCAGCGCACACAGGTCGCCCCACAGCAACGTTCGCGACCGCACCCGCGCGAGCGTCGACTCGTCGTAGCGCCTGCCCTCGCGCAAGCCACGCAGAACCGCGAGCAGATCACGCGATATGTACACGTAGATGACGACGGCCAACGGCAAGACGCCGAGGATGCAAGCGATCACGCCCCTGTCCATCTGCGTGTTGACAGCGTCGGGCACTCGCTCTCTGATCAGTTTCTGAACGTGTGTCGCCAGATAGATCGTCGCCAGGCCGATACCGATCAGCGAAGACAACCAGAGGATCGGGGTCGGCCACCGAGAAAGCCGCGCCCGCCAACTGTTCGGTGGCGGATAGACGAGGTCGCGAGCCCTCGCCTCGAGGCACAGGTCGAGCTGCTGGGCCAATTCCGAACCGCACGAGTAGCGATCCGCGGGGTCGGGCGACAGGCACTTCAGCAGCACCTGGCAGAGCGCCGGGGGGCAGTCCGGCGGTAGATCGGACAGGAACTTCGAGTCGATGGGCCTGCGCCGCAGTTCGAGCATGCGGGCCAGCGACGTCTCCGACTCGCCCGCGGATGTTTCGTCCGCGAAAGGCCGCCGTCCGGTCAGCAGTTCCCACAGCATGACGGCCAGCGCGAAGATGTCGCTTCGCGTGTCGAGATCGGCGGCGGACGCGGGCAGCTCGGGATGACAGGCCTCGAGCTGTTCGGGCGACATGTACGCCAGCGATCCGCCGAAGTACGCCAGCGGGCTCGCGCCCTTGACGCGTTTGCTGAAGCTGACGTTGAAATCGGCCAGTTTCGGGATGCCTTCGGCGCTGAGCAGCACGTTCGCGGGTTTGATGTCGCGATGCAACACCCCGCGTTCGGACGCGTGCTGCAACGCGTCCGCGAGGCGGCGGCCCAGCCAGGCGACGGTCTCGGGCCAGGTCAGCGCGGCGGTCCGTTCGCGAACAGCCGAATCGGCGGGCCGCACCTCGCCCTTGTCGGCGAGCACGGCGTCGACCGCGTCGAGCAGCAGCTGCCCGCTGTGCTGCCCCTCGGGCGTCGCGCGCCGCAAGCGCAGCACGTCGAGCAGCGTTCCGCCCGGGAGATACTGCATGTAGAGCAGCTTCAGCTCGCCGTCGCCGATCAGTCGCTGGTCGAAGATGCGCACGATGTATTCGTGGTCGAGCTGGGCGAGGGTCTGCGGCTCGATGCCGTGGTTGTGGGAGATCTTCACCGCGACCAGTCGCTGCATGGATTGCTGCCTGGCCAGATACACCTGGGCGAAGGCGCCCGCGCCGATCCGCATCAGGAGGTCGAAATCGTCGACCCGGTCGCCGACGTCGATGGAGTCGAGCAACACCTGGGCGCCGGGGCGGGCGATCATCGTGCTGTGGTAGTCGTCGGCGATCTGCGCGAGCTCGGAATCGGCCGCGGCGGCTGTGGCAGCGGTGACGGCGGCCGCCGTCTCGGGCGCCTCCCCGCCGCGGCGCCGGGCGTGGAATTCCTCGTAGACGAGCTCGGCCGGGAGCGGCCCCTCGCGCAGCTCGGTGAATTCCGTGCGGTAATCGGCCAGTCGTTTGGGATAGTGATGACGCAGCCAGCGGTATTCGAGATCGATCTTGATCAGTTCGATCAGTACCGTCCGCCGCGCGGCCGGCTCACGCGGTAGATACGCCGACAGGTCGGGCGGTGCCCCTGACGCCCAGGCTTCGGAGAACCGTGCCACGGCGGTGGCGAGCACGGTGCGGGTCCGTTCGGCTGAATCGACCAGGTCGATCGGCTCGTACATCGGTAGCTCGGGATCAGCCCAGGGCGATCACACGGCGGGCTACGTGTGGTGCGGCCGCTCCTCGCGATTGCCCCACATCAGCTCCTTTCCGCCAACCTCCCCGCTCCAGCGTATCGCTCACCCACCGGCGAATGGATGGCAAATGGCGTGCGGCGAGCAGCGGCCGCCCGAGCTCACCTCATCGCTCCGGGACCGCCATCTCGGCCAGGACCACGTCGATCGGGGTCGGTGTGACATTCAATGTCGTCGCTGTCGATGACGCGTCGAGGATGTTGGGCCGGTCGTACAGGTACAGCATCTCCGGGAACTCCGCCATGATCGAGTCCGTCCTGCCGATTTCCTCGAGCTCGGCCCTCGTCATGCGATTCAGGCGCGGCTCGGGCGCGCCTGCCGCCGCGGCCAGGTGTGTCGCCAGTTCGCGCACCGACTCCTCAGCGCTGGACGGCACGAGCCAGGCGCGGCCCCAGGATTGTTCGTGGCTCGCTGCGGCGACGAGCGTGCGCGCCGCGTCACCGGTGTAGGTCCAACTGTGCGGGGCATCGAGGTCCCCGGGGTAGAAGGCGGGCGAACCTGCCAGCACGTGCGCACCCACCATGAGAGTGAACGGCGAGTAGGCGCGTGCGCCCAGGAAGTCGCTGGCCCTGATCTCGGTCACCCGCACCCGGCCTGCCTCGTAGGCCGCGCGCGCGTCGTGCCAAATCCGAGCCCGGACACGGCCTTTCGCGCTGGTTGCCGCCAAGGCGAGATCCTCTGTCACGGGGCCGTCCACCGGGCCATAGCCGTAGGTGTTGCCGAGCATGACGTAGTCGGCGCCGGTGCGCTCGGCCGTTGCCAGCAGGGCGGCGGCCAAGGGAGGAAAGTCGGTCGGCCAGCGATCGTAGGGCGGCATGGCGCAGTTGAACAGGGTGGCCGCGCCGCGCGTCAGCTCGGTGAGCCGCGCGGTGTCGGTGGCATCGGCGGCAACTCGCTCGATCCGCTCGTGCACCGGCCCGCTACCGCTGCGGGTGACGAGCCGGACCCGCTCGCCGGTGTCGGCCAGCAAACGGGCAGTGGCCGAGCCGGTGGCTCCGGCTCCGATGACGACGTGCAAGGACATCCCAGCTCTCCTGATTCGCGGTGGTGTGAACGGCCGCAGGCGCAACAGCCGCGCCGACGCGCCATTCAGCTTCCGCCGCAGGAGATCCGTACGATAGTGGCCCACATGCCAAACATCCGGAGGTTCGGGCCATGCACCGGGTAGCTGTTGTCGCCGTCCCGCCAGCCACGACGTTCGACCTGTCCATCCCCGAGTTGGTGCTGGGCGAGACGCTGGTCGACGGCGTCCCCGGCTATCAGGTGCGCGTCTGCGCCGCCCGTCCCGGGCCGGTCGCCACCAACGGCAGCCTGGAGATCACCGTCGCCCACGGCCTGGACGCGGTCGACGACGCCGACACCGTCATCGTCACCGGCACCGGCGCCCGCGACGACATCGACCCGCGCATCCTCGCGGTGTTGCGCCGCTCCGCCGCCGAGGGCAAGCGGATCGCCTCGATCTGCACCGGAGCTTTCGTACTCGCCGAGGCCGGGCTGCTCGACGGACGCCGGGCCACCACCTATTGGGCGAAGTCCGACGAGTTCTCCAGCCGCTTCCCCGCGGTGGACCTGCGCCCCGACGTGCTGTACGTCGAAGACGGCAACATCCTGACCTCCGCCGGACTGTCCGCGGGCATCGATCTGTGCCTGCATCTGGTGCGCAGCGACTACGGCGCCGCGACAGCCAACTCGGCGGCCCGGCTCATGGTGGCGGCGCCGGTGCGGCCGGGCGGACAAGCTCAGTTCATTCGGACACCCCTCCCGCCCGAGACCGGCATCTCCCTGGCGGCAACCCGTAGCTGGGCGCTCGCCCGCCTGCACGAGCCACTCACCCGCGCCGCCCTCGCGAACCATGCCCGCACCAGTGTTCGCACCTTGACCCGCAAGTTCCATGCGGAAACCGGCCTGAGCCCGCTCCAATGGCTGCTCCATCAGCGCGTCATCCGGGCCCAGGAGCTCCTGGAAACGACCGACTTACCGATGGACCAGGTTGCCCGCCTCAGTGGCCTCGCCACGACAGACTCTCTGCGCCAACATCTTTCGCGACGGACTGGGCTGACCCCCAGCGCGTATCGCGCCGCGTTCACCCAGAACCCGGACCGAACGTCGGAGACGAACGCGACGGTGTGAACGTTCGCGCCTTCGAAGAATCACCGTCGGCCCGTCCGCATTTCGTGCTCGAGTGCAGCCCGGCCGATACAGCGAGGAATGGGCGATCGCTCTCCCCTATCGCCGCGCGGGCGACGCCTCGGATTCGGGCCGGGAAGCCATTCGATGTTCGAGTTCGGCGCCTTCGATGTCGAGATCGGGGACGTAGCGGGCGAACCAGCGCGGGTGGTACCACATGCGGTTGCCGACGAGGGCCATGACGGCGGGCACCAGGGTCAGCCGGACGACGAAGGCGTCGAGCAGGACGCCGACGGCGAGGGTGAACGCCAGCGGTTTGACGATGGGGTTGTCGACGGTGGCGAAGGCGACGAACACAGCGAACATGATCAGCGCGGCGGCGGTGACGACGCGGGCGGAGTGCGCGACGCCGTTCTGCACCGAGGTGACCGCGTCGGCGGTGCGGGTGTGTTCCTCCTTGATCCTGGAGACGACGAAGATCTGGTAGTCGCTGGACAGGCCGAAGATGATGGCGAGGGTGATGATCGGGAGGAAGCTCAGCGTCTGCGCCTTGGTGACGCCGAAAAGTTCCGCGCCCCAGCCCCATTGGAATACGGCGACCTGTGCTCCGAGGGCGGCGAAGACCGAGAGGATGAAGCCCGCGATCGAGGACAGCGGGACCAGGATCGTGCGGAACGCGATCGTCAGCAGCACCAGCGCCAGGCCGACCACGACCGCGAGGAAGATCGGCAGCGCTTCGGCGAGCCGGTTCGAGGTGTCGATATTCGCGGCGGTGGTGCCGCCGACCAGATACGTTGCCCCGGTGCCGCTTTCGATCGCGGCGCGGTCGTCGCGCAGCCGGTTCACCAGATCGGCGGTGGCCGGGTCGTCGGGGCCGGTCTTGGGGACGACCTGGATCAGCATCAGACCGTCCCCGGTGCCCGCGGGCTGCACCGCGGCCACGCCGGGTTCCTGTCGCAGCCTGCCCATGAGCGTTTGCGCCGCGTCCGGGCCGGTGGCTCGCGACAGGTCGGTCACCACCAGCAGCGGCCCGTTGAAGCCGGGGCCGAACGACTTCTCGACCAGGTCGTAGGCCTTGTGGGCGGTGCTCGAGTCCGGTTGCGTCGCGCCACTGGGCAACCCGAGTTCCATGCGGGAGACGGGGATCGCCAGGGCGACGAGCAGCGCGACGCCGAGAATCAGCAGCGGGATACGGAATCTCGTGACGAATCGTCCCCACGAGTGCCCGAATGTGCGCTCGGGCTCGTAGGCGGCGATGCGCGCGATCTCCTCCGGCCGTCCCGGGTGCAGCGGCGGCGAGATGAACCGGGCGACGGTGTCCCCGGCGAACATGAGCAGGGCGGGCAGCAGCGTCAGCGCGACGAGCATGGCCACCAGCACCGCGCCCGCCGCGGTCAGACCCATGACGGTGAGGAACGGGATGTTCGCCACCGTCAGCCCGCACAGCGCGATGATCACGGTGACCGCCGCGAACACCACCGAACTGCCCGCGGTCCCGACGGCGAGTGGAACCGATTCCGCCGCGGCCATTCCCAGCACGATATGGTGCCGGTGCCGCGACAGAACGAACAGCGCGTAGTCGATGCCGCAGGAGAGGCCGAGCATCAAAGCCAGCGACGTCGCCGCCGAGGGCACGTCGACGAACGCGGCGACCCCGAGAATTCCGGTGAGTCCGATACCGACGCCGACCAGCGCGGTGACGATGGGCAGGCCCGCCGCGACCGCCGCGCCGAAGGTGATCAGCAGAATGATCAACGCCGCGATGACGCCGAGAAGCTCTGGCGTATGCGGTATTTCGGCGGTTAAGCCCGGATAGACCGCACCGGAGAACTCCACGTCGAGTCCCGCTTCCCGCGCGGGATCGGCGACGCGGTCCACCCCTTCGAGTGTGTCCTCGGCGACCTCCCCCGCCGACACCGAGAACTGCACGCTGCCCAGCGCGACGCGCTGATCCGGCGACACCGCCTTGGCCTGGAACGGGTCGACGACCGCCGCGACCTGCGGCAGCCCGCGCAACCCCGCCATCACCTGCTCGATCTGACCGGCGACCTGCTGGTCGGTCACCTTGGCCAGACCGGGCGTGGCGAAGACCACCTGCATATGCGCGCCACTGAACGCCGGCATCCGCTGGTGCAGCAACGACACGGCATCCTGCGATTCGGTGCCGGGGACGGCGAAGTTGTCGTTCGTCTTGCCGCCGGTCCCGGCGGCGAAGCAGACCGCACCGACCAGCAGCACGATCCAGATCACCAGCACCCACCAGCGGCGATGGACTACGACCCGCCCGAGCGCGAACAGATACCGAGACATGCGGATCCTCTCACCGAGCCAGCGAGCGACGGAGCGACTGACGCACTACTGGCACGATAACACGAGAAGTGATGATTTCCTCAAAAACGTAGTAATAGTCAGCTACCCTTCGCGCGCTCAGGCTCGATCGTCGGGCGCGAATCGCGGCGCCGCCGCGCACAGGGCGGACGCGTTCGCTCCCCAGCTCTGCACGGCTCCGTCCGGCCGGACCAGGGCCGCCGACGCGCGGCCGTGCCGAAGCCGGCGGTGCCGAAGCCAGCGGTGCAGAGCCGTCCCCGGCACCGCGCGAAGCACGACACCGCCGCGGCGCTCGATCCGGTTCTTGTCGGCCTGCGGCAGGTCGGCCGTCGTGAGGATCGCGAAGCGTCCCGCGATGAGGTCGTCGACCCGGCGCCCGTCGGGGAGGCGATCGTTCGGCGGCAGCCGACCGGCGAGGCCGCGCCGCAGCAGCGGCGCGACCACCAGATCGGAACGGCGCAGCGGCGGGGATTCGCCGCTGGTGACCGTGCGGGCGAGGCCGGGCACGCGAGGTAGCCGCGGTGCGATCAGGCCGCGCAGCCGGTTGCCGAGCTCGCCGCCTGCGGTCATGGCCATGCCCGTGAGCTGGGCCAGCCGGATCATCGCGCGCGCGTGCGGTTTTCGCTCGGTCTCGTAGGTGTCGAGCACGCCTTCCGGGAGCTCACCGCGCAGCACCCCGGCCAGTTTCCAGGTGAGATTCGCGGCGTCGCGCAGACCGGCGCCCATGCCTTGGCCGATGAACGGCGGTGTCAGGTGAGCGGCGTCGCCGAGCAGGAACACCCGTCCCGCGCGCCAGTGATCGGCGAGCTGGGCGCGGAAGGTGTATTCGGCGACCCGCACCAGCTCGAGGCGCTCGAACGCGGCGGTGTCGACCCACGGCGCGATGAGCGGTCGCAGCGGGGACAGATCGCGGAAATCGGCGGCGGTCTCGCCGGGGCGAAGGCGAAATTCCCACCGGTAGCGGGTCTTTCCGATGCGCATGTAGGTGGCTGCGCGCGTCGGGTCGCAGACCTGGTGGACGCCTTCCCAGTGGCCGAGGTCCGCCGTCGTGGCGATGTCGACGACGAGCCAACGCTGCGCGAATCGCAGATCCCGCATCCGCGCGCCGATCGCGCCGCGGACGAGACTGTTGGCCCCGTCGCAGCCGAGCAGGTATCCGGCGCGCACCGATTCGGTTCGCCCCGTCGCCCGGTCGGTGAAATCGACTCGGACGCCGCCGCTTTCCTCGGTCACGGCGGCGACTTCGGCGTTGCTCCGCAGGGTCGCCTCCGGGTAGCGGCGCAGGTTGGCGCGCAGGATCGCTTCCAGTTCCGGCTGGTCGAACAGGTTCGCCTCCGGGTGCCCGTTGCGACCACCGGCCGGGTCGCGATCGAATTGCGCCAGCACCCGCCGATCGGGATCGAGCAGCCGCAAACCCAGCGCGGGCCGGGAGATCGCGTCGAATTCCTCGCCGACGCCGAGCCGGCCGACGATCCGGCGGATCTCGCCGTCGAGGTGGACCCCGCGCGGCTGTGGATACACGCCCTCCCACCGTTCCAGGATCAGCGACTCGATCCCGTACTGCGCCAGCAAGGTGGCCGCGGTGAGCCCGGTCGGGCCCGCGCCGACGAGCACGACCGGAATCGTGCGCGCGGTCACGGGGAAACCCCGGCGAGAGTGACCACGTAGCCGACGGCGACGAGCGCGGTCGCGGCCGCGGGCGCGATCTCGGGTACGCCGTCGCCGTTGCGGAGATGGGTGACGACTGCGCCCGCCATCAGCAGCGTCAGCCCCGTGCCCGCCGCGATACCGGTCCACGGCAGAACGAAACCGAGCAGCACGCCACCGGCGGCGGCGATTTCGAGTGCGCCGATTCCCCGGTAGGCGGTCGTCGTGAAGCCGAGATGCTCGGCGCGTTCGCGCATCGGGGCGAGCGCGAGCAGCTTGGCAGCCCCGAAGAACAGGAACTCTGCCGCCAGCAGGCCCGCGAGTACCGTGGAGACGATTGTCATTGCACCACCACTTTCCAGCTGATCGCGTAGCGGCCGAGGACGGTCTCGACGTCCTGCTCGTCCGCGGCGGATTCGAGTTCGACCGTCGCGACGACCGCGCCGTCCGCGACCTCGGCCGTGACGCCGCGCAGTCCGGCGATCCCTGCGAGGGCCTCGAGCAGTTCGCGGCGGGTCGCGTCGGCGCGCAGACCGAGCTTGTAGGGCTTGCCGACGTCGGTGACCGGCAGCGCGTCGAGGACGGTGACCGTCTTGGGTGCGGCGGCCCGCTCGTGTACCCGGTCGGCGGTCCACTCCACCAACTCCGATCCGGTGACGTCCGCACCTGCGGTGATGACGACATACGCGACCGGGACTTCACCGGCGTGTACATCCGGGCGGCCGACCGCACCGGCCGCCGCGACCTGCGGGTGAGCCAGCAGGGCGTCCTCGATGGTCGAGGGGTCGATGTTGTGGCCGCCGCGGATGATCAGGTCCTTGGCGCGACCGTGCAGGTGGATGAAGCCGTCCTGGTCGATGTGGGCCAGATCGCCGGTGTCCAGCCAGCCGTCGACCAGCGTGCCCAGCCCGTCGGTGACGTGGCCGTGCTGGTCCCGGCCGGTCACGTACCCGGCGAAAACCGTTGGGCCGCTGATCACCAGCACACCGGCCGCTCCCGCGGGCAGCCTCACCCACGACCCGTCCCCGGTGATGCGCACGATCTCGACGCGTTGATAAGGCATCCGCTGTCCCACCGCGCCCGGTCGCGGCGCATCCGGGAAGCTGCGCGCCGACGCGCAGGTCGCTTCGGTGAGGCCGTAGCCCTCTACGAGGGTCACGCCGGTGTGTGCCTGGAAGTTCTCGCGCACCGCGGTCGGCAGCGGCGACGCGCCGACCATCGCGTAGCGCAGGCTGGAGATGTCCGCGCCGATCGGGCACTGCGCGAGCACGGCGTACACGGTCGGCACCGCGCTCATGGCGGCGATCTCGTAGTGCGCCACGATGTTCCAGAACTCCGCGTAGAGGGTGAAGTCGCGGTAGCCGAGCGGTCCGGCCCACACCACCGACTGACCGCGGAACATCGGCGCGAGCAGCGTGACGACCAGGGCGTTGACGTGGAACAGCGGCAGCGCGGCGAAGACGACCGCGTCCTCGTCCAGCAGGGAGTTGGCGGCGATCATCCACGCGTTGGCGACCTCACCGGAGTGCCGGTGCGCGGCCAGCTTCGGCACGCCCGTGGTGCCACCGGTGTGGAACAGCGCGGCCAGATCCGAGGGCACGGGCGGGATACCGACGAATCGGGACGAATCTTGTTCTCCGGCAAGGAGATCGAGGTAGCCGACCCGGATACCGGCGATCGCGGGCAGCTCGGGCGCCTCGTGCGCCGCAGCGGTGGGGCGCAGCACCAGCAGCGCGTCCACGAGGCCTCGCGCGGCCAGGTGACGGGCGGATGCCCAACTGTCGGCGGCGAGTTCGGGCCCGGCGACGATCAGGATCCGTGCACCGGAGCGGCCGAGCAACTTGGCGATGTGATCACGCGAGAGGCCACCATTGATCGGCGCGGCGATGCCCGCCAGCTGCGCGGCGAGGGTGGCGGGAATCAGCTCGGCGCAATTGGGCGCGATGAGCGCGACCGCGCCGCCGCGGCGCACGCCGAGTTCGTGCAGCAGGTTCGCGTACCGGTGCACGTCGGCGAGCAGTTCGGCGTAGCTGCGCCGCAACGGTTCCCGCCAGCGCGCGGCCTCGGGCAGCACCGTCAGCGCGTTGCGCTCCGGCCACCGGGTCGCGGCGCGGACGAGCAGAGCGTAGGTCGATTCGGGCAGACCGCGCTGCTCCAAGGGAACGGATTCGATGGCGGCCAAGTCCTCCGGCCCGGCGTAGCGGGGCCAGAGCAGGTCTTCGGCCGCGGCCTCGAGCGTTGTCTCGGTCACCGGGCGTACCTCACGACAGTGCGCTGGCGGCCGAGATCGATGGCGCCGTCGTCGGTGCCGATCGCGGCCTCGACCACATCGCCGTCCTTCAGGTACTTCGGATTCTTGGCCTGGCCTTGGAAGAACAGCTTCCACTTGACCGCGGACGGCAGCAGGTTCGCGACGAACTGCACCGCCTTGGGCGGGGCGCTGATGGCCGTGCCGATCGGCGTTCCGGTCAGCAGCAGATCACCGGAGTCCATCCGCTGGAAGCGCGTCAGTTCGCGCAGCGTCTCGACCGGCCGGTAGATCATGTCGGCGACCGTCATATCTTGACGGACTTCACCGTTGACCCACAGCCGCAGCCGCAGGTCGGTGAACCGCTTCAGTTCGTCGGCGTCGAGCAGCACCAGCGCCGGTCCGACCGGAGTGAACGTCGGATACGACTTCGCCTCGTAGAACTGGGTTTTCGGCAGCTGGACATCACGGGCGGAGATATCGTTGGTGACCACGAGGCCCGCGATATAGTCGGCGAGGCGCTCCGCGTCGATCGGCGAGCCGACCGGCATTTCGCGGCCGAAGACGAGGCCGATCTCCACTTCGTAGTCGAGCAGGCGCACGTGGGCGGGCCGGACGACGTCGTCGTGGGGGCCGCTGATCGATCCGGAGGTCTTGCGGAAGAACGTCAGCGGCACGGTCTCCGGGTCCAGGCCGGAGTCCTTCACGTGCGAGGCGAAGTTCGTCATCTGCGCCACCACCCGGCACGGTGCGGTCACCGGTGAGATCAGCGAAAGGCTCTCCACCGCAACGACATCTGTACTGGCGGCGGCCGCGGCGATGGCGTCACGGTCGGCGAGCAGCTCCCGCGTGGTCGTCGCGGCGGTCTCGATGCGGGCCGCACCCCGCTCCAGCACATCGTCTCGGCGCGTCCGCACCCACCAGGCGTCGGCGGTGCGAAGGACGGAAAGGGTCATGACTTGGCTCCCTTCAACAGGCCGCGCAGGCGGCGGAGATCGAATTCGTTGTCCTCACACAGCGCGTCGGCGATCGCGCGCAGTTCCCGCAGCGATTCGGCTCCGGGCGCGAGGCCGAGGAAGTCCTTGGTGGCGGGCGGACCCCACTGCGCGAGACCGGAGGCGCTCATCGGCGCCCAACCCGGCTCCAGGGTGGAGTCGAACATGTCGCCGTCGCTGAAGTGCTCGACCATGAAGCCGTCCGGATCGCGCCAGTAGTCGAAGATCTGGCTGCCCTGGATGTGGCGGCCGATCCCCCACGACCGGTGGTAGCCGCGTTCGCGCAGGTATTCGCCGCCCGCGGCGAGCGCGTCCAGATCGGCGACCTGGTACGCCGAGTGCACGTACCGGTTGGACGGTCCCAGCGTGAGCGCGAGCGTGTGGTGATCGGCCGGAGTGGCGCCACGGTCGCAGCGGATGAAGCTCATCACCGGCCCACGCTCCCGCTGGCCCGGGTAGTAGAGGAAGTCGCTGACGATCATGCCGAGGTTGCGCAGGTACCAGTCCAGCGTTTCCCGGTACTTGGTCGTCTGCACGACGACGTGCCCGAGCCGCTGCACTCGCGCGGGGATTCGCGGCGGACGCTGCGTGCCGTTGATGCGCACCACCTCGTGGCCGAGATTGAACGCGTGCGGCCGCTGCGGCGACAGCGCGGGCAGCTCGTGCGTCTCGGCGACGACCCGGACGCGCAACCCGCTCGGGTCGACCAGCTCGACCCCGAGCCCGCCCAGCGACTCCGGCAGCGGAGTCACCCGCGCGTCCATGGCCTGCGCAAGCCGCAGCAGGTCAGCGGAGTCGGCGGCCAGAAATGCTGGACCGATGAAGCGCGACCGGGGACCGCGGCGGACGAGCACGCAGGGCGAGCCGGGGTCGGTGCCGCGCAACCGCACCTCGTCGGCCGTCCGGCCCGCGGTCGTGAAACCGAATGCGTGCGCGAAGGTTTCGGCGCGCTCCAGGTCCGGCTTCGCGAATTCCAGCCACGCCAGATCGAGCACCTTCACCACCGGGTTGCCCGCGCGGCCCGGATGCTCGCCCGCCAACGCGCCGCGCGCGCTGTGCAGCCCTCTGTGCACATCGTGATGGCCGCTCATCGACCACTCCCTTCCACTTACTGACGATATCGTCACTCACGAACGAGTAGTCAGTCAAGAGGTTCTGACAAATTCGTCAATACTGACCGGACCGCTACGATGGCGTGCGAAGACGTCAGGGAGGAACAGCGATGACCGCGCAGACCGGCTCGGAACCCAACCGCCTCGAGCGGCGCAAGGCGCGAACCCGCGCGGCGCTCGTGAGCGCGGCGCAGGCATTGCTGGCGGAGGGGAAGCTCAACGTGCCGATCCTCGAGATCACGCAGGCGGCCGACGTCGGCATGGGGTCGTTCTACAACCACTTCCACAGCAGGGAGGAGCTGTACCAGGCTGCCATCGAGGAGGCGCTGGACCAGCACGGCGCACTGCTCGACGTGCTGTGCGAGGACATGGACGACCCGGCCCAGGTGTTCGCGCAGAGCTTCCGGCTCACCGGCCGCCTGCACCGGCTCAACCCCACCCTCAGCAAGGTCCTGCTCAACGACGGACTCAATCTCGCGAGGTCGAGCAGGGGGCTCGCACCGCGAGCCCGTCGCGACATCGAGGCGGCGGTCCGCGCGGGCCGCTTCCACGTCGGCGACCCGGAACTGGCCATGACCATCGTGACCGGCGCCGCCCTGTGCCTCGGCCAGCTGCTTCACGACCGCCCCGAACGCGACGACGCCGAGGCCGCCGACCAGGTGACCGAGGACCTGCTCCGGATGTTCGGCCTGCCCGCCGACGAAGCCCGCGAGATCTGCGCGCGACCGCTGCCGATCTTCGCCGCGGCACCCCGGGACGATTCCGCCGCCTGAGGCGCGGTGGCCGCTCAGCTACGTCTCAGCCCTCGGTGGCAGACTGTCGGAGAGAGACGACAGCTTCGAATCAGCGGGATGCGGATGTGATGGATTCACCGAACATTGTGCGTGACGACGACCTGGCTCATTTTCGCACCGAATTCTCCCGCTTCATGATGTCGTACCAATTCGTCATATCCGAGTTGATGACCAAGATCAATATCTTGAAAGACGAATTCACCTACATCCACAAGTACAGCCCGATCGAGCACGTCCGGTCGCGGCTGAAGTCCCCGGAGAGCATTCTGCACAAGCTGCAGCGCAAGGACATACCGGTCACGCTGCCCGACATCAGGAAGAACATCGTCGACATCGCCGGTGTGCGCATCACCTGCAGCTTCATCCAAGACACCTATCGGATCGCGGACATGCTCACCAGCCAGTCCGACGTCACCGTCACCGAGGTGCGCGACTACATCGCCAACCCGAAGCCCAACGGCTACAAGAGCCTGCACATTCTGCTCGAGCTGCCGGTGTTCATGAGCGACCGCGTCGAGTACGTGCCCGCGGAACTCCAGATCCGGACCATCGCCATGGATTTCTGGGCCAGTCTCGAACACAAGATCTACTACAAATACGGCGGCGACATTCCGGAGGAATTGCTCGCCGAACTCACCGACGCCGCGGACGCCGCGAACCGGCTCGACATGCGGATGGAACACCTCCACGAGCGGGTCGCCGCCTCACGCCTCAGCGCGCCCGGCGAGGAAGGCGTGATCCCGCTACCCACCCCACTCGAACTGATCGAGTCCCTCGCGCGGCAACACCACCTGAGCAGCTAGCGCGCCACCCACGGCCGGAGTTGGGCCGATGCGGCGTGGCCGCGCCTGGCCTCACTGCGCTGCGGACTGCCGCGTGACCATCCGGCGGGCCCGTTCGATGTCGTTGATGTTCCGCTCGGCCCACTGGCGCAGGGCGGTGACCGGCTCGGCCAGGCTGCGGCCGAGGTCGGTGAGCTCGTATTCGACACGCGGGGGAATCGTGGGATGCACTGTGCGGGTGAGGAATCCGTCGCTCTCCAGGCTGCGCAAGGTTTGGGTCAGCATCTTCTGAGAGACGCCGCCGATGCGGCGCGACAGGTCGGTGTAGCGCATGGCGCCCTGCTGGAGGAGGGCGTCGATCACCAGCACCGTCCACTTGCCCGCGATGTGGTCGAGGACCTGGCGGGTGGGGCACTTGGCGGAGTACACATCGGCGGGCAGACCCGATGATTCCACGATCGTCACACCCAGGAGAGTAGCGCACCAATTAGTGCCCTCTTCCCAATGGAGAGTCACTCTTCAATAGTTAGTGTCATGATCAAGACGCTTTCGGTCGCCGACGCGATCCGCACCCGCCGCACCGTCCGCCATTACCTGCCCGATCCAGTGCCCGCCGCCCACCTCGACACCCTTCTCGACTTGGCGATGCAAGCGCCGTCGAGCTGGAACCTGCAGGACCGGTCCATCGTGGTGGTCGCCGATACCGCGGGGCGGGAGGGCCTGACCTGGGCCACCGGCGGTCAGCCGCAGCCGCAGGAAGCGCCGGTCGTGCTCGTGTTCGTCGCCGAGCCGCACGCGTGGCGGGCGGACAGATCCGATGTCTACGAACAGGCGCGCCGCAACGGGGCGTGGAGCGACGAGTTCATCACCGGATTCTCCGCCGCCGCCACCGAGTTCCAGCAGGGCCTGACCGAACGCGGTCTCGACCGCGAATACGCGGTGAAGGACGCCATGATCGCCGCGACGTACGTCATGCTGGCCGCCACCGAACTCGGGCTGGCCACCTCGCCGATGAACGGCTGGGACGAGGACAGGGTGAAGAAGACGATCGGCATCGAGGACCGCGCCGACCTCGCCATCGCCCTGCTCATGTCCATCGGCTACGCCGCCGAGGAACGGATCCACCCGGGACGCAGGTCCCTGGACCGCACCGTCTTCCGCGGCCGCTATCGGGCCGCGTGAGCCGCGGCCCCGCGGGCTGACCCGTCAGTCGCAGACCGCGCCGCCCGAGGCCGAGCCGACCAGCTTCGTGTACTTCGCCAGCACACCGCGGGTATAGCGGGGCGGCAACGGTTTCCAGCCGTCGCGGCGGCGCGCGAGTTCGCTGTCGTCGACCTGGACGTCGAGGGTGCCCGCGGCGACGTCGAGGCGGATGCGGTCACCGTCGCGCACGAACGCGATGGGCCCGCCGTCGACGGCTTCCGGGGCGACGTGCCCGACGCACAGACCCGTGGTGCCGCCCGAGAACCGTCCGTCGGTCAGCAGCAGTACGTCCTTGCCGAGGCCCGCGCCCTTGATGGCGGCGGTGATGGCCAGCATCTCGCGCATTCCCGGACCGCCCTTGGGGCCCTCGTACCGGATGACGACCACGTCCCCCGCCGTGATCGTGCCGTCCTCCAGTGCGTCCATCGCGGACCGTTCGCGGTCGAAAACCCTTGCTGTGCCGGTGAATACATCGGAATCGAAGCCCGCCGACTTGACCACGGCGCCCTCGGGCGCGAGTGTTCCCCTGAGGATGGTGATGCCGCCGGTGGGATGGATCGGCGCGGCCATCGCGCGGATCACCTTGCCGTCGGGATCCGGCGGCGTGATCTCGGCCAGGTTCTCCGCCACCGTCCGCCCCGTCACCGTCAAGCAGTCGCCGTGCAGCAATCCGGCGTCGAGCAGCGCCTTCATCATCACCGGCACGCCGCCGATCCGGTCCACGTCGGTCATCACGTGCCTGCCGAAAGGCTTGACGTCGGCCAAGTGCGGCACCCGGCGGCCGATGCGGGCGAAATCGTCCAGCGTCAGGTCGACGTTCGCCTCGTGCGCGATGGCCAGCAGGTGCAGCACGGCATTGGTGGAGCCGCCGAAGGCCATGACGACCGCGATCGCGTTCTCGAACGCGGGTTTGGTGAGGATGTCGGCGGGAGTGATCCCCTGCCGGATCAACTCCACCACCGCCTCGCCGCTGCGCCGGGCGTAACCGTCACGGCGGCGGTCGGTCGCGGGCGGGGCCGCGCTGCCCGGCAGCGACATACCGAGTGCCTCGGCCGCGCTGGCCATGGTGTTGGCGGTGTACATGCCGCCGCAGGCGCCCTCGCCGGGACAGATCGCGCGCTCGATGGCGTCCACGTCCTCGCGGCTCATCAGCCCGCGGGCACACGCGCCGACCGCTTCGAACGCGTCGATGATCGTCACCTCGCGCTCGCTGCCGTCGGAGAGTTTCGCGATCCCCGGCAGGATCGACCCCGCGTACAGGAACACGCTCGCCAGGTTCAGCCGGGCCGCCGCCATCAGCATCCCGGGCAGCGACTTGTCGCAGCCGGCCAGCAGCACCGAACCGTCGAGCCGCTCGGCCTGCATCACGGTCTCGACACTGTCGGCGATCACCTCCCGCGACACCAGGGAGAAATGCATCCCCTCGTGTCCCATGGAGATGCCGTCGGACACCGAGATGGTGCCGAACTGCATCGGAAAGCCGCCACCGGCGAACACGCCGTCCTTGCACCCCCTGGCGAGCCGTTCCAGCGACAGATTGCACGGGGTGATCTCGTTCCACGAGGACGCCACCCCCACCTGGGGCTTCTCCCAGTCCGCATCACCCATGCCGACCGCTCGCAGCATCCCGCGCGCGGCGGACCTCTCCAAGCCGTCGGTGACGTCACGACTACGCGGCTTGAGATCGGAGACCTTCGGATTCTCGGGCACGATTCCCCATCATTCCCGTTCTCTCCCGATTCCGGCGGCGACCACGCCGAACCGCCGTCGATCCCGTGAGAACGCGGCGGCCGCAATCGACAGCCGTCATCGATTTCAGTAGTCGTACGACGCCACACCGACCGGGCCCACGCCGACGCACAGTGCGAGACCCGTTGTGTAGGAACCTATTCGGAGGCTCGATCCGCCGCCGACGACGCGCACGTACACGGTGTGCACCCCGGCTTCGACCGGGACGACGACCGGTCGGCCGTGCTCGAGGCCGACCGTGATGCGGCCGTCTCGATCGGCGAGATAGTTCAGCTGCGCGGTCCAGTTGTTGTCGAGCATGGGGCCGTCCAGCGGGAGTTCGGCCGGCGTCGAGCCCGCGATGCGGTAGTCGCAGGCGGGGTCGGGACCGGGACGGATGTGCCGGTTCCACCAGACGACCGCGTCCACGATCTCGCCCGTATCGGTGATCATGCGCAGCCGGGGAGTCGAGTCGGCGAACGCGCCGGGCCGCGCGACGGGCGCGAGCACCCGATCGGCGAGATTCCGCGGATAGGCGTAGGGGGCCAGGACTTCCCATGGCACCTCCTGCTCCAGCATCGGTGTGTCCTGCGCGCCGAGCGCGGCGGTGACATTGGTGAGGTAGGTCCGGGTCGGGCTCACGGCCCACGACCGCGCGAACGTCGCCGAGGACCACAGGCTGCTCACCACGAACACCACCGTGAGCCCCACCAGCGCGGGCGCGGCCACCCGCCGCCGTCCCGCCCACGCCGACGAACAACGCGGGTTCGATTCGCGAGGACGCGCACGGAGCACCAGCGCCCCGGCCAGGGCCATCACCACCGCGACGTCGGCCAGATACCGCAGGGATTGCATGATCTCGGTGGCGGTGTGCGGACCGCTGCGGATCAGCGCCAGCGGCAACTGCGCCACCACCACGTAGACCGCGACCGTCACCAGGACCGCCGCCACCCGCCGACGCGCCGACAGCGCGATCACCGCCAGCGCGCCGAGGACGACCCACGCCGCGGCGACCGCCCAGCCCGGCGGCGCCGCCCAGGGAGTGGCGGGCAGCCACCGTTCCCACACCCACGGCCCGCCCGACAACGCGGGCACGACACCCAGCGATGTGGCGCTGCGCAAAAGCTCCCCCACATCGTGCCCGCCGCCGTGGGCCCCGACGTCCACGACGCTGAGGTAGACGCCGAGCCAGGCCGCCAGCACCACACCGGAACCGATCCACAGCGGGGCGCCGCGCCTGGCGACCGCGCCGACGACACCGCGGTGACCGTCCACGTGATGCGTCAAGGCCGCGGCGGCGAACGCCACGAACGGAACCACCACGGACTTCTCGAAGAACAGCAGCGCCACGACCAGGACGACGATCCCGGACACCGCGTACCGGCGACGCCCGGTCCGCACCAGCAGCACCGCGTCGCCTGCCACCCAGGCGAGGGCGAACTGCAACGGCACCGCGTTCAGCGCCGCCGACCACCACGCGAACGCGGGCAGCGTCAGCGGACATGCCAGATAGAGCACGAACGGCGCCAGGATCGCGCGACGCGGGCCCGCCACGGCGATCAGCATCCGCAACACCGCGAGCGAGGCCGCGAGTTGCAGGACGATCAGCGTGATCACCGGACCCGCCCACGCCAGGGGCGCCGCTCTGGTCACGACCCACGCCGTCACGAACGCCAGCGGCATGAAATGACCGTCGTGGTCGTAGAGCAGCAGATCCGCGGACAGCAGCTCGTAACGGCCCGCGCGCCCGACCAGGACGAGATCGTCCCAATAGAAGTAGCCGCGACCCGCGATCCACCCCCGCAGCGCCAGCTGGGCCACGACTAGGCAACAGGCCACCAAGATCACGGCGCGAGGACCGGCGGCGATCGGCACCGAACGCCCCCGCAGCGGGAAACTCCGCTGCGACACAGGCTCGACCGGCCTCGCACGCTCGATCGTGCGGACGCCGTCGGTCATCGCCTGCGCTCCTGTTCACGGTCATGCTTCGGGTCGGTCCGGAAATCGCTCACCGCAGTGATCGATTCCCGCGCCCAGTCTGCCCCAAACCCGGCCGCCCTCGCTCGGCCTCAGCCGTGCGCCACCACGGGACGGAGGGCGAGCTCGCACGGCGTGTCGCGTGGTGGGGCCTGCCGCCGAGCCACGGGCGTTCGCATCGACACGGTCCGGCAATCGTGAAGCATCGCCGTGCACAACCGAAATTTTCCGCCACAATATGTCTGTCCGCCCCGGACGTTTTCCGACGAACTCGTGCCTACCTGAAAGACAACGACACCCGGCGCTCGCACCGAGCGCCATCGTCCTCGCCCGCAGCGAACACACGGAGTACGCCATGTTTCCACGATGGACGAACACTGCAGCCTGCGCGGCGGCGACAGTCGCCGCCGTTCTGTCCTACGGCGCCGCCACCACCGCACAGGCGGAGCCACCGAACTGCCCGGACGTTTACGTCGTAGCGATTCCGGGCACCTGGGAGACCTCGAAATCCGAACCGGGCAAGGGGATGTTGGCCGCCGTCGCCGACGATCTGCCCGGCGATGCCTGGACCGACTACGTCGCCTACACCGCGACCGCTTTCCCCTGGGAAGGCGAGGTGTACGGCCGGTCCAAGCGCGAAGCCGTCGACGGCGCCCGCGCGCTCATCGCGGACACGGCCCAGCGCTGCGCGACGACGCGATTCGCACTGCTCGGCTACAGCCAAGGCGCGGACGCCGCCGGCGATCTCGCCGCCGAGATCGGTACCGGACTCGGCGTGGTGACGCCCGACCGGGTCGATCTCGTCGGGCTGATCGCCGATCCCCGGCGCTCCCCCACCGACACCCTCATCGGCCCCCCGGTGCCGGGCGCGGGAGCGGGCGGGCCGCGCCTGGGCGGGTTCGGCTGGCTCACCCCGCATACCTACACCTTCTGCGCCCCCGGCGACCTGTACTGCGCGACGCCGGACGGTGACTTCGCCGCCCGGATCGCCGGATTCTTCGCCCAGGTCTCCAATCCGGACCCCGCCCTGTTCGGCAACTACCAGCAGCAGGCAGGCCAGCTCATCGATGACGCCCTCGCCGCGGGCGGCTTCGGACTCCTGCACGACCAGCTCAACAACTCGGCCTACGAGGAACGCAAGCGACAGATCGACGACTTCCTCGCCTCCGGCGCCCACCAGAGCTATCCGTCCTACCGGATCGCCCCCGGAGGCGCCACTCCGCTGACCTGGTTGCGCCAGCGTCTGGTCGGACTGGCCCAGCGCTAGGCCCTTCGGTCCTGGGACGCCGGGCGGAGCATCGGCTCTGCCCGGCGTTCGTCGTTCCTGCGGCAGTCACTCGATATAGCGGCCGAGGAACAGTGACCGATCTGACCGGCCAACGCTGCCTTCTCGAATTCCAGCTCGCGTCCGCGCGCTAGGCTCGACTCGTCACGGGCACGATCATTCGATGCGACCGGCGCAGGGATGAGGCCAGCATGTGTCGACTTTTCGGGATGACAGCAGCACCACGGCGGGTCATGGCGACGTTCTGGCTGCTCGACGCGTCGGACAGCCTCGATCACCAGAGCGAGACGAATCCGGACGGCACCGGGCTCGGCACCTTCGACATCGCGGGGCGACCGCGGATCGAGAAACAGCCGCTGGCCGCGTACGAGGACCGCCAGTTCGCGGTGGAGGCCAAGCACCGCGAGTCGGCGACCTTCTTGGCTCATGTCCGGCACGCGTCCACCGGCGCGCTCACTCCGAACAACACCCACCCGTTCACCGAGCAGGGGCGGATCTTCGCGCACAACGGCGTCATCGAGGAGCTTTCCCGGCTCGACGAGGAACTGGGCCGGTATCGCGAGCTGGTGAAAGGCGACACCGATTCGGAACGCTTCTTCGCGCTGATCACCGAACATATCGACGCGCACAGCGGAGACATCACCGCCGGAATCACCGACGCCGCGCGCTGGGTCGCCGACCAGCTGCCGATCTTCGCGATCAACCTGCTGCTGACCACCGCCACCGAACTGTGGGCGCTGCGCTACCCCGCCACGCACGACCTCTACGTGCTGGAACGCGAACCCGGCGAACACCTTGCGCACCGGGGCACCAAGGGAACCGTTCGAGTCCATTCGACAGATCCGGCGCAGACCCCGACCGTGGTGGTAGCCAGCGAGCCGATGGACGACGATCCCGGCTGGCAGCTCGTGCCGACCGGCGAACTCCTCCACGTCGACGGGGACCTGCGCGTCCACCGCACGACGATCCTCGATCGTCCCCCGGCCCATCCGCTCTCGCTGTCCGACCTCAGCGCCGAGGCCGCCGCATCCCAGATGCATCGCTGACGCCCGCTCGCGGTCCCCCCTGACCCGCTGCGTTCCGGTTGGCCCGCAACGCTTCCCGGTGTTCGAGACGACCGCCGCGCTCGCCGGAGCTGTCGCAGTGACACGCCGACGAAGAATTCAGCAGATCCCGTACTCGTAGCCGATCTCACGGGTCGTCAGCATGATCAGTGCCCCGGTCGCGACCTTCGTGCCCGCCGCGGGCTCCTGTTCGGCGACAACGCACTGGCCGCCGCGCGGTCCACGGCCGGTGCCGCCCATGACCTTCGCCGTCAGACCGGCATTCGTCAGCAGATTCTCCGCCGCGGCGGGCCGCTCACCGCGCACATCGGGCACCGTGACCGACGCGCTCTGCCGCTGTGCGCCGTCGAGGGTGAGAGCGCTCGATTCGCGTGAGACTCGGAATCCCTTGCCGTTCAGGTTCTCGGAGCAGCTCACGCCATTCTGGGCGGAATGGCAGGTGTAGCCGTTGGCGGTCAGCGACGAGCCGTAGGGCAGCACCGTGCTGGTGGTCGTGAACAGCGGTGAACCCGCGATGCAGAAGAAGTTCGTCCCCGACGGACCCACTCCCAACCCCGGGACGGGAGCTTGCAGCCCTTCGGGTTGCGCGCAGTCCTGCGCTCCGGCGGGCGTGGCGGCACGGCCCTGACAGGCCGCTCCGACGGGCACGCCGTAGGCGCTCACCGATGCGTCGAAGATGGCGCAGGAGAACGCGCCGCTGGGCGAGGTGAAGAAATAGCCTGCCCGTCCGAATCCGTCATCGTCTTGACGATATTCGGCGGTATCGGCCGGTTTCGCACTGGTGGTGGGGGTCGCCGCGGCAGCGGGCGCTGCGGGCACCTGGGTGGTCGTCGTGGGAGCTGTTGCCGTATCGGAGTTTCCGCTGGAGCAGCCGGACAACAGCACGGTGAGTGTCGCCGCGAACGCAGCGGCAGCACGCATCACACTCTTCCGATCGAAGCGCGGCTGCCCAGCTCCCACTCCCAGTCCCCGGTCCTGCTCGATGCTCACGTCTATTCCTCCCGGTGGGGTGCCCAGCCATCCTGTCGACTTCGGCATGAACCGACGAAGAGCGTAATGGATTCTTGCCCAATGCCTTTCTGTGACGTGGGACTACCCCGGCAAGATGCCCTGCTCCACTCGGCGTGCCGGCCGCAGCGGTACTGGCGCTGGTGGTGCTGTGGCCGCACCGGCCCGCACAGGCTGAGGCCATCACATCGCCGACATGAGGTCGGCGGGGTCGGTGTTGGCGCCGCAGAGGACGAAGGCGATGCGTTCGCCGGGGTGCGGGCGGTAGCCGCCCGCGCGCACGGCCGCCAGGCCGGTGGCCGCGCCGTGTTCGACGGCGATGCGGTGGCGGTCCCAGAGCAGGCGGCGGGTGGCGATGATGGCGGGGTCGTCGACGACTATGGAGTGCACGTCGGCGGCTCGGGCCCACGCCAACGCCGCACCGCAGATCCGGAGCGCGCCGAGGGAATCGGCTGCGACGGAATCGATGTCGACCTCGAGCACCGCGCCCGCGGCGAGCGCGGCGTGCAGCGCCCTGCTGCCGTCGGGTTCGGCTCCGACGACGCGGATGCCGAGGCGGTCGGCGGCGGCGGTGATGCCGGAGAACATGCCGCCCACGCCCACCGCGACCACCACGGTGTCCAGATCGGGGACGGCGGCGGCGAGTTCGAGCAGGATCGTGCCTGCGCCCGCGGAGGTGAGCAGGTCGTCGTGGGTGTAGGCGTCGATCGCGCCGGTCCGCGCCATGAAGGTGCGCGCCGCCCGCTGCGCGTCGGCCTGGCCTGCTCCGCCGACACGGACCTCCGCGCCGTAGCCGCGCAGCCGGGCCACCTTCGCCTCCGGCGCGTCAGCCGCCAGGAACACGGTGGCTGGAACGCCGAATTGCTGTGCGGCCCAGGCGAACCCGAGATCAGCGTTGCGGCCGGTCGCGGCCACTATGCCTGCCGAGGGCACGGCACGCGAATGCACGAGCGCGGCAACCAGATTGACCGCGGCGCGCGCCTTGAACGAGCCGGTGTGCTGGAGAAATTCGAGGGCGAGGTAGGCCTGCGCTCCCGGCACCAGGTCCCGGTCGGCGGCGATGACAGTGAGCGGCCGGACGGCCCCGGTGACGCGATCCGCGGCGTCTTGGACGTCGCCGAAGGTCGGGTTGAGCATGCGATTCACCTTAAGACCGAACGGCCGGGCGAACGCAGGGCGCGGGACCCGAGGGTCCGCGGCCTGTCTGCGCCCGGCTCGGCGGTGCGGCCGATTCCTATCCCAGCACCGGGTAGTTCGACCGGATCACTCCCTGCGGATCTCGCGCCCGCTTGATCTCCCCGAGCCGCGCCAGCGTGCCCGCGTCGAACGCGCTCGCCGCGGTCTCCTCCGGCGTGAGGAAGGTGTAGGGCTTGCGGCCGCTGATGCTGCCGCCGAGCGCGTCGACGATCTCGCCGCGGCGGCCCTTGACCGCGTCGGCCAGGTGCGGGAGGCCGAGGCCGAGCAGATACAGCAGGTAAGGCTCGGCGACGGGACCGCGCGCGCCGCCGCCGGGACGGGTTGCGGCCAAAGCGCCGCCGAGGTGGCGGATCTGGATGTCGACCAGCGGGGCGACCGGGCCTTCCAGCACGGTCTTGACGACCGCGTCGTCGAGGGCGGTCAGCAGTTCGCCGCGGGACAGCGAGGGACTCGGGTCGGTGGGTTCGGCGGTGATGGCGCCGAGATCGGCCATCGCCAGCGCACCCCGCGTGTCCGTGATGGCGCCGACGATCGTGTCCAGCGCGGCGAGCAATTCCCGGCCCGCCTCCGGATCGCCGAGGTAGGCGGCATCCAGCGCGACCATCGGCGGCGCGTCCGGGAACTGGAAACGGTGGAACCACAGTGTCAATTCGGCGGGCGCGTCCGAGGTCAGCCGCTGGAACAGCTCGAACACCTCGGCGGTGCGGGCGGCCGGCCACATCACCCGGCCGCCGTAGAGTCCGGGCGCCGGGAACAGGTCGAACTCCATGCCGGTCACCACGGCGAAATCACCGCCGCCGCCGCGCAGCGCCCAGAACAGCTCCGGATCGTCCTCGGCCGTCACCCGTGCCACGGCGCCGGTCGCGTCGACGATGTCGAAGGCGCGCACCGCATCCGACGCCCAGCCGTGCTTGCGCCCGAACCAGCTCAGACCGCCGCCGAGCGTGTAGCCGGTCACCCCGACCACTGGGTTGCTGCCCGCGAGTCCGGTGAGCCCGTGCGTACCGGCCGCGGCCTGCACCGCACCCCATTGCGCGCCCGCGCCGACCTTCGCGATCCGCTGTCCTGCGTCGATCTCGATGCCGTCGAGCCGCCCGGTGCGCAGCAGGATCGCCTCCGGAATCCCGCCTGCCGCACCGTGTCCGGTCGGCTGCGCCACCACCGGGAGGGCCGCTCGCGCCGCATGGGTGACGACGGCGGCCACGTCGGCGGCGTCGGCGGCCTCCACCACCGCGGCCACCGGCTGGGTGACCGTCACATTCCACGGCCGGGCGGCTGCGTCGAATCCCTCGTCACCGGGCAGCAGCACCCGGCCACGCACCGCGTCTCGGAGAACTTCGAAAGACATGGTCTTTTCCTAACTTTCAGTCGTATACAAAGAGGTGGGGGCGCGGTCGCCTTTGCCCGCGCCCACCGGAATTACGCGCGGCGGAACTTCAACGCGAGGGGCAACGGCTTCGGGTCGCGCTGGGCCGGGGCGCGCAATGCCCACGAGACCAGCGTGAGTCCCGCGAAGACCAGCGGGGACACCACTTTGGCGGTCGGATCGCCGACCGCGAGATGCGAGGCGGCCGCACCGGCGTAGACGAAGAACAGTCCGGCGTAGGCCCATTCCTTCAGTCGCGGGAATCCCGGCGTCACGACGGCGGCGACCGCGGCCACCTTGGCCGCGCCAAGGATCGTCGCGAAGTACATGGGGTAGCGCAGCCCGGCGAAGGTCTCCTCGACGTACGGGATGCGGGCCAGATCCCAGTACGCGCCCACGACCGACTCGGTCAGCACCAGGCCGGTGGTCGCGGCGAAGACGGCGAACTTGGTTCGCGATGCCGCGGTGCGGCCCGCCACGGAGTCGATCAGGCTCCGCACGTGGTGTGCCGGGGTCGCGCCGGGCAGCGCGGTCGGGGTCGCGACGTGTGTGTTCATGGTCGGTGTTCCTTTCGGATCTGCTTTCGATGGGTGGCCGCCCGGTACCTCTCTGACGACGCCGGGCGGAAAACTGTGACAGGGCGGGAAAGCCGCGGTTCAGGCCTCGTCCGTCCGGATGTCGTGGCGGACGAGCGGCCAGTCGTTGGCGACCCGCCCGACCAGCGCCACGTAATCGCCCGAAGACGCCCAGCGCGACCTGCGCGACCACCTCGACGATCTGGGCGACGAGCACCGCGATCCTGGCCCTCGTGCTCTCGGTGACAGCGCTGTCGCGCAACGCTTTCGCCAGTTCGACGTAACCGCGCAGCGCGGCCGGGCTGTTGCCGATCGTCTTGATCAGATTGGGCGTGAGGCCGCACAGCTGCTGAGCCGCGTCGAACAACGCCGCGGTCGGGCCCGGCAGGCCGCTGAGCTGTGCCGGTCGACCGGCATCGCCTACGAGGAGGCCCGCGCCTACAACACCCTGGGCAACGTCTCCTCCCGTCGCCGCGACTTCGCCGCGGCCAGAGAACTTTTCGGCCGCGCGCTCGAACTCACCCACGCGGCGGGCAACCGGGTCGGCGAGGCACATGTGCTCGGCAACCTCGGCGTCGTCCTCGATCACTGCGGCGAGCCCGAGCCGGCCGCCGACCACCTGAGCCGCGCCCTCGCCATGCACCGCGAGCTGGGCAACCGGCGCGGGGAAGCCCTGGTGCTCAACCACATCGGCCTGCTGCACCGCCGCGACGGCCGAACCGGCCCTGCCTTCGACCACCACCTCCGGGCCGCGGAACTGTACGCCGAGCTCGGCGACCACCACGATCGCGCGGCCGCGATCAACGGCCTCGGCGAAACCGCCAGGGCGGCAGGCGATCCGCGCCGCACACTGGCCGACCACACCGCCGCGCTGCGGCTGGCCGAGGACCACGGCAACCGACCCGAGCAGGCGCAGAGCGGAAGAGGGCTTGGCACGCACCCACCACGATCTCGGCGACACCGGCCGCGCCCGTCACCATGCTCGACGGGCCTTGGCGGGTTGGCGGGCGCTGCACGTCCCCGACGCCGAGGATGTTCGCGAATTCCTCGACGGCTTGGGTTGATTGACGGACGGTTGACTGAACGAGCGAGGTCAAACGCGACGCCTGGTCCACTGGCTGACATGTGGTCTGCCTGAAGAGAGGACGGGGCGTCATGTCCACCGACGTCGGGAAAGCGGCCGCGGCGACTCGCAGCGGCGGCGCGGTGGCGCTCGCGCTCGCGGCGCTGTCGGCGGGCGGATTTCTTTCGGTCGCGATCTGGGTGTCGACCCGCGTGCAGGTGAGTCCGGAACTGCATCGCCTCGCGCTGTTCGTCCACCTGGCGGCACTGGTCGTCGGGCTCGGCGCGGTGCTGGTCGGCGACTATTCGGCCCTGCTGTGGCTGACCGGGCGAGTGAGTACGGTGCAGATGCTGCGCGACATCGGCCGGTTGCATCTGCCGATCTGGGTCGGCCTCGCGGGGTTGGTCGGCAGCGGGATGCTGCTCGAGCCCCAATTCGAGGTCTTCGCGACCAGGGTGAAACTGGCTCTGGTCGCGATTCTTCTGGTCAACGGGATACAGGCGATGGCGCTCGAACGGCGCATGGTCGCGGCGGGCCCGCGGCTCGGCGTCGCGCTCGTCCTGCGCGGCGCGGTGACCGCCCTCGTCTCCCAGTCATGTTGGTGGTGCGCGATGTGGATCGGCTTCACCGCGACGCAGTCTTGAACAATTGACCGGATTTGATTGTCCTGCCGCACAGCGTATTACGGTCAATGCACGGCGCTGCTGCACTGAACACGGGCGTCATCGACGACACGCATCGATCGCGCGCCCGGCTTCACGCAGGAAAGGCAGTACCCGATGCGAAAATCCCGACTAGTGCTCAGCGTTCTCACCGCTTGTCTCACGGCTCTCGGCGCGGTGGGTTGCGGCGCGGACACGAACTCCCCCGGCCGAGACGCCGGTCTCCTCAGACTCAACACGACCGAGCCGGAGAACCCGCTGGTTCCCGGCGACACCACCGACGCCGGTGGATCGAAGATCCTTCGGACGATGTTCAAGGGCTTGGTCGACTACGACCCGCGCACCGCGGCGCCCCGCAATGCCGTCGCCGAATCCATCCAGACCGACGACGTTCCCGCTGTACGACCCGCGTTTCGCCGATCCGCGCGTACGCCAGGCGATTTCGATGTCGATCGACCGGCAGCACGTCATCGACACGGTGTTCACCGGCGATCGCGCCCCGGCCGACGGACTCGTGCCGCCCACCGTGCGCGGCGGGACCACCGGCCAGTGCGGAACACTGTGCCAGCACCGGCCGCAGCAGGCGCGGGAGTTGTTCGACAGCACGGGATTCCAGGGTCCGATCGAGATCGCGTCCAATGTCGACTCGGCCAACGAGAAGTGGCTCACCGCGGTGTGCTCGTCGATCACCGCCGCCCTCGGCCGCGAATGCCGGTTCCGGCCGGTGCCGACGCTCGGCGAGTTCCGGCGGCAGATCAATGCGCACCAGATGCAGACGATCTACCGCACCGGCTGGGTCGCCGACTATCCCTCGATCGAGAACTTCCTGAATCCCCTGTACCGGACCAGCGGCTCGTCCAACACCGGCCGCTACAGCAACCAGCAGGTCGACGCGCTGCTCGCCCGCGCGGACGCCACCGCGAACGAGCAGGACTCGTGGGCTCTCTACCAGGAAGCCGAACGCCTTGTCCTGCAGGACATGCCCGCCGTTCCGCTGGTGATCCCCGGCGTGCAGACCGGCTGGTCGGAGCGCCTGCGGAACGTGACCGTCACGCCCTTCCGTGACCTCGACCTGGAAACGGTGACGATCGCCGAGCAGTGATACGCCGATCCGTCGTGCCTCGATGGCGACCCCCATCGAGGCACGACACCGCGGCGACTTGACCCTGACGTTGCGTAAGGCTCGACGATGACGTCATGACCGACACATTCCCCGCCTTCGATATCGGCCCCGTCCCGATCCCCGCCCTGGACGCCGCGCCACCGGAGCTCTTCCGCGGCATCTACGGAATGCCGATGTTCGTCACCGTGCCGACGCCGGATCTGGCCGCGTCGGTCGACTTCTGGACCAGAGGACTCGGGTTCTTCGATCTGTTCTCGGTTCCCGGCCGTGTCACCCACCTGCGGCGCTGGGCGTTCCAGGACGTCCTGCTCGTCCCGAACGAGGACACCCCGGTGAATTCGGCACTGAGCGTGAGCTTCTCGTGCGTGCTGAGCCAGCTCGACGAGATCGCGTCCGCCTGTGCGGAATTGCTGCCAGGCTGCACGACCGGACCGCAATCGATGCCGTGGAACTCGGTGGAGCTGGAGATCCGCACCCTGGAGCACACCAGGGTGATCATGACGGCGGCCCGGCCCTACGATCCGAACAGCCCGGAGGCCGACATGCTGCGGTCCATCGGAATCGAAGCGCCGGAAGCGTGACCCGGCCGTGGCCGACGAGGGCTGACACCGCGTGACTGCCAGACTGGCCGGTGTGACGCACCGACCTCGCGACGACGCCGACCCGGCCGACGGGCTCACGGTCGGCGCCGTCGCCGCGCTGGCGGGCGTCACGGTCCGTGCCCTGCACCACTGGGATTCCATCGGGCTGGTCCAGCCGTCCGAGCGCACCGACGCCGGTTACCGGCGCTACTCCGCGGCGGACCTGGCCCGTATTCGCCGGGTGCTCGTCTACCGCGAGCTCGGTGTGCCGCTGACCGACATCGCGGAGCTGCTGGACGCGCCGTCGGCCGAGGCGATGGCCTCGCTGCGCAGGCAGCGCGCCCAGCTGCGTGAGCGCGTCGCCCAGCTGCACCGGATGGGCGACGCGCTGGATCGGGTGATCGAAGCCAGGACGTCCGGCATCCTGCTGTCGGATGAGGAACAGGTGGCGTTGTTCGGCCCGCACTGGCAGCCGTCGTGGCCCGGACAGGCACGCGACCGGTGGGGCGACACTACGCAGTGGGCGCAGTACGCCGAACGCGCGGCGGGCCGCACCGCCGCGCAGTGGCAGCAGATCGCCGACAACGTCGCGGCCCTCGACGCGGAGCTCGCCGCGGCACACCGCGCCGGGGTGGTTCCAGGAAGCGACTGGGCCAACGCGCTGGCGGAGCGGCATCGGGCCTCGATCGGCGCGTACTTCGACTGCACCCACGCGATGCACGTCTGCCTGGGGCGCACGTTCGCCACCGATCCGGGGTTCGCCGCCCACTACGACCGCATGGCGACCGGCCTGAGCGCCTGGCTGCGCGACGTCATCGACGCCAATGCGCGCGCCAACGGCATCGATCCCGCATCGGCGCGGTGGGCCTGACGAGGCGCGCTCGGCCTGCGGCCGGAATGTGTCGGTGGGCGGCGCTACGGTGACGGCGTGAACCGCACGGATCGGTTGTACGCGATAGTCGAGGAACTGCGGGCGATCTCGCCGCGTCTGCGCAGCGCGCGCGAGCTGGCCGAGCGATACGAGGTGAGCGTACGGACGATCGAACGCGACATCTGCGCGCTACAGCAGGCCGGTATCCCCATCTACGCCGATGTCGGCAGGCGCGGCGGGTACGCACTGGACAAGAGCATGTCCCTGCCGCCGTTGAATTTCACGCCCGCGGAGACCGTCGCGCTCGCGGTCGCGCTGGCCCGCCATCGCGGTGGCCCGTTCGAGCGGGCGGGTCACAGCGCATTGCGCAAGATCGTCGCGGTGCTGCCGGAACGCAACGCGGTCGCCGCCCGAGATCTCGCCGCCCGCATCCGATTGCTGGATTCCGTTGACGCGGAACAGGATCACCGGATTCCGGCGGTGATCGAACGGGCCATCGAGGTCGGCAGGGTGGTGCGGATCGGCTATCTCGACCGGTTCGGCGCGCGCACCGAACGCGACGTCGAGCCGTTCGCATTGGTGAGCGGGATCAATGGCTGGTATCTGGCGGCCTGGTGCCGGATGCGCGACCGTCCGCGCTGTTTCCGGCTGGACCGGATCGCGTCGGCGGCGGCGACCGAACTGCCCGCACCGCACCGGCCGTTCGACGGCTCGGCCTGGGACATTCCGGACGACGGGCTTCGGGTCGTCGCGCTCTGAAACCGTTTCGAAAACACCGACAGGGGGTTGTCGCTGCGGCGGGAGATCGTGATCGGGCAAGGCAACGACCCGAGATTCGGAGACGATAGATGAGCACTCCCCCGTACAACACGGTGACCTGGTTCCAGGTCGGCAGCGACAAGCCCGAGCAGATCAAGAAGTTCTACGGCGAGCTGTTCGGCTGGTCCTTCGCCCCCTACGGGAGCGACGACGAGGGCTACGAACTGATCCACTACCCCGGCAACGACGCGCCGAGCGGCGGCGTCGCGCACACCCCGGACAGCGCGGCCAATCACGCTACTTTCCTGGTCATGGTCGAGGACGTCGCGGCCACCGTGGCCGCCGCCGAGGCACTGGGCGCCAAGGTGCTGACCCCGCCCGCCACCACCTCGGACGGTCTGGTGTCGGCCGATCTGCTGGACACCTCCGGCAACCATTTCGGCGTCTTCAGCCCCGCGCCGTCGGCGTGATCGAACGGTGAGCACGGCTCCCGGCGCATCGAGGACGATGCGCCGGGAGGCGCGACGAACCACTGATCGAGGCGGCCCCGGAACGCGCGTGGCCGGAACGAAGGCGAAGGTACGTCCTAGCCGAGGTCGGCCAGTTGCGAAACGGCCGGCGCGAAATCGTCGATCCACGCGGCAGGCGATCCGGTCGTCGGGATGACCATGACGGCCTGCACGCCGAGCTTGGCGTAATCGGCCATCGCCCGGACGAATTCGTCGCGGGTGTCGAGGGTCGGCCGCGGACTGTTCGCCATGATCGTCTTGCGGATCTCGTCGTAGTCGCGACCGACCTCGTCGCAGTGCCTGCGCAAGACGTCGAGCTTGTGTTCGACATCCTGGGGCGTGCCGAACAGGTTGCACGCATCGGCGTACTGCGCGACCAGTCGCAGCGTCTTGCGTTCCCCGCCGCCGCCGATCATCACCTTGGGACGGTTGATCGGCTGCGGCGAACACAGTGTCTCGGCCAGCTGGTAGTGCTTGCCCTCGAACGGTCCGTTGTTCGCCGGATCCCACATCTGTCCGCAGATGCGCAGAGCCTCCTCGAGTCGCTCGAACCGTTCGGCGACCGAGGGGAACGCCACGCCGAGCCCGCGGTGCTCGCGCTCGAACCAGGCGGCCCCGATCCCGAGCACGGCCCGCCCGCCCGACAGCACATCGAGCGTGGTGACGATCTTCGCGAGCAGACCGGGATGCCGGTACGTCACGCCCGTGACGAGCAGGGCGAGGTCGATCGTCGAGGTGTGCGCGGCAAGGAAACCGAGCGTGGTGTAGCCCTCCAGCATGTTCGCTTCCGCGGGACGGCCGGTCGGCTCGATCTGGAAATAGTGATCCATGAAAGACAACCAGGTCGCGCCCGACGCTTCGGCCGCCGCGCCCACCCTGGCCAATTCACCGGCGATGGCGGTGGTCCCACCGTCGATGTCGAAGATCGGTATGTGAAAGCCGAGCTCCATCTTGTGATCTCCTCGTGTGTCGGCAAGCTTCGGCAAGCCTGCGCCCTCACGCTACGACTTGGAGTGCACTCCAAGGCAAGTCGAGCCCAATGCCGCGAGGACCTCGTCGGCGGCGCGTTCACCGGAGACGACCGCGCCTTCCAGGTAACCGCTCCACCGCGACGCGGTTTCGCTGCCCGCCCAATGGATCGGCCCGGTCGGCAGCGCCGAGTCGGCGAGCGCGTCGAGCGCGCCGGGGCGCGGAATCGCCGTGTAACCGCCGCCGACATGGGGATCGAGGTGCCAGGACTTCTCGTGCCAGCTCAGCGGATTCATCGTCGCGTACCCGAGCTGACCCGCCACCGCGGCCAGCACCGTGTCGCGCCGCTCGGCGGCGGTGAGCCGGTCGAGCGCTTCGGCGGCACGGCCGGGAATCAGCACGCACAGATGGCCGGGGCCGCCGGGCGGTGAAACGTCGAAGGCCGCAGGCACCGGCCCGTCGAGGGCGACGATCGCGCCGCTGAGCCCGCGTTCGCGCCAGAACGGCCTGTCGTAGACGGCGATCGCCTTGTAGATCGTGCCCATCCTGAGGTTGTCCTGGACGTATGCGCGCTCGCGTGGCAGCGGTGGATGGTGTCGTATTCCGGCGGCGACCGGCGCGGGCACGGCGACGATCGCCCGCGCCGCGCGCACCGAACCCGCCGGGGTGGCGATGGTCACGCCGTCGGCCGACCGGGTGATCGCGGTCGCGGGCCTGCCGAGATGGACGGCGGAGCCCAGCTCGGCGGCCAGCTTTTCGGCCAGCCCGCCCGCCCCGCCCGAGAGCAGCGATTCCTGTGCGCCACCCGCCGTGCCGAGCAAGGTCCGCAGCCCGCCCGCCGAGCGAATACCGACGGCGAGCGCGCCGACGGAGATGCGGTCGAGGTCGCAGGCCGTCGCCTCGGGCAGGACCGCCTCGACCAGGCGACGCGCGCGACCGCCGAGAATCCCGGCCACCCAGTCCGCCACCGTGACGTCGTCCCACCTGGGGCCTGCACCCGTGCGCGCCAGCAACTCCAGCAGCAGCAGCGCCGCCGCGGCCGCGGCCATGGTGAGCGGGCCGATCCGTATCCGTCGCCCGCCTTCGAGGACGACAGCTTCGCCGATCTCCGGAGTCGGGAACAGAGTCATGCCGAATCCCTCTGCCAGCGAGATCATTCGGGCGTGGTGGTGGCCGATCCAATGGCCGCCGAGATCCACCGGCGTACCCGCCGCCGAACGCTCGGTCTGCGCCCGTCCGCCGACTCGATCGGCCGCTTCCAGGACGCGTACGTCGATGCCGTGCGCGTGCAAAGCGCGTGCCGCGGTCAGCCCCGCGAATCCGGCGCCGATGACCGCGACGGTCGCCTGCTCCATCGCCAACTCCTTATATGAAACGCTTGTTGCAAAACAAGTGTTGCACAAATGCTAGACTGCGGCCATGCCCCGCACGGTCGATCGCACCGCCCGCCTGTCCGCGATCGGCGACGCCGTCGTCGCCCTCGCCGTCGACTCGGGATTCGCGGCGGTGACCATCCGCTCGGTGGCCGAACGCGTCGGCGCGTCCACCTCGGTGGTGACGCACTACGTCGGCGGCCGGGACGAGATGCTGCGCGTCGCGGTGCGGCGCGAGATCGAAGCGCGTCGCGAGCAGGCCGAGAACGCCATGGCGGGCCACCGCGGCGCGACGGCCGCGCGCGCCCTCATCGAGTGGGCGGTGCTCACCGCCGACGAAGCGACGCACCGGTTCTGGCTCGCGCTGATCGTCGCCGCCCCCACCGAACCGGTCCTGCGCGCGGAACTGGACGCGTTCAACGCCTGGTGGGACGCCCGGCTCCGAAACATGTTGCGCGAGGCGGGAGTCGCGGAGCTCGAGCACGCGGCCGATCTGCTCAACGTCGTCGTGGACGGCCTCGTCGTCGGCGCGTTCGACGAGGGCGCGCCGTGGCCGCAGGACCGCCGTCGGCAGGTTCTCGCCACGACGTGGGGCGCCTTGGGCCTTACCGGGTAGCCGCAGCGCCCGCGCCCGCGGGCCGCACACCGACGACGTAGGTGTCGAAATGCTGAATGCAGTCCGCCGATACCGGGGCGCCGCAGCGGGATATCTCGGCCTGATTCGCCGGGTGCGACTCCAGTCGATCGAAGATGGACTCGACGGCGGTGGGCACGCGGAATCCGGGCCGGTCCGCCATCGTCAGCGTCGCGCCATCGGCCGAATGATTCGCGCCCGCGTCGTACCACGGCCTGATGGCCGCCGCATTGCTTCCGGTTCCCTGGGGCGGCAAAGTGTCGACGTGCCAGGACAATCGACCGGAATCGACCGACCACACCGGGTCGCCATAGGCGGAGGAATCACCGTTCGCGCCGTGCACACGTAATTCGTGCGCGGCGAATTGCAGGAAATGCACCTGAAAGTCGGGCGGCAGAGCCGCGTTCGACTCGAACTCGAGAACGATCGCGTCGTCGAAGACCTCCCCCGGCGCGTCGATCGAGCGGACCTCCGCGTCGTCGCGAACGGTCAACCGACCATATCCGGGGACCTCGAGACTCTGCCACACGCCCATGGGAATCCTCTGTCCAGCAGGGGGTTTCACCATAGATCGGCAGAGTCGCGATGACCGTTACCGCGATGGCGGCATGCCGCGAGGACCCCTCGGCCAGAGGGGCCCTCGCGGGTTGCGATCGCGGCGCGCAGCGGGCGCTCCGTCGACGCCGGGTCTGCTCAGAGCGGCGCGCGAGCGGCGGTCAGGAATTCATCCCTGCTGATCCTGCCGTCGCCGTCGATGTCGACCTCGTCGAACCGGGACATCAGGATGTCGATGTCCCGAACCTGGTCGCCGTAGTGCTGAATGAACTCCTCGCGGTCGATGTAACCATCGCCGTCGATGTCCATCGCATCGAATTTCCGGTGAATGTCCTGAATATCCATGCGGTTCTCTCCCTAGCTTCTAGGGGGCGGCTGCTGCCACCCCGAGAGGACAGGTATCGAGCCGTGTTGGAGAAACTGACCCGTCAAGGATAGTCGGGCGCGGTATTGCGTGTGCGAAAATCGCGCGACCGCGAAAATCTACCCGCCGACCTCTTTGGTGGCCGACCCCGCGATCGCCGATACCCGCCACAATTCGACGGCGAGCAAGAACGCCTGCACGCGCCCCTCGACTTCGTCGAGCACGACTCCGTCGGGCCAGGACACCCGGCAGTGATACCAGCAGCGCCGCGCGCGATCGCAACGCCGCGGCTCCGGCGAGAGGAGATCCCGGCAGACCCGCCTGGCGAGTTCGGCGAGCGCCGCCGACGTCTGCGCCGGTGTGCCCACGTTGCCGACGCGCCACCACAGCTCCTGCGTCCGGCCGGGGCGGGAGATCTCTACGAGGTAGATCAGTTCGGTGTCCTGATCGCTCATACCCATGCACTTTGCCAGAAACCGACCGGTCTTCCCGGGTCTCGGTGTGCGCGTGTTGTTCCCCGGCGAAACGCGAGCCGTGTTGATTACCGGTTCACCCCGAGAATGCGGTTACTTTTCAGGACGGCGCCGGACACCGAGGTTCGGCGCGAGTGATTGGACCCTGAACGGAACGCGATGAGCACACCTGTTGTTCCCGGTACTGCCGGTTCACCGCCCGGGTACCTCTGGCGGTGGGTTTGGCCCGAATCCCGGGCCGTCGCATGGTTGTTGGCGTCCTCGGCCGCGCTCGTCGGCGCGGCGGCGGCCTCGGTCGCGGGAATGGTGGCCGACAACGACTTCGTCGTGCGCGTCGCCGCGCTCCTGCTGCTGCTGGCCGCGATGACCGGGGCGATCTATCGCGTCACCAGCATCGAGGATCGCCCTTGGGTGCACCAGGGCGACGGGGCGTCCACCTTCGTGCTGCGATACCTGCCGACCCGTGTCGCGCCGGTGCTCGCCGCGCTCACCGCGCTGGCGGTCGCGGCGCTGTGGATCGGCGTCCTCGAACGAGCGCTCGAACCGATGTTCTTCGGGATCGCGCTGCTCGTCTCGGTCCTCGTCCTCGCCTGCCTCGGAATCCGGTATCGGCGGGCCGCGCGGCTCTGCCTGTCCCCGCACACCATTCGCGTCACCACCCGCAACTTCGATTGGGAATTTCCCTGGGAGGCGATCGATTTCGAGGCCGGGTTCGACGCGAAGGGCACCGAGACCATCGCGATCCGCTGCCCGCGCGCCGCGGTGACCACCCGGCCGACGCCGGGAAGGACCCCGACCCACCTGCGGCCCCCGAAGGACAGCCCGAACGGCCCGTGGAAGGTCGCGCCGATCATGTGGGGCGTCAGCCCGAACTCGCTGTTCTCCGCCCTCGACCATCTGCGGACCGACCCCGGACTCCGCGCCGAACTGACCCACGCCCAACTCACCGCCATGCTCACCCCGCCACCGTGGCAGACCCGGCGGCCGCTCGACATCGATCCGCTGTGAGATAGCTCCGACGTCCTCGACCGCCGCCCGCGCGTGCGCTCCCACTCGGAGAGACCCGGCTGCGCGAGCCGACCGGGCGGACGGATCGGCGCTGACATCATGGACGGATGTCGTCGCAACGGGAACCGTTTTCTTCGGATGATCGAGCAGCGTCACGCCTGAGCACCGAGTGGTCGCGAGCGATGGGCTTGCGCGTGCCGGTGGTCAACGCGCCGATGGGCGGCGTCGCGGGCGGGCGGTTGGCCGCCGCGGTGACCTCGGCGGGCGGGCTGGGGATGATCGGCATGGGGAGTGCCGGATCGGCGGCGGCCCTGCGCGAGGAACTCCGGCACACGACGGCGCTCGCCGGGCGATTCGGCATCGGCCTCGTCGAGTGGGTCGTGACCGCCGATCCCGAATTGCTGGACGTGGCCATCGCGGCGGCTCCCGCCCTGATCTCGGTGAGTTTCGGGACCGATCCGTCCTGGATCGCCCGCGTGCGCGACAGCGGAATCCGCACGGCCACACAGGTTTACAACGCGACCGAGGCGCGCCGGGCCGAAGACTCCGGTATCGACGTGGTGGTCGCGCGTGGCGCCGAGGGCGGCGGCCACGGCGCGGTGGAAATGGCGACGCTGCCACTGCTTGACGCGGTGCTCGACGCCGTCTCGGCGCCGGTCCTGGCCGCGGGCGGCATCGGATCGCCCGCGAGTCTCGCCGCCGTGCTCGCCACGGGGGCCGGCGGCGTATGGCTCGGCACGCGCTTGGCCGCCTGCGCGGAGTCGTCGCTGTCGGAGGCGGGCCGCCGCGCGCTGCTCGCGGCCGACGGCACGGACACCGTCGTCACCACGGCGTTCGACGTGGCGATGGGACTGCCCTGGCCCGCCCGATTCCCGGCGCGGGTGTTGCGCAACGACTTCACCGCGCGGTGGGCCGGTCGCGAGGACGCGCTGCGCACGGACGAGCAGGCGCGAGCCGCGCTGGCGGCCGCTGTCGCCGCCGACGATCCGCGGACCGCACCGATCGATGCGGGTCAAGGGGTCGGCGCGATCACCGCGGTCACCCCGGCGGCCCAGGTGATCGACGAGCTCTGCTCGGGCGCGGCGGAGCTGCTCGCTCGCACACCGTGAGTCCGCGACGCTCGCGGACCGCGCCCTCAAGCACTTGATTCAATCAAGTGATTGAGGCAGACTCCAGCCGTGAAAGGAGCTGCCGATGTCCGCTGATGTCGACGAGGGCCTGCGCGCCCCGTATGAGATCGAGTTCCCGTTCGAGCGAACGGTGGGACCGGTCGTCGGAACCTTCCTCGCCGGTCTGCGCGAGCGGCGGTTGTTCGGCGCGCGGACCGAGCGCGGCACGGTGGTCTGCCCGCCGCCCGAGTTCGATCCGGTGACCGGCGGGGAGCTCAGCGAGCTCGTCGAGGTCGCCCCGGTCGGCTCCGTCGAGTCGTGGACCTGGGTGCGTGGCCGCCCCGGCGATCCGGTCGACGGCGACTTCGCCTGGGCGTTGATCGCCGTCGACGGCACGGAGGGCACGTTCTTCCACGCCCTCGACGTCGGCGGCGATCCGGCGCGAATCCGGCGCGGCCTGCGAGTACGGGCGCGGTGGGCGGACGAACGCCACGGCGTGCTGTCCGACCTGCGCTGTTTCGAGCCGGAGGAAGGCGATGAATAGCCCACTGCCGGAACCGGTTTCGCTGATGCCGACCCCGCTGCGGATGGAATACACGTTCGTCGCGGGCGTCGGGCGCTCGCGGTTCCTGCGCGGCCTGTCCCAGCGCAAGCTGCTGGCGGCCACCTGCCCGTCGTGCCGCCACGTCTACCTGCCCGCGCCGGAATTCTGCGCACGCTGCCTCGTCGAGCTCGGCGAACCCACCCCACTCGACGGGCGCGGAGTCGTCTCCACCTTCTGCGTCGTCAGCTTCCCCTTCCCCGGGCAGGAGATCGATCCGCCCTACGTGGTGGCCTACATCCAGCCGCACGGCGCCGACACCCGGCTGATGCACCTGATTCGCGAGGTCGAGATCGCCGAGGTCCACATCGGCATGGAGGTCGAACCGGTCTGGCGCGAGGGCGCCGATCTCGAGCCGTCCTGGATGAGCATTCGCCACTACCGCCCCGTGTCGCCCAGCCAGGAGGTTCCGCATGCGTGAGGTCGCCATCGTGGGCTCGGCACAGTCCGCGTGCCTCGCCGCGAACCGGCGCGACGACATGGCGGGCATTCTGCTTCCGGTGATCCGCGAGGCGCTCGCCGGAATCCCGCTCGACCGCGACCGGGTCGATTTCGTGTGTTCCGGCAGCCACGACTTCCACGAGGGACGCACCTTCGCCTACATCGACTCGCTCGACGCCGTCGGCGCGTGGCCGCCGATCGTGGAGTCCCACGTGGAGATGGACGCGGCGTGGGCGTTCTACGAGGCGTGGTCGTGGCTTCAGCTCGGGCACGGCGATATCGCCCTGGTGTACGGGATCGGCCGCGGGTCCCTGCCACGCGACCTCGACCAAGTCGTGCCCGCCCAGCTGGATCCGTATTACCTCACGCCGCTGCGACCGCACCGCGACGCGATCGCGGGCATCCAGGCCTGCGCGCTGCTCCAGTCCGAGCTGACGACCGAACGCGAGATGGCACGGATCGTCGCGCGCAGCCTGGCGGATGCCACGAAGAATCCGCACGCGCAGGTCTCGGGCGACTACGAGATCGACGAGTTGCTCGCCGAACCGTATGTGGCAGCGCCTCTGCGCCGCCACGACGTGTCACCGGTCGGCGACGCGGCGGCCGTGGTCGTACTCGCCGCGGGCGACGTGGCGAGATCGCTGTGCGAGCGTCCGGCCTGGGTGCGCGGCATCGACCACCGGATGGACGGGCACTATCCGGGGTCGCGGGATCTGACCAGGGCTCCCTCCGCCGGACTCGCGGCCGTCCGCGCGGCGAAGGCCGCGGGCTTCGACGCGGGCCGGGTCGAGATCGCCGAGCTGCACGTCGAATACTCCGCGCAGGAACCCCTCTTGGTTCGCGAGCTCGGCCTCGGCGCGGCGACGGCGATCAATCCGTCGGGTGGGCCGCTGGCGGGCAGGCCGACCACCGCGACGGGCCTGATCCGAATCGCCGAGGCCGCCAAGGGGATTCGCTCGGGGCTGGCGCGACGCGCTCTCGCACATGCCACGAACGGTCAAGCGCTGCAACAGAATCTGGTCTGCCTGCTGGAAGGAGACCCGGCATGAGTGAACCCGTCGCCGTCATCGGCATCGGTCAGGGCAAGCAGGCCAAGCGCCGCGAGGTGACCATCGGCGCGCTGGTGCGCGAAGCGGTCGCGGCCGCGATGGCCGACGCGGAGCTCGAACTGGGCGATGTCGACGCCGTCGTGCTGTCCAAGACACCGGATCTGTTCGACGGGGTGATGAATCCGGAGCTCTATCTCGCCGACGCGCTCGGCGCCCGCGGGCTCCCGGTGACCAGGGTCTTCACCGGCGGCAGCGTCGGCGGGCACGCGGCCATCTACGGCGCGCACCTGATCGAGGCTGGGTTGGCGAGGCGCGTGCTGGTCGCGGCGTATTCCAAAGAGTCCGAAGGCAATTTCACCTGGGCCCTCTCGCGCGGTCTGCCGTTCAGCGCCAAACTGGGCGCGGGCGCGGGCGGTCATTTCGCGCCCGTCATCCGCGAGTACATCCGCCGGTCCGGTGCGCCCGAGCACATCGGCTGGCAGGTGGCGGTCAACCACCGGCGCAACGCGATCCGCAACCCGTACGCGCACGTGCACATGCCCGACATCACCGTGGAGAAGGTCAAGGAGTCCCGCATGCTGTGGGACCCGATCCGCTATCTGGAGTCCTGCCCCTCCTCCGACGGCGCCGCGGCGATCGTGCTGTCCGCGGAATCGGAGGTCGGGAGTCCGGCCCGCCCGCCCGCGTGGATCCACGGCATGGCGTTCCGCACCGAGACCGGGCACTTCGCCGGGCGCGACGAGGTCAACCCGCGTGCGGGCGCCGAATGCGCTGCCGACGCCTACCGGCAAGCCGGAATCGCCGACCCCGCAAGGGAAGTCGACGTCGCCGAGCTGTACATCCCGTACAGCTGGTACGAACCGATGTGGCTGGAGAACATCGGCCTCGCCCCGCTGCACCAGGGCTGGAAGCTCGTCGACGACGGCACCACCCGTTTCGGCGGGGCGCTGCCGATCAACCCGTCCGGCGGCGTACTGTCCGGCAACCCCACCGGGGCGACCGGGCTGATCCGCTTCCTCGAGGCCGCCCTTCAGGTCCGCGGCCTGGCGGGCGAGCATCAGGTCCCCGACGCCCGGCTGGCCATCGGCCACGCCATGGGCGGCGCCTCCCAGTTCCACGCGCTCTGGGTCGTCGGCGCCGAACGGCCCACCACGTGAACCGGATTCCGTGCAGACCTTCCACACGCCTCGCAGCGGCCACAACCCGTGCGAGGCGTGCGAAACCGCTGCGAGAGCGGCGATGAACCGAGACAGGAGTGCGAGGATGCGACGGGTGTTCGTCGTCGGCGTCGGCATGACGCCGTTCGTCAAGATCGGGTCCATGGCGTGGACCTATCCGGAGATGGTCGGCGCGGCGGTGCGCGACGCGCTCGGCGATGCCGGGCTCGGTTACGACCGGGTCCAGCGCGCCGCGGTCGGCTATGTGTTCCAGCCCTCCGCGGCGGGACAGCGCGCCCTCTACGACGCCGGCATGACCGGCATTCCGGTGGTCAACGTCAACAACAACTGCGCCACCGGCTCCACCGCGCTCATGCTGGCGCGCGAATGGGTCGGCGCGGGGCTCGCGGACGCGGCGCTCGCCGTCGGATTCGAGCAGATGACCAAGGAAGCCATGGCCGGGCCCGCGACACCACCGAAGACCACCACCGTCGACGCGCACCTGCGAGTCATGGCCGCCCAGTACGACTTCGGCCGCGCGCCGATGACCACGCAGTTCTTCGGCAACGCCGCGCTCGAGCACGGCAAGCGCTACGGCACGACGCCCGAACAGCTGGCCGCCGTCGCGGTGAAGAATCACGCGCACTCGACGCGTAATCCCTTGGCGCAGTTCCAGAATGCCTACACCCTGGAGCAGGTGCTCGGCGACGCGCCGGTGCACGGCCCGCTCACCCGTTCGCAGTGCTCGCCGATGTCGGACGGCGCCGCGGCGGCCGTGCTGGTGAGCGAGGACGTGGTGCGCGAGCACGGGCTGGAGGCGCAGGCCGTGGAGATCCTCGCGCAGGAACTGGTCACCGACGACGAGACCGCGTTCTCCACCGCGTCGATGATCGATGTCGTCGGAGCTCCGATGACCCGCATCGCGTCCCGGCGCGCCCTCGACACCGCGGGGATCGCCATCGACGAGGTCGACGTGATCGAACTGCACGACTGCTTCTCGATCAACGAACTCATCACCTACGAGGCGCTCGGCCTGTGCGGGGAGGGCGAATCGGGCGCGCTGGTGGAATCCGGCGCCACCACCTACGGCGGCGACTGGGTGGTCAATCCGTCCGGCGGGCTCATTTCCAAGGGACACCCGCTCGGCGCGACCGGACTGGCGCAGACGGCCGAACTCTCCTGGCAGTTGCGCGGACTCGCCGCCGAGCGGCAGGTACCGGACGCGCGGATCGCTTTGGCGCACAACCTCGGTCTCGGCGGCGCGTGCGTCGTCACCCTCTACGCCGCGCCGGCCTGAGCCGGGCCGAACAATGGTCAACGACGAGCCTTCGGAGCTGAAACATCCATGACGACAATCGATCACGACACTCACCTGCGACTGCCGGTGCACAACGGTCACAGCCTGCTGGCCGGTCTTCGCAGGCACCGGCACGATCCGGTGCTCACCCTCGGCGACACCGTCCTCACCGGCGCCGACGTGCTCGATGCGATCAGCCGCTACGCCGCCGCGTTCGCGGCCAACGGCGTCGGCACCGGCACGCCTGTCGGTGTTCTGGCCATGAACCGGCCCGAGGTGTTGTTCACCATCGCCGCGGGACAAGTCCGCGGCTATCGGCGCACCGCGCTGCATCCGATGGGCGGACTGGACGACCACGCCTACGTCTTGGACGACGCGGAGATCACCACCCTGGTACTCGATCCGGTACCCGCTTTCGTCCAGCGCGCCCGCGAACTCGTCGACCGGGTGCCGCGGCTGAATCGCGTCCTCGTGCTCGGCGCGGTGCCGCCGGAGCTGGCCGACGTCGGCATCGATCTGACGGCGGCCGCCGCGGCGGTCGATTTGGAGCCGATCGAGGCCACCGACCTGTCGCCGGACGACGTGGTCTCGATCAGCTACACCGGCGGCACCACCGGAAAACCCAAGGGCGTCATCGGATCCGCGCTCACCATGGCGACGATGACCCAGATCCAGCTGTCGGAATGGGAATGGCCGCAACGACCGAAGTTCCTGATCTGCACGCCGCTGTCGCACGCGGGCGCCGCCTTCTTCCTCCCCGTGGTCCTGCTCGGCGGGCAGTGCGTGGTGCTCCCCCGCTTCGAGCCGGGCGAGGTGCTGCGCGCCATCGAGGAGCACCGGATCACCGCGACCATGCTGGTGCCGTCGATGCTCTACGCGCTGCTCGACCATCCGGATCTCGCGACCCGCGACCTGTCCTCGCTGGAGACGGTGTACTACGGCGCCTCGGCCATCGACCCGACCCGGTTGACGCAGGCGATCGAGCGTTTCGGGCCGATCTTCGCGCAGTACTTCGGGCAGTCCGAGGCGCCGATGGCCATCAGCTATCTCGGGAAGCGCGAACACGATTCGCAGCGCCTCACCTCCTGCGGACGTCCCTCGGCCGCGCTGCGCGTCGCGCTGCTCGATGGCGACGACAAGGTGGTCGCGCCCGACGAGGTCGGCGAGATCTGCGTCTCCGGGCCGCTGGTCGCCGCCGGCTACCTGAACAAGCCCGAGGCGACCGCGGAGACCTTCCGCGACGGCTGGCTGCGCACTGGTGATCTCGCCCGCCAGGACGCGGACGGCTTCCTGCACATCGTCGGGCGCAGCAAGGACATGGTGGTCACCGGCGGATTCAACGTCTTTCCCCGCGAAGTCGAAGACGTCGTCGCCGAACACCCCTTGGTCTCGCACGTCGCGGTCGTCGGCGTGCCCGACCCGCGCTGGGGCGAGGCGGTCACCGCGGTCGTCGTGCTCGACCCTGCCGCGCACAGCGATTCGACCGCCGTCGAGACGATGATCGCCGAGATCCAGGAGACCGTCCGGCAGCGCAAGGGTTCGGTCCAGGTGCCCAAGCACGTCCTCGTCATCGACGAACTGCCGCTCACCGGACTCGGCAAACCCGACAAGAAGGCCGTGCGTGCCTTGGCGGCCGACCGGCTCGGCAACTGAACAACCAACTGGCGAAACCGGCTGACACTCAGCCGGTTTCGTTTCGTTATTGCGACTGCTCCCGCCACGGATTCGCGATCACCGGATGCGGAAGCGGCGCAGCAGCGACAGCGTGGTGAGGGTGCGGTCGAGGTATTCGTCGTACGGCTGACCCGGCTTCGGTCCGAGTACCTGGCGCTTCAAGGTGGCCACGTTGGTCGATTCGGTGAACTTCAACAGGCCCTCGTCCCCGTTGCGCACGCCCATCCCCGACGCCTTGAAACCGCCGGAGGGCGCGCTCTTTCCGGCGTAGGCGAGCGCGGCGCAGTCGTTGACGTTCACGTGTCCCGCGGCGAGGCGAGCACCGACCGCGCGCGCCGCGGGCAGGTCGCGCCCCCACACGCTCGCGCTCAGCCCATAGCGCGTGTCGTTTGCGAGCTCGACCGCCTCGTCGACCGTCGCGAAGGGGTACAGCGCGACGACGGGACCGAACGTCTCCGCGCCGAAGACGTCCATCTCACCGGTGACACCCTCCAGCACCGTCGGCGCGTAGAAGGTCGGGCCCAGTTCCGGAAGCGCTCGGCCGCCGGTGAGCACGCGCGCCCCTGCGGCCTCGGCTTGCTCGACCTGCGCCGCCACGCGGGCGCACTGATCGGCCGAGATCACCGCGCCCATGTCGGCAGCGAAGTCGTAACCCGGCCCGACCCGCAGCGCCGAGACGCGCGCGGTGAACTCGTCACGGAAAGCGGCATATACCGATTCGTGAATGTAGATCCGCTCGATGTGCAGGCACAGCTGACCGGTGTTGGCGAAGACGCCGTTGATCGCGCTGTGCACCGCCGCGGGCAGGTCGGCATCGGCCAGCACGATCATCGGATTCTTGCCGCCCAGCTCCAGGCACGATTCGACGAGGCGCTCCCCCGCCTGTCTCGCCACCAGCCGCCCGGTCGCCTCGGAGCCGGTGAACATCACGAAATCGGCGCCGTCCACCACCGCGGGCCCCACCACCGGACCCTCGCCGCACACGAGCTGGACCAGCCCCTCGGGAAGCCCGGCCTCGAGCAGCAGCCGCAGCCCGAACGCCGGGCTGAGCGGGGTTCGGTTGTCGGGTTTGAGCACGATTCCGTTCCCGGCCATCAGCGCGGGGATGGCATCGCAGTAGCCGATGGCGAACGGAAAGTTCCACGGCGCGATGACGCCGACCACGCCGCGCGGCTTGCGGACCTCGGTCGACGAGCTGACCAGCGGGATGGCGCCGGGATGCCACACCGGTCGCAGCAGTCGCGGCGCGCGCTTCAGATAGTGGCTGATGACCATCGGAATATCGCACAGCTCTTCGAAAGCCATCCGGCGCGCCTTGCCCGTCTCGATCTGGATCAAGTCGGTGATCGTCCGGTGATTCTCCAGGACCAGGCGGTGGAAGCGTTCGAACACGGCGAGGCGACGCCGCACCGGCAGGCGCGCCCATTCGGCCTGGGCGGCGCGGGCGCGGACGAACGCCGCGGCGACGTGGGCGGGCGAGGACTGCGGCAGGTCCGCCACCACGGTTCCGGTGAAGACCTCCGCCACCGGAACGGTGTCGGAGGGATCGCCGGTCACCAGGCTGGTCAGTGCCGCGAAGTCGTGGGCGGGGACGGTCGGCGTGCTCACGCACCGCACTCTATCAAGTGATTGCATCGGTTGATAGAGATTGCGTTTACGCTGGGCGAACGGTGATTACAATGCAGCAGGTGACCAGCGCAGCGGACCGTGCCGAGCTTCGGATCAGCGAAGCGGAACTAGCCATGCCGACCGACCAGCGCCTGATACTGGCCGCCGAGCGACTGTTCGCCGAACGCGGCATCGACGCGGTGTCCTTGCGTGCGGTGATGTCCGCCGCGGGCGCGAATGTCGCTGCGGTGCACTATCACTTCGGCTCCAAGGAAGCCCTGATCGAGGCGTTGATCCGGCAGCGAAGCGATGCGGTCGCGGCCCGGCGCGCCGCCCTGCTCGACGACGTGGAGCACTCGGGCGCGGTCACCGCCCGCGGCTTGGCCGAGGCGTTCGTGCTGCCCGTGTGGGAGATGGCGACCGGCGAGGGCGGATCCTGGGTCAAGTTCATCGCGGGCATCCTCGGCAGCGGCCATCCGGCACTGTCGACCGTCGCCGAGGGATTCGCCGATCAGGCCGTCCGCTTCATGACCTTGCTCGGCCGCGCCTTCCCCGACCTCCCCCGCCACACCATCCGCTTCCGGCTCGCCCAAGCCATGACATTGACCTTCCAGGTCCTCGGCGACGTGCACCAAACCCAGGACCTGCTCGCGATCTCGGGAGTCCAGCTCAGCCCCGAGCAGGTGATGACCGAACTCGTGGACGTCGTCACGGCGATCCTGGCCGGACCACCGTCGGACTGACGCGCACAACTCGGTGAACCCGATTTACTAAATGGTGTTCACAAAATAGGTGTGGTGTGGTTCACTCCTGTGGAACGTGTTCCAAAGGAGGTACCGTGTCCGCGCCGTCCATCTCACACGATTTCGACTTCACCGATCCCGACCTGCTCGCCACCCGCCTCCCCGTCGAGGAGTGGGCCGAACTCCGCCGGACCGCTCCGGTCTGGTGGGTCGACCAGCCCACGGGCGTCAGCGGCTTCGACGACGGCGGGTACTGGGTGGTCAGCAAGCTCGACCACATCAAGGAGATCTCCAAGAACTCCGAGGTCTTCTCCACCAACGCCAACACCGCGGTGATCCGCTTCAACGGCGACATCACCCGCGACGAGATCGACATCCAGCGCGCCATGCTGGTCAACACCGATCCGCCCATCCACGACAAGCTGCGCCGGATCATCTCGCGCGGCTTCACGCCACGCGCGGTGCAGAGCCTGCGCGACGCGTTGCACGAACGCGCGGAGCGAATCGTCCACGAGGCCAAGAAGACCGGCGGCGGTGACTTCGTCCAGCAGGTGGCCTGCGAGCTGCCGTTGCAGGCCATCGCCGAGCTGCTCGGCGTGCCACAGTCCGACCGCGGCAAGCTGTTCGACTGGTCCAATCAGATGATGGGCTACGACGATCCCGATTTCGACGGCAACCACAAGCTGGCCACCGCGGAGATCATGGGCTACTCCTGGAATCTCGCCGAGGAGCGCCGCAAGTGCCCGGCCGACGACATCGTCAGCCAGCTGGTCACCGCCGACCTCGACGGGGAGGCGCTCGGATCGGACGAATTCGCCTGGTTCGTCATCCTTTTGGCGGTCGCTGGCAACGAGACGACCCGCAACGCCACCACCCACGGCATGAAGGCGTTCATCGACTTCCCCGAGCAGTGGGAACTGTACAAGGCCGAGCGGCCGCGCACCGCGCCCGACGAGATCGTCCGGTGGGCGACGCCGGTGATCGCCTTCCAGCGCACGGCGTTGCAGGACACCGAGATCGGCGGCCAAGCCGTGCGCCAGGGCCAGCGCGTCGGCCTCTTCTACGCCTCGGCCAATTTCGACGAGGAGCGCTTCACCAAGCCGTTCGAATTCGACGTCACCCGAAACCCCAACCCACACGTGGGTTTCGGCGGCACCGGCACGCACTTCTGCGTCGGCGCGAACCTGGCGCGGCTGCAACTCGACCTGATCTTCAACGCCATCGCCGACGTGATGCCGAACCTGCGAGAGATTTCCGAGCCGGTGCGGCTACGCTCGGGCTGGTTGAACGGCATCAAGAGCTGGCAGGTCGCATACGAATGACACAACCCGCACGACGGGGCCGGATGCCCGCGGTGAACGACGCGGACATCCGGCGAGTGGCCAGGACGGTGCTGGCCGAACACGGTCCCGAGGCGCTGACCCTGCGCGCCATCGCGCGCGATCTCGGCATCACCGCGCCCGCGCTGTATCGCTATTACGCCTCCCGCGAGGACCTGGTCGCGGCGCTGCGCCGGGACATCTGCGTGGACCTGGCGGACGATCTCGCCGGGCAGGTGGCCGAACTCCCCGACGACGGCGTGGTGCAGTTGTTCGCCATCTGCAAGGGTTTTCGGCGCTGGGCCCTCACCCACCCGCACGAGTTCACCCTGGTGTTCGCCTCGCCGACCGGCGAAAACCCCGGCGGGATGCGGCAATTCGACGAACCATTCGGCCGCGTCTTCCTCGGCGCGGCGGGCAGGCTGCTCACCACCTACGACCTGGTGACCCCCTCGACCGACACGATCCCCGGCGCGCTGCGCGAGGATCTGATCGAGTTCCAGACCGAACTGCTCGCCATGCTCGCCGAATCGGGTCAGAAGTTCCCCGCCGAGAAACTCGACCTGGGGGTGGCCTACCTGATGATGACACTGTGGGCACGGTTGTACGGCCACGTCACCCTCGAGGTGTTCGGCAACTACCCGATGCCCGTCACCGATCCCGACGCCCTCTTCGACGCCACTCTCGCCGACCTCGCGGGCAGCATCGGCCTGACCGGCCCCCAGCTGCCCTAGGCGCCCGGTACGCGGCCACACCGCCCGGCCGCCGGGGAAGAGAAGTAGTGCACTACTCGTGACAGACGCGGCCGCTTGGCGGATAAAGAAGACATGCGTTCCCCAGGCGACCGCGGCGCGTCATGAGCGACGACTCGCTCTGGACCGACCGTGTGCTCTGCGCCCTCGGCGAGCTCTCCTCGCTGTACGTCAAGATCAGCGAGCAGGCGGTGCTGACGATGGTCGCCGCCCGGTTCGCGTCGCGATTCGATGCGCAGGCGCGGCTGTACGAGGCGGACAAGCCCGCCTGGCATCACCGGGTCACCGAGGCGCTGGCCGAGCTCACCGCACGGGGGCTCGTCGACGCCATGCGCCTGACCGCGGCGGGCGAGGAGGCGTTCCCCGCCGCCTGCACACGGTCGCGCGAGGTGCCCGAACGCGAGCTCGGCGTCGCCGAGCCGAGCTCCGACCTGCTTCTCGCGGGAGTGCTCACGCCACCGTTGCGGGAACAGTTCGCCAAGCGCGACGGACGCCCCGAACGTTCGCGCGAGCCGATTCCCGTGATGATCGAGTTGAACCTGCGTTTCCGCGGCGGGGCGCGGTCGGCGATCGCCCGTGTCGAGCAGCTGTGGCAGTACGTCGACGCCGACGGCGTACCGCGTGGGCTCGCCGACGAGTACGCGGTCGGCGAGCTCACCACGACCCAGATCGAAGGACTTGTCGCGGCCGACGCCGTCGGTATCGACTGGCCCGACCGCGCGATCTACCGCATCTGGCCCGACTTCGAGATCCGCGCGCAGATCGATACCTCCGCCAGGACGATCAAGGCCACGGCCGCGCAGCGATCGTTCAACAGCTACGGCGACGGAATCGTCTGGGCCGTCATCGATTCCGGCATCCAAGGCGACCATCCACACTTTCAGGGCTACCACACGCTCGACGACCCGGCGCTGCTCGGCCTGCACAAGGATTTCACCGATCCGCACGGCGACCCGCTGCACGACGAGAGCGGGCACGGCACCCACGTCGCAGGCATCATCGCGGGCGGACTCCAGCTCTGGGACGGTAACCCCGACCAGATCCTCGTCACCGAGCGCCGGTTCAACGTGGCCGAACCGGGCCTGCCGATCGTGAAACCCCGACCGGTCGGCAGCCCGGCGACCCTCGCAGGCGTCGCTCCGCGTGCGAAGCTGGTGAGCCTCAAGGTACTCGGCGGCGGCGGCAATCTCGTCGCACGCACCACGCGGGTGATCGAGGCGCTCGCCCACGTCCGTGAGGTCAACGCCGCAGGCGGGAAGCTGTCCCGCATCCACGGCGTGAACCTCAGTCTCGGTTACGAATTCGATCCCGAGTGGTTCGGCTGCGGACGCAGCCCGCTGTGCCTCGAGGTGGACAAGCTCGTGCGCTCCGGCGTCGTCGTGGTGGTCGCCGCGGGCAACTCCGCCTACATCACGCTCGATCCGAAGATGTCGGACGTGAAGAAATTCAGCGCGGCGATGACCATCAACGACCCCGGCAACGCCGAGCGCGCCATCACCGTCGGTTCCACGCACAAGGACGCGCCGCATTCGTATGGCATCTCGTACTTCTCGTCGCGCGGACCGACCGCGGACGGGCGGTGCAAACCCGATCTCGTCGCGCCCGGCGAGCGGATCGCCTCGGCCGCCGCGGGCGAGATGCTGTTGCCGGTCGAGCGCACGCTCGAGCACGGCGTCGACGGCATGGCGATCTATGTCGAGAACACCGGCACCAGCATGGCCGCCCCGCACGTCTCCGGCGCGGTCGCGGCGTTCCTCTCGGTGCAGCGCGAGTTCATCGGCGATCCCGAAGCCGTCAAGCGTATCTTCGTCGAGTCGGCGACCTCGCTCAACCGCGATCGCGCGTTCCAGGGCGGCGGACTCGTCGATCTCATGCGCGCCCTGCAGTCAGTGTGAAACTCCCGGAAGGACTGCGACAATGACCGATATCATCGCGGGCCGCCCGTTCTGGCGGCTGATCTTCGACAAGGACGGCGACCCCGACCAGCAGCTGGTCGCCACGCTGGCCCAGGAGCGCGCGGCGCTCGGCATCACCGACCTGGTGATGTTCTCGCACGGCTGGAACAACGGTCAAGACACCGCGATTCGGCTCTACCAGCGCTGGTTCGACCTGCTCTCCGCCCACCTCGGCACCGAGCACAAGGTGGGTTTCGTCGGAATACTCTGGCCCTCCCAGCTGTGGCGCGACGAGCCGATTCCCGACCTGGAGCCGACCCCGCGGCCGACCGAGGGCGGTGGCGCCGCGGCGCTCGGGACGACGGCGTCCGTGCCCGCGGGTGCGCCCACCCTCGAACCCGAGATCCTCGCCGACCTGAAGAGCGTCTTCCCCGACGGTGCGGCCCAACTCGACACGATCGCCGAGCTGCTCGCCGGGCCGCCGACGCACGAGACGGCCACACAGCTGTTCACCCAGCTGCGCTCCTTGTACTCGGTCACTTCGGAGGGATTCGACGACGGCGAGAACCCGGTGGACGAGCCGGGCATGCTCGACACCGACCGCGATCCGGAGGACCTGTTCACCGAGTTCGCCGACAAGCTCGCCGACACCGGCGTGCAATTCGAGTCCGGCGGGGGTGCGGCAAATGCATTCAGCGACTTCGTGTCCCGCGGCCTCCACGGCGCGAAGGAGGCACTGCGGCAGCTGAGCTACTGGCAGATGAAGAACCGCGCGGGCGTGGTCGGTCGCACCGGGCTCGGCCCGGTCGTCACGAAACTCGCGGCGGGCGACAGCGGTGTGCGGGTGCACCTCGTCGGCCACAGCTTCGGCGGCCGCGTCGTCGCCTACGCGCTCGACGGACTCGGCGACGCCGACGGGTCACCGGTCAAGTCGGTCACCCTGTTGCAGGGCGCGTTCTCCCGGTTTGCCTTCACCGACGCCCTGCCGTTCCGCGACGGTGGCGGCGCGCTCGCGGGCCGCCTCGCCAGGCTGGACGGCCCACTGTCGGTGTGCTTTTCGAGTCACGACTCGGCGCTCGGCGTCATGTACCCGCTCGCCTCGCTCGCCGCACGTGACGACGCGGCCGAGGCCGAGGACAAGCTCTTCCGGTACCGGGCCATGGGTTCGCACGGCGCCTTCGACTCCGACCGGATGGTGCTCGAGGGCCCGGGCACCGCCTATCCGTTCCAGACGCACCACATCCTGAACCTGGACGCTTCCAATGTGGTCACCGCGGGCGGCCCACCCTCCGGCGCCCACAGCGACATCTTCAAGACCGAACTCGCCTGGGTCGTCGCGGCCGCGGGCGGACTGACGTAGCCGAAACTCAGCCCGCCGCCATCCGGCTGAGCTGCTCCCACTCCCGGTACAGCTCGCCGCGCACCCGGTCGAGGTCTTGGACCATGTCGTAGGACTGGCCGCCGACGATGAGGCGGCGGGGCGGGTCGGGCAGGTCGGCCAGCTCCATGATCACGGGGGCGGCGGTGCTCGGATCGGGACCCGCGTCGTCGCCCCACATCTCGGCGAGTTCGGCCCGCAGTCCCTCGTAGTGCGGAAGGGATTCGGTCGCGGTGATGCCCGCGGTGAACAGCTCCGTGGCGTAGCCGCCCATCTGCACGATGGTCACCTTGATGCCGAATCGCTCGACCTCCCGCGCGAGCGCCTCGCTGACCGAGTCCAGCGCCGCCTTGCCCGCGCCGTAGAGGCCGACGGATGCCATGCCTCCGCTGGTGCCCATCGAGGTGACCTGCAGGATGCGACCGGATCCCTGCGCGCGCAGGTGCGGGAGCACGGCCTGCACCACCCACACCGCGCCGAGGAAATTCACGTCCAGGTGGGCGCGGATCTGCTCCTCGGTGGCCTCCTCGACCATGCCGTACAGCAGCCCGCCCGCGTTGTTGACCACGATGTCGAGCCTGCCGAAGACCGCCATCGCGCGCTCGACCCCGGCGAACACGGCTTTGCGATCGGAAACGTCCAGCGACAGCGGGAACAGCTCGTCCGGATAGTCGGCGGCCAGCGCGGCGAGCGGCTCGATATTGCGGGCGGCGGCCACCACGTGGTCTCCGGCGGCGAGCGCCGCCTCGGTGAACGCCTTGCCCAGGCCCCGCGAAGCGCCGGTGATGAACCACACTCTTGCGGTCGTCATGGAAAGTCACCCTTCTCTCTGCGAGACGAACCGTCTCGTTTCGCTAAAGAGTGCACCGGCGACGGCCGATTGTCAATACGAACCGTTCCGTCTCGTTGTCCTGCTAGTCTCGGGTCATGTCCAACGCGGAGAAGCCGGATCGCTCACGGCGCAGCGAACGTTCACGGCAGGCGATCCTCGCGGCGACCCGTGCGCTGATCTCCGAAGTCGGGTACGCCAAGGTCTCGATCGAGGCCATCGCGGCGCGGGCGGGCGTCGGCAAACAGACGATCTACCGGTGGTGGCCGTCGAAGGGCGCGGTCATCTTCGACTCGTTCCTCGCGCTCGGCGAGGACGCCGACGGGCAAGGCATGGCCCTACCCGACACCGGCGATATCGCGGCCGATCTCAAGCTCGTCCTGCGCGCGACGGTCGCCGAGTTCGCCGACCCCGACTTCGAGCGGCCGATCCGCGCGCTGAACACCGAGATCGCCAACGATCCCGAGCTCGCCGCCCAGTATCGCGAGAAGCTGGCGGGCCCCATGGACGACGTCAAGAAGGCCCGTTTACGCAGCGCCCAGCAGGCCGGCCAGCTCGCCGCGGACGCCGATCTCGACTTGGTGCTGGAGGTGCTCTACGGCCCGCTCTTCCAGCGCTGGCTGCACCGTTCGGGCCCGCTCACCCCCGAGTACGCCGACTCGCTCGTCGACCTCACCCTCCGAGCCTTCCGGCCCTGACCGCGCCCCTCAGATCTGCGGCAGCGGAGGCAACTCGGTCGAGGTGAGCTTCTGCGCCGCTCGCTTGTTCATGCCGAACATGCGCAGCACATGGAAGGCCATGTCGTCCGAGAGTGCGTCGCCGTCGGCGTCCGGCTGGGCGTCCAGCAGTTGCAGCAGGCCGAGCAACGACCCACCCGCGGCCATCACGGCCAGGTCGGGGTCCATCGGCTCGAAGCGGCCCGCCTCCTGAGCCGCGATGATGTCGCGGCGGGCGCGCGGCGCGAGACCCTCGTCCCGCAACATGATCGACATGCCGGAGTTCAGCACGACCCGGACGATCTCGGGGACCTGCCGCTGCAACCGCCCGGTCATCCGGAAGCTGACGGCGAACACCTCGGCCGGATCGTCGTACAGCGCCACGATCGCGTCGCGCATCTCGCTGTAGACCTGGAGCGCCGAGCGCACCGCCTCGTCGAACAGCTGCTCCTTGGACTCGAAATGGTTGTAGAAGGAACCGAATCCGACGTCGGCGGCGTCGGTGATCTCCTGGATGCTGACCGCGGAACGACCCTCCGCGAGGAACTTCTGCGCCGCGCCGAGCAGAGCGTTGCGGGTGCGCTCACGGCGCCGGTCGATGCGGTTGCGCGCTACGGGTTCGGCGGTCATCGGTCCTTCTCCCACTCGGAATCGACCTGAGAATCGTATCTGACGAAACAATCAGAGACGATCCGGTATCGCACCGCCGCCGTGCCGCAGCGTGTCCAACCTCCCATTGAGGTCATCATCTTTTCTGATGTTCTCATCATTTTCTCTTGACAAAACATTTCCTCGTAACTGATGATTTCATCATATGAACTGCTGGAGGTAGCTGTGACAAGCATCGACAAGGGGGTCGGCGCCGAGCGGACGGTTCGGGTCGGCGGCCGCGACATCTTCTTCACCGAGTTCGGGGCGGGCCCCGCCGTCGTGCTGCTGCACGGCGGCGGCCCCGGCGCGTCCGGACTCTCGAACTACTCGCGCAACATCGAGACGCTGGCGCGTCGTTTCCGGGTCGTCGTCCCCGACATGCCCGGGTACGGACGGTCGAGCAAGCGGCTCGACCAGTCCGATCCGTTCGGCGATCTCGCGTCCGCGCTCGGCGGATTGCTCGACACGCTCGACCTGCCGAGCGCGCACCTGGTCGGCAACTCCTACGGCGGCGCCGCCGCGCTGCGGCTGGCGATGGACCGGCCGGAGAAGGTCGGCAAGCTGATCCTGATGGGCCCCGGCGGCGTCGGCACCACGCGGGCGCTGCCGACGAAGGGCTTGCAGTCGCTGCTCGCCTACTACGGCGGCGACGGCCCGAGCCGGGAGAAGCTGGCCACCTTCGTGCGCGAGCACCTGGTCTACGACGCCAGCGCGATCACCGAGGAGCTGATCGACCAGCGGTACCGGGACAGCCTGGATCCCGAGGTCGTCGCGAATCCGCCGCTGCGCAGGCCGTCCGGCCCCACCGCGCTGCGGACGCTGTGGCGGATGGATTTCACCCGGGACGCCCGGCTCGGCGGCGTGACCAACCCGACGCTGGTGATCTGGGGCGCCGAAGACCAGGTCAACCGGCCCGAGGGCGGGCGCATGCTGGCCGATCGCATGCCCAACTGCGATCTGTTCCTGGCCGCGCGGACCGGCCACTGGGTGCAGTGGGAGCGCGCCGACCTGTTCAACGGGCTGGCGACCGCGTTTCTGGAGGCGACGCCGTGACCGGCTTCCCGCGGCCGAACACCGACGGTTCGGTCTTCGGCGCGGTGCACCTGGGCTACATCGTGGTCCAGTCGCAGCGCCTCACCGACTGGGATCGCTTCGGCGCCTTGGCGATCGGGATGCACGTCGACCGACTGGACACCGATTCGCTGCGCTTCCGGCTCGACGACCGGTCCTGTCGCTTTCTCATCGAGCGCGGCCCTGCCGAGGACGTGACGGCGCTGGGCTGGCAGGTCGACGATCACGAGACGTTCGACCGGATCGTCGCCCGGATCGCCGACCGCGGCGTCCCGATCGAGGAGGGCACGCCCGAGCAGGCGGCTCTGCGCGGCGTCGAGCGGCTCTGGCGCTTCCCCGGGCCGAAAGGCATTGTCACCGAGATCTTCACCACCGCGGTGACCACGCCGGAGCCGCTGCGCATGCTGAGTTCCGGGTGGATCACCGGCGAGGCGGGCATGGGGCACGTCGCGATCGTCTCCAGGGAGCCGGAGGCGATGCGCGGCTACTACCACACCGTCTTCGATTCGCGCCTGTCCGATTACATCGACGAGAACATCTCCGGACTGACGATGAAGATCCGCTTCCTGCGGGTCAACGAGCGCCACCATTCGATCGCGATCGCCAACATTCGCGGCGTGAAGATCGATCCGATCCGAACGCGAGTGCAGCACATCAACATTCAGTCCGCGACCTTGGACGACATGCTCGCCTCCTTCCAGCGCGTCACCGATCTCGGGTTCCGCATGGCGTGGTCGGTCGGCCAGCATACCAACGACCGTGAGCTGTCCTACTACTCGGTGACACCGTCCGGTTTCGAACTCGAGGTCGGCTGGAATCCGATCGTCATCACGCCCGAACTCGAGTCGACCTGGGAACCGAGCACCTATCAGGGCATCAGCCTCTGGGGCCACAGCACGGTCGGGCAGACAGTGGTGGACAAGCTCGCCCAGTTCCGCTGCGCCGTCGAGACGGTGCGCACGCCGGAGATCACCGTGCCGCAACTCTCGGAAGGACTGCCGCGATGAACGAATTCGACTACGACGTCGTGGTCGTCGGACTCGGGCCGACCGGACTGACCCTGGCCAACCTGCTCGGCCGCCGCGGCGTGCGCGTGCTGGTGCTGGAGCGGGAACCGGAGTACTACGGCCTCGCCCGCGCGGTCTACACCGACGACGAGGGCATGCGCATCTTCCAGACCGCCGGTGCGGCAGACGAATTGGCCGCCGACATGAACCTCGATTCCACGGTCCAATGGGTGCGCTCCGATGGGAAGCTGCTCGCGCAGTTCAACCAGGTCGAGCGGCCCCTCGGCTGGCCGGTGGTGAACTTCCTCTACCAGCCTTACCTGGAGAACAGCCTCGAACGCGCGCTCGCGCGCTACCCGCACGTCACCGTGCGACGCGGCCGCGAGGTCGTCGACTTCGACCAGGACGCCTCGGGTGTCGGCGTCGAGCACGCCGCCAGCGCGGGCACCGGCTACGGCAAAAAGCAGACCGAGCCCGACCCCACGACTTCCGAGCAGGTGCGTGCGCGGTACCTCGTCGGCTGCGACGGCGGCCGCAGCGTGGTGCGCACACGCTTGGGCATCGAGATGACCGGCACCAGCTTCCCGGAGCGCTGGCTGGTGGTGGATCTGAAAGCCAAGGACGGTGTGGACGCGTTCCGGCACCTGCCGTACTTCAACTTCGTCTGCGAGCCCGAACTGCCGATCGTGTCCTGTCCGCAGCCCGGCGGGCACCACCGTTTCGAGTTCATGCTCCGCGAGACCCAGACCAAGGAGGAGATGGAGGACCCCGGCAACGTCCGGGCGCACATCTCGCGTTTCGTGAACCCCGATGAGGTCGAGGTCCTGCGCAAACTCGTGTACACCTTCAACGCGGTCGTCGCGGACCGCTGGCGCGACGGACGCATCCTGCTGGCCGGCGACGCCGCGCACATGACGCCCCAATTCATCGGTCAGGGCATGAATTCCGGTGTGCGCGACGCGGACAACCTGTCCTGGAAGCTGACCGCGATCCTGCGCCACGGCGCCGACCCGGCGATCCTGGACAGCTACGAATCCGAGCGCCGCCCGCATGCCACAGCGATGATCACCATGTCGGTGTGGATGAAGAACCTCGTCTCCGTGAACAATCCGGTGGCGGCCCGCGTCCGTGACATCGCGCTCACCGCCGCGTTGCGGGTGCCGGGGCTCGGCGGCTGGATCCGCGGGGCGAAGATGAAGCCGGAACCCCGGTTCCGCCGCGACGCCTATCTGGGTCTGCCTCGGCGCGGTCTTCGCGGGGTCGAAGGCACCCTCGCTCCGCAACCGGAGGTGCGCACCTACGACGGCAGGCACCGCCGCCTCGACGACGTCCTCGGACTCGGCTTCGCGGTGCTCGGCCACGGCGTCGACCCCCGTGCGGCGTGCACCGCCGACGACCTGGTCGTGCTCGACGGTCTCGACAGCCATTTCGTCACCGTCTATCCCCTCGGCGGCCGTCCCCAGGGCAGCCCCGGTGACGGGCGGGGCGACAACGACCAGGTGGCCGATATCGAAGACCACACCGGCGAACTGTCGCGCTGGTTCGGGAAGGCCGGTGTCCGCCACGGCGACGTGCTGGTACTGCGGCCCGACCGCTTCGTCTTCGGAACCGCCCGGCGCGGCCACACCACCGCGCTGGTCGCGGAACTGGTGCGCAGGCTGGACCTGCGCACCGGCCCAGGCCGGACGCCCGAACCCGAGCTCACCGTGGAGCACGTGACCACCCCCGACTACGAGGAGTCCCGATGACCTCGACCGTGACCGAGAGCCCCGCGGTCCTGGCCGCCGCCGAACGGCTCGCCGAGGCCGCGCGCACCGGAGCGCCCGCCGCGCCCGTGCGCGACCTCATCGGCAGCGACGACATCGACGCGGCGTACGCGGTCCAGCGGCTCGGCGTCCGCCGGCGCGTCGAATCCGGCGCGCGCGTGGTGGGCCGCAAGATCGGTCTCACCGCGCCCGCCGTGCAGCGGCAGCTGGGCGTCGATCAGCCGGACTTCGGAGTGTTGTTCGCCGACATGGACGTTCGCACTCCGGCGGCCGACCGCCCGCGCCTGCTGCAACCCAAGATCGAGGCGGAACTGGCCTTCGTGCTGGCCGCCGATCTCGACGCCGACGACCTCGACGCCGTCAGCGTGCGCGACGCGGTGGACTACGCCGTCGCCGCGCTGGAGATCGTCGACAGCCGAATCGCGCGGTGGGACATCACCTTCGGCGATACCGTCGCCGACAACGCGTCCAGCGGATGGTTCGTGCTCGGCGAGCGACAGCTCTCCGTTGCCGATTTCGAGCCGTGGGAAGTCGACATGAGCATGCGTGTAGACGGTGAGATCGTCTCCACCGGAACCGGTTCCGCGTGTCTGGGCGACCCGCTGAACGCGTTGGCGTGGCTGGCCCAGACCGCGCGCGCCCTGGGGGATCCGCTGCGCGCGGGCGAGATCGTGCTCTCCGGCGCGCTCGGACCGATGGCGCCCTTACGTCCCGGCGCGCACGTCCACTCCGAAATCAGCTGCGGCACCAGAACCCTCGGCACCGTCGACTTCATCAGAGAGGAAACCGCATGACCCGCACCAAGGTAGCCGTCATCGGCTCGGGCAATATCGGCACCGATCTGATGATCAAGGTGCTGCGCCTCTCGGACACCCTGGAGATGGCCGCGATGGTCGGCATCGATCCCGCCTCCGACGGTCTGGCTCGGGCGGCGCGTCTCGGGGTGCCCACCACCGCCGACGGTGTGCATGGCCTCATCGCCATGCCCGATTTCGCCGAGATCGACATCGTCTTCGACGCCACCTCGGCGCGCGCGCATCTCGCCAACGCCGAAGCCCTCGCCCCGCACGGCAAACGGCTGATCGACCTCACCCCCGCCGCGATCGGGCCGTTCGTCGTCCCCGCCGTCAATCTCGACGCCCACCTCGACGCGGGCAACGTCAACATGGTCACCTGCGGTGGGCAGGCCACCATTCCGATCGTCGCCGCCATCTCCCGCGTCACGCCGGTCCCCTACGCCGAGATCGTCGCGTCCATCGCCTCGAAGTCGGCGGGGCCGGGAACCCGCGCGAACATCGACGAATTCACCGAGACCACCAGCGCGGCGATCGCCGCGGTCGGCGGCGCCGAACGGGGCAGGGCCATCATCGTGCTCAACCCGGCCGAACCGCCGCTGATCATGCGCGACACGGTGCTCGCGCTCATCGACGATCCGGACCGGAACGCCGAAGACGCGGTGCGGCAATCGATCCGGGACATGGTCGCGTCCGTCGCGGCGTACGTCCCCGGCTACCGGCTGAAGCAGGACATCCAGATCACGCCGCTGCCGCCGGACGCGCCCGTGCGCACGCTGGTCGGCGACCGTCCGGTGACGCACCAGGTGTCGGTGTTCCTCGAAGTCGAGGGCGCCGCCCACTATCTGCCCGCCTATGCCGGGAATCTCGACATCATGACCTCCGCGGCGCTGCGCGTCGCCGAACAGATCGCCCGAGTCAGGGAGGCAGTGCGATGACCCAGGTTTTCCTCCAGGACGTCACGCTGCGGGACGGCATGCACGCGCTGCGCCACCGCATCACCCCGCGAACGGTCGCCACCGTCGCCGCCGCCCTCGACGCGGCGGGCGTCGACGCGATCGAGGTCGCGCACGGCGACGGCCTGTCCGGCGGCAGCCTCACTTACGGACCGGGCAGCAACACCGACTGGGAATGGCTCGCCGCCGCGGCCGAAGCGCTCACCACCGCCCGGCTGACCACCCTGTTGCTGCCCGGCATCGGCACCATCGAGGATCTGCGCCGCGCCTACGAGCTCGGCGTGCGGTCGGTGCGGGTGGCGACCCATTGCACCGAGGCCGACATCGCCGCGCAGCACATCGCCTACGCCCGCGAGCTCGGCATGGACGTCTCCGGCTTCCTGATGATGAGCCACCTGAACAGCCCGGCCGGGCTGGCCCAGCAGGCGCGGCTGATGGAGTCCTACGGCGCGCACTGCGTCTACGTCACCGATTCCGGTGGGCGGCTCACCATGAGCGGTGTGCGCCAGCGGGTGCGCGCCTACCGCGCCGTGCTCGATCCGGACACCGAGATCGGCATTCACGCGCACCAGAATCTTTCGCTGGCCGTCGCCAACAGCGTCATCGCCGTCGAGGAGGGCGTCACCCGGGTCGACGCCTCGCTGGCCGGGCTCGGCGCGGGTGCGGGCAATACGCCGCTGGAGGCCTTCGTCGCGGTCGCCGACCTCACCGGTTGGAAGCACGGCGCGGATCTCGACGCGCTCACCGACGCCGCCGACGACCTCGTCCGCCCGCTCATGGACCGGCCCGTGCAGGTCGACAGGGAGACGCTCGCCCTCGGTTATGCCGGGGTGTACTCCAGCTTCCTGCGGCACGCCGAAAACGCCTCGGCCACTTACGGTGTCGATGTCCGCACGCTGCTCACCGAGGCGGGACGGCGGGGCCTGGTCGGCGGCCAGGAAGACATGATCGTCGACATCGCGCTCGAACTCACGAGGAAGTGAGGCCCGTGGTAGTGCCATCCTTCTCCCGTCGGCGCGCTCTCGGTAGCGCAGCGGCCGGCGTCGCCGCGCTCGCCGCCGCGCCGGGCTTCTCGCCCGCGCGCGCCGAAGCCGTACCCGCGCGCAGGCAGCCCGCGCCGAGCGGTACCTATCGCATCGATCTGCACGCGCATGTCCTGCCGCCGGACTATCGGGCGGCGCTGCTCGCCCACGGCCACTTCACCATCGGCGGCTACCCGACGCCCACGTGGTCGCCCGACGAGGCCATCGCTTTCATGGACTACTACGGGATCCAGGCGCAGGCGCTGTCGGTCTCCGATCCCGGCGTCTCGTTCCTGCGCGGCGCGGAGGCCAACGACCTGGCCCGCTACTGCAACGACTACGCAGCCCAGCTGATCAGGACCCACCCCTCCCGCTTCGGCGCCTTCGCCGTGCTGCCGATGCCGGACATCGCGGCCTCGATCGACGAGGCGATCCACGCCCTCGACACCCTGCGCCTCGACGGCGTGGTGCTGCTCTCGGCCTACGACGGTGTCTATCTCGGCGATCCCCGGTTCGAACCGTTGATGATCGCGCTGAACCAGCGCCGCGCCTTCGTCTTCGTGCACCCGGCCGCCATCCCCGCCGACGCGAAACCCGAACTCCCCCTTCCGGATTTCATGGAGGAGTTCACCTTCGACACCACCCGCGCGGCGACCATGATGATGGTCACCGGCACGACCCAGCGCTACCCGGACATCCGGTTCCAGCTCTCCCACGCGGGCGGCACCGTGCCGTTCCTGTCGCACCGCATCAGCGTCGCCTCGCAGACGGTGCTCGGCGAGCTGTGGCCGCAGGACCTGCCCAAGCCCTCCATTCTCGATATCCAGCACCAGATCTCGCGTTTCTACTTCGACACCGCGCTGAGCGGCTTCCCCGCCGCGATGGCCAGCGTGCTCGCCGTGACGAGCCGCGACCACATCGTCTTCGGCTCGGACTGGCCGTTCAGCGCGGCCACCCTCCCGCAGACCGGCGACCACGACCCCGCCCCCGGGCTCAGCGAGATCTTCGATGCCGATCAGCGCATGGAAGTGGAACGGCACAACCCGCTGCGGCAGCTACCGCGTCTGGCCGAAGCCGTGAACGCCTGACGGGCAACGGAAACGGCGACCGGCTCGGCAGTCTGGAGCGCACAGTGCCGACCCCGCGGCGATTGTCGCCGGTGCGAATCACGCTCCCCAGCGGAACGGTCTGCGGTGATGTGGCCGCGGGCGCTCCGCCCACCGGGGGTTGTCCTCGTCGCGGCGGTAGGCGGCGACCTGGCCCGCCACCGAGAAGCGCAGCCTGCGCGCCTCGCCGAGCACTTCGCCGTCGGCCGCCACCGCTTCCGGATCGCGCACCTGCACGATCAGCTCGGGCACCTGTAGTTCGTTGTAGACCTTGCTGCGCCCGATCGCGGCCAGCAGCAGGGCGAGCACCGCCCTGGTACGAGAGAACCGCAGATCGGCGCGCAGCCAGCGCACGTCGAGCAGGCCGTCGTCGAGTCGAGCGCGGAACGCGGGCACCGCACCGCGCGGATGGTAGGCGCCGTTGCCGATGAACAGGAACCACACGTCGTGCCAGGTCTCGTTCAGCCGGATCCGGACCGGCTGCGCGCGGCGCAGCACGACCACGAGGGCGGCGGCGAACGCGGGCCATTTACCCCACCGCGGTTGCCATTTCTCGCGCAGCCGCACCAGGTCCGGGTAGGCGCCGAGGCTGGCGGTGTTGATCAGATAGTGGGTGCGCGCGCCGTCTTCCGTCTCCAGTTCCACGCTCGCGATGTCGACCGAGACCGCTTCGCCCGCGCCGGTCGCGTCGACCACCTCGCGCAGGTCGTAGACCCCGAGGTCACGGGCGAAATGGTTCAGGGTGCCGGTGGGGACGACGACCAGCGGCAGGTCGTACCGCAGCGCGACGGCCGCCGCCGCGGCGATCGTTCCGTCACCGCCCGCGGCGCCCACCGCCGACGCCCGCTCGGTGCGCGCGGCCAGGATCTCCTCGAACTGCTCGACGCAGTCGCGGCCCGGCTCGGTGCGCAGCACCGTCGCCGCGGGCAGCGCCGCGGCGATGTCGTCGGTCGGATCGTAGTAGGGATCGCCCGAGACCGGATTCACCAGCACGACAAGCCCTTTGCCCTCGACTAGCATCGGCACCTCGCGCACCGCGGTGGCCGCCGCCTCGTCGGACTCGCGCACCGGCCACCAGCGGCGCGAAGCCATCGCCACCCCGGCGCCGACGGCCGCGCCGACGACCACATCCGAGCCCCAGTGCACACCGGTGTGGATACGGGAGTAGGCGACCGTGGCGGCCAGCGGCGCCACCACCACCGCGGTGCGCGGGCTCTCCAGCGCGACGGCCGTGGCGAACGCGACGGCGCTCGCGCTGTGCCCGGACGGGAACGACGAGGAGGTCGGCACCCGGACAAGTCGCCGGTGCGGCGGCAGCAACTGGGCGGCGGGCCTGCGGCGGGCGATCAGCGACTTGAGCACCACGTTGACGGTCACGCTGGTCGCGGCCACGGACACCAAGCCGCGCAGCGCGGCCCGGCGCGTCGCGCCCTGGCGGGTGGCGAGCGCCGCCGCGACGACCGTCCACAGCAGACCGCGATCCGCCGCCCGGGTCAACCGCACCATGCCCCGGTCCACCGCCGACATCGGAATCCGTGCCACCGCACCGGTCACCGCGTGATCCACCTGCTGCACCCGGCGAAAAGTCCGGCCCAACAACGCACTCATTCCGTCGAAAGTACAGCGCCCGCAACATGGCTGCCCGGCACGTTCGACCGAGGCGGGCGCCGCACGCGGGAAAGACGATGCGCCGGGCCCGCCGAGAATCCGCGGAAAAGAATTCGCGGAGGGTGTCGATCCGGCATCTTCTCGTTCGACGTCATCGATGGGAGGGTCGAAGTACGGCCCCGACGGAAGGAGTGATTCGTGAAGTACATGCTGATCATGCGCTCGACGGACGAGGCGCTGGAGGCGGCCGAGAAAGTGCCGTTCGAGGAGATCATCGAGTCCATGGGCAAGTACAACGAGGCCCTGATGAAGGCGGGCGTCGTGGTGGGCGGCGAGGGACTCGCCGAACCCGAACAGGGCTTCGTCGTCGACTACGACGAGGATCCGCCGATGGTCACCGATGGACCGTACGGCGAGACGAAGGAACTGTTCGGCGGATTCTGGATCCTCGACGTGTCCTCCAAGGAGGAAGCGATCGAATGGGCCAAGCGAGCGCCGCTCGGCCCCGGCTCGAAGATGGAAGTCCGCCGCGTCCACGAAATGGAGGACTTCCCCGCGGACAACGAGTGGATTCGCAAAGAGGCCGTGTGGCGCGAAGAGCTCGAGCAGCGCAAGGGCTGACGAATGACCGAGACCGGGCCGGAGCGCCGCGCGAATTCCGATGTGGAGTCGGTGCGGCGCTCGGTCGCGGCGGTCTGGCGGATCGAGGCCGGGCGGATCATCGCGACGCTGACGCGCGCGGTCGGGGATTTCGGCGCCGCCGAGGACCTCGCCCAGGAAGCGCTCGCCGACGCGCTCGCCCGGTGGCCGCACAGCGGGGTGCCGAAGAATCCGGCGGCGTGGCTCACCACGGTCGCGAAACGTCGCGCCGTCGACGGCTGGCGCAGGCAACAGCGGTACGACGAGCGGCTGGCGGCGATCGCGCGCGAACTCGCGACCGAGGGCGCCGAGGGACACGAGCCCGAATTGCCTTGGGACCCCGACGCCATCGACGACGACCTGCTGCGGCTGGTGTTCATCGCGTGTCACCCGGTGCTGTCCAAGCCCGCGCAGGTCGCGCTGACGTTGCGGGTGATCGGCGGGCTGTCGAGCGCGGAGGTCGCCCGGGCCTGTCTGCTTCCGGTGGCCACGGTGCAGCAGCGGATCGTGCGCGCCAAGAAGACCCTCGCCGCGGCCAAGGCGCCCTTCGAGTTGCCGCCGCGGACACAGTTCGAACAGCGGCTCGGCGCCGTGCTCGCGGTGCTGTATCTGATGTTCAACGAAGGGCACACCGCCGCAACGGGATCAGAGTGGATGCGTCCGGAGCTGAGCCGGGAAGCGTTGCGGCTCGGCCGTATTCTCGCGGGGCTCGTGCCACGCGAGCCAGAGGTGCACGGCCTGCTCGCGCTGATGGAGCTGACCGCCGCCCGCTTCCCCGCGCGGCTGGACGCGCACGGCGATCCGGTGCTGTTGGCCGATCAGGACCGGCGGCGCTGGGATCGCGGCGGTATCGTCCGCGGGCGAGCCGCTTTGGCGCGCTGCGACGACCTGGGGCGCGGTCGCGGCCCCTACGCGCTGCAAGCCGGGATCGCCGAATGCCACGCGGTGGCCGCTTCGGTCGCCGACACCGACTGGGAGCACATCGTGCTGCTCTACGACGCGCTCGGCAGGCTGCACCCCTCCCCCGTGGTGACACTCAACCGCGCCGTCGCGCTGTCCATGACCCGCGGACCAGCCGCCGCACTGTCCATCGTGGACGGCTTGATCGCCGACGGCCGCCTCGCCGACTACCACTTGCTGCACGCTACCCACGGCGAACTGCTCGCCCGGCTCGGTCGTCGTGAGCAGGCGCGCACGGCATTTCAGACGGCCGCCCGGCTGACGGAGAACGAACGGGAGCGAATGCTCTTGCTGCGCAAGGCTTCCGCGCGGAACTGAGGGTCGGGTGACGGCTGGCTCGGGCACGACGCCTTCGCCCGCGCGGGCGCGCTGGCCGATATCGATCGACGCTCGACTCTCGTCAATGGACGGGTTCGGAGCCCAGTGGCTCCCGCACGCTGAGCCATCCGTCCATCAGCCCGTGGTATCTGCAGAAGAACGGGTGCGAGCCGACGTCGACCGGCGCGCGGAAGGTGACTGTCTGACCGGGAGCGATGTCGTAATCGAACAGCCCGGGCCGTTTGCTGGTGATGCTGTGCATCACCAGATCGTTATTCACCACCGTGATCTGCGCGCCGGGCGTGATCGGCGGCGTGCCCGGATAGGTGAGGTTCTCGATCGTCATGGTGACGGCGGGGATCGGCGGCGGGCCGGGCGGCACGACCGGCTCCTCCACGACATCGTTGCCGCACGCGGCCGCCATCGCGACCAGCGACAGCAGCGCGGTCAGCCGGAGCGGCGCGGCCACCCGCAACGACCCGCAGGCCGGTCGCGCCGCGTTCACGGCTGTTCGCCACGGCCGCTGCGGCTGCCCACATAGGCGAGTTCACGCACCCTCCCGATCACCTCGGGCAGAATGCGCACCTCGTCGGGATGGTCGGTCATCGGGTCGAAGAAGTCCGTCCGGTAGTCGCCGGGGTCGGCCGGGTGCAGCACCACCTCGGCGAGCTTGCGCTCCGGGCTGCCGATCGCGCTCGCCCAGAGCACGAACGTGGCGGGCTCGTCACGCAGGTGGTCGGCCAGCTGGTCGAGGGACGGCGTCTCGGGCTGGCGGTCGTCGGGCTCGGCGAAGATCCAGGTCGGCGCGGAGTCGCCGAGGCGATAGGGCATCAGGCAGCCGTACCTGGCCGTGCGCCAGCTGCGCGCGGGGGTGATCACGAAGCGGCCGAGCGCGCTGCGGCCGGTGGTCGCCAGCACGAAGTCCCACGGATGCTCGTCGCGGTCGAGCACCCGCAGCGCGAGTCCGAGCACGTCCGGCAGCCCGGCCGGGGTGCCGATGCCCTTGGACAATCGCGCCAGCACGGCGCGCTCCCCCGTCCCGAACAACCACTCGTACTCGGGTTCGGCGTGCAACCGCCCGGACAGTCGCAACCCGTTCGGATACAAGACCCGAGCGTGGCGCAATCTCGCCACCCGGGAGAAAACACCACGTACGGCATCCGCTGCGAGATCGGTCATCGCGACTCCTTCGATCGGGACGGTCGACACTCACCGTCTGCCCCGCCGCGCGGGCACTAAACGGGCCGACCGGGCGGGTCGCACAGACGATGCAGGGGCAGCCTGGGCAAGCGGAGTGTGGCAGGAGCCTTCGCGTGGGTACTCCGTCATCGATGACAAGTACATCCCAGTTTCCCGAGGCGGTGAGCACGATGACATCGACGCAGGCGCTTCGACCGACCACAGAGACGGTCAGTGTGCGAGTACCAGCGGGGCGCATCGGAGTGACGATGCTGCGCACGACCGTGGAATCGACCGCACTGGTCGCCGACGCCGACGCCGAGGACGCGGCCGAGCTCGGACTGATCGTCGAGGAGGTCGCGCGCGGACTCGTCGACGCCGCCACCGACGGCTCGATGCTCGACTGCACCCTGTCGTGCACCGGCCACGCGGCGCAAGTGCGGCTGTCCGCGACCATCCGCTCCGAACTGCACAAGGATCGCCACGCGGTCGGCTGGCAGATCGTGGACGCGCTGACCAGAGACACCAGGGTGCTCAGATCGAGCTTCGATCAGGCCAAACACGGCTATCCGACCGAAGTCGATTTCGATTGGCAGCCGGGGGCTTCCGCCGCCTGAAAGGACAGCGGCCGACGACAGCGCCGGATCAGGGTGTGACGAAACCTGATTCGTAAGCGACGATCACCGCTTGGGTGCGGTCACGCACCCCGAGCTTCCCCAATACCGCGCTCACATGAGACTTCACGGTCTCGGCGCCGATGAACATCTCCGCGGCGATCTCCGCGTTCGACAGACCCTTGGTCATCGAACGCAACACCGCCGCCTCCCGCTCGGTGAGTCCGGCGCGGTCGAGAAGTTCGCGCGCGCGGGCATTGTCGCGTCCGACCGCGAGCGCGCGCAGGGCCGCGGGGTACAGCAGCGAGTCACCTCCGGCGACCGTGCGCACGGCATTGGCGATCTCGGCGGGACGAGATCGCTTGAGCAGGAAGCCGTCCGCGCCCGCTCGAAGGGCACGATAGACGTAGTCGTCGTTCTCGAAAGTCGTGACGATCAGGATTTTCGGCGGTGCGGGCACAGCGCGCAGCACCGCGCGGGTGGCCTCGATGCCGTCCAGCAACGGCATGCGGACGTCCATGGCGATCACGTCCGGCCGCAGCTTCCCGAGGAGCGGGACGACGGCCGCCCCGTCGCCCGCCTCCCCCACGACCTCGATATCGGGCTGGGCGTCGAGAATGACCCGCAGACCCGCACGGGCCAGTGGCTCGTCGTCGACGAGTAGCACTGTGATCGGCACGCGGCTCACCTCGGCTCGCCCAGCGGCAGCTCGACGCGAACCTGCCAGACACCGTCGGCGGGGCCGGTGAACGCGTAGCCGCCGAGAAGTTCCGCGCGTTCGCGAATGCCACGTAATCCGCCTCCGCCGCCGCTCGGCGACGGGAGTTCGGGCAGCGCGTTGGTGACGTCGAGCTCGAGCCGCTCGGCGCCGACGGCGACCCGGACCAGGGTGGGCGACGGCCCGGCGTGGCGCAAGACGTTGGTCAACGCCTCCTGGAGAATCCGGTAGCCCTCGCGCGAGATCGGTCCGGGGACACGGTCCACCGGGCCGGTGGTGCGGTCCTCGATTCGCGCTCCCGCCGATCTCGCGGACTCGAACAGGCGCGGCGCGTCGGCCAGGGTTGGACGCGGACCGCCGGGCGCCTCGGAGTCGCGCAGCACCCGCAGGACGCGATCGAGATCGTCGAGCGCTGCTCGGCCGGTTTCCTCGATGGCGGTCAGCGCTCGCGCGGTGAATTGCGGATCGCCCGCGGTGCGCGCCGCCGCGGCCTGGAGCACGGCGGCGGTGAGCGCGTGACCGATCGAGTCGTGCAGTTCGCGGGCGAGACGATTGTGTTCGAGCAGCTGTTCGGTGCGCTGCTCCAACGCCTTCGTCCGCTCCGCCGCCGAAGGACCGAGCAGCAAACCTGCCAGCGCCGTGACCAGTTCGCCGAGACCGACGAGGGTAGCGAGAACGACGATCACCGGCAGCGGCACGAGAACCACATACCACCAGTGTGGTTGCTCGATCCGTACGAGCGCGTCGAGGGTACCGCCGCCCGCTGCGGCAACGAGGTCCGCGCACAGCAGGATCATCGGCACGCTCACAGCGAGCATCACCGTGCTCAGCGCCAGCCGCGCCTCCAGCCACAGCACCGTGCGCCAGCGGTCCGACCACGACGCAGACGGGGCCGCGGCGATGGTCGCCCGGTCCCGATCGTGGGGCAGCAGGAACAGTCGGGCCTGCATGCCTTCGGCCAGCCGCATCGCCGGTATCAATCCGACCGGAACGGCGAACAGGGCGATCACATAGGGCCGTTCGGCGTCGATGAACAACCACACCGCGACAAATGCCAGGGGCAGGCACAGGTGCAGCCCGCGGGAGTAGGTCACCGGGCGGGCCGGCATCGCGGCGAAGGCACGGAGCATGACCTCATCGTGCCAGCCGCCCGCACCCGATCCGCTCCCCCGAGCGGGGGATATCGAACCCACGCGCAGGGGGAGATTCGCGTCCGCTCCGCGACCAGGCTGGAGGCCGTGACCAGCATCGACGTGCATGAGCTGAGCAAGAACTACGGGCGGATCAGGGCGGTCGACGATGTCACGTTCACCGTGCGGCCCGGCGTCGTCACCGGCTTCCTCGGCCCCAACGGGGCGGGCAAGTCGACGACGATGCGCCTGATCCTCGGGCTCGATCGGCCGACCTCCGGCACCGCCTCGCTCGGCGGGCAGTCGTTCGTCGACTCCGGGCAACCGCTCGCGCTGGTGGGCGCGCTCCTCGATCCTTTCGCCGCCCACCCCGCCCGGACCGCGCGCGACCATCTGCTCGCGCTGGCGGTGAGCAACCGCCTCGCACCGCGCCGCGCCGAGCGCGTGCTCGAGGAAGTCGGCCTCGCCGAGGCCGCGCGCAGGCGGATCAGGACCTTCTCGCTCGGGATGCGCCAGCGGCTCGGCATCGCGGCCGCCCTGCTCGGCGATCCACCGGTGTTGATGCTGGACGAGCCATCGAACGGCCTCGATCCCGAAGGGATCATCTGGATCAGGGAAACGCTGCGCAGACTCGCGGGCGAGGGCCGCACGGTGCTGGTCTCCAGCCATCTGATGGGCGAGACGGCGTCGTTCGCCGACCACCTGCTCGTCCTCGGCCGCGGCAGGGTGCTGGCCGACACGACGCTGGACGATTTCATCGCCACCCACGCGCAGCGCCGCGTCCGGGTGCGCACCGCCACCGGGACACGCGTGCGCGAGGTGCTCACGCGCTCCGGCCTCGATCCTGTCGAGGACGACGACGATCGCTGGCTGGTGCCCGGCGTCCGGGCCGAGGAACTCGGGGCTTTGCTTGCCCGCGAAGGCATTCCGGTGCTCGAACTCGCCGACGAACACGCCTCGCTCGAAAACGCCTACCTCGCCCTCACCTCGGGCGAAGCCGAGTACGCCACCCGACCCACCACCACGGAGGTATGACCGTGTCGTTCGCGCCCGTACTCCATTCCGAATGGATCAAGACCCGTTCGCTGCCGTCGCTCGGCGGCGTGCTCGCGCTGCTGTATCTGGTCACCGCCGGCTTCTCGCTGGTCGGCAGCGCCACCCTCGGTCGCGAGAAGGCCGCCGATCCGGACTTCGACCCGCTGCTGACGTCCTTCTACGGCGTCAACTTCGGGCAGGTCGTGGCGATCTGCTTCGGCGCGCTCTGTGCCGCGGCGCAGCTCGAGAACAACGGGACGCGGGTTTGGTTGCTCGCCGTGCCTCGGCGCGGCCTGCTGTATACGGCCAACCTGGCCGTCATCGCTGGGGCGACCTTCCTCGTCGGCCTGGCGACCGGGCTCACCTGCGTCTTCGCCGGGCAACCACTGCTCGACGAGAGTCGCCTCACCTTCGACGATCCGGCGGGCCTGCGCGCGGTCGTCGGGTGCTCCCTGTATCTCACGCTGATGGCTCTGCTCGGGGCCGGAATCGCCACTCTCCTGCGGAGCCGCGCCGCAGCCATCGGCGTTCTCATCCCAACCGTGCTGTTGCTGTCGTTCGTCCTCGGCGATGTCGGTGCCGACAGCGGCGTCGTCGCCTTCCTCCCGGACCGCGCCGGTCGCCAGGTCCTCGTGCTCGACCCCGTCGGCCCGCTCGATCCGTGGACCGGGCTGCTCGTCACCGCCGCTTGGTCGGCCACGGCGATCTGGGCGGGGTGGCAGCGGCTGCGGCGACACGACGCCTGAGGTGATGGGCGCGTGCCCGAACCCGCCGCGCCGCATCTCACGGCGCCTTCCGTACCGGACCGCGGCCGGTCCCTCACCCAGCGCCGGCGCGATCGAGGAACCACCGCGCCAGCCAGTCGACTGCGGTGCGGCCGTCGGCATCGATCACATAGCGTCCGTAGCTCTGGTGTGCGCCCGAGGCGACGAAGGCGGTGGCGCTCAACGCTTCCGAGATCAATCGGAGCAGGGCATCGGGTCCCTGCCCGCCGACCGCGCCGAGCACGTTGCGCGTGAGCCGGTGCAGTTCCGCGCCCGCGGGGCCGGTGAGGTCGTCCACGGCCAGTGTCACGAAGCCGAACAATGTCGGGATCACGGCGTTCATTCGTGCCGCGATGTCCAGCGGCGCCGCGCCCGCGCCGACGGCCTGGACCACGCCCCACAGATCGTCTTGCAGCAGACTCACCTGACCGACCAGCGCGGGGGTATCGATCTCGGCGAGCGCCCGCACCAGTTGCGCGGCGAGGTGGACCGCGCCGCTGTCGTCCGGGATCAGGCCGAGCAGCCGCGACACCTCACGCAGGTCGTCGCGCACCGTCCACACCAGCGGGGCGAACGCCGAATTGAGTCGCGCGACAAGGTCGTACAGTTCGCGCACGACGGCCGAGAAGTCCACGCCCGCGCCGATCATGGTGGCGAGGCGCACCAGCGCTTCGCCCATCGCGGGCAGCCGCGCGGCGAACTGGACGCTGTCGGCGGCCACCGCCGCGATCCGCCCGATCAGCACCGAGGGCCACCGCTCGGCGAGCACCCGCCACGCCGCGCGCAACGCCTCCTCGGATTCGGTGCGCACCAGCTCGAGCAGCGGCCCGGTCGCGTCGACGACCACAGCGACGACATCGCCTGGCGCAGGGAAAGATTCGGGACCTGGCTCCGCGATCACGTCGAGCGCGTCCAACGCGGCGCCGATATCGGATCGTGCGACGCCGTCCAGCACCGCCGCGGCGAGGCGCTCCGGCGAGCCCGCCGCGCCCGCCGCGAGATCGACTCGCGCCGCGGGATGTTCGTTCATCCAGCGATCCAGCTCACGCAGCGGGCGCAGCGTCGCGCTCAGCTCGCCCGCCGCGGCCGCGAGCCGGGCGGCGGCGTTCGTCCCCACCGCGCCGTATCCACCGAGGCGGTCGATCGCGGCGGGCAGCTCCGCCAGTCGCACGTCGCCGAAATCGGAGGCGAGCAGGGTGTTCAGCGCGGCGGTCGACGAGTCGTTCGCGGTCGCCGGGTCGGCGTCGCTCGGTTGGGCGAGCAACCGTCCGAGGGACGCGAGCAGCGGGTGGGCAGCCACGTCGGTCGAGCAGTACCGGTCTTTGGTCGCGCAGATCTGGGCCGTCACGGCCGACACCGCGCAGAAGCCGCTCGGACGCGGGCCCGCGATGCCCTGGCCGGGGACGGGCGGGCCGATCAGGGTCGCGCCTCCGGTGCCCTGGCGCGGGTCGGCGATCAGGCCCACCGCGAGCACACGGTCCGCGGCGATCGGCGCGCCGGTGCAGCCGATCTCCGCGGCCAGGTCACCCATCGCGTCGGCGCCCTGGCTGTATCCGGCGAGGACGAATCTCGTTGCGGGGCAGTCACGCCCGAAGTCGGTGACAGCGCGCGAGGCCGCCGCGACGCCGGTCGCCTTGCTGTCGCCGTAGGGCATTCGATCGAACGCCGCGGCCTCGTAGGCCGGGAACCGGAAGGCGAACGAGTCGCCGAGACCGGCCGACAACCCGGTGGCCAGCGGCGCCAGCATGCCCACCGGCGCGGTCTCGTCCGCCCACGGATTCGTCTCCCAGGTTCCGGGCAGGAAGACCCCGGCGACCGCAGGGCAGCCCGGGTCCGCCTCGGCGCGCCCGCCGACCGCACCGGGTACGACGGCGGTGACCACCGCGACCACCGCCGCGATCAGCAGCAGCGGCGCCGCACGCATCCCGTTCGAGACCGCGCCGGTAGGTCCGGATCGATTCACCTGAGCACCTCCTGCCGCTCGGGCCCAGGCCGAGTCCCGAAAATCGCCAACCTATTTCATCAATGAAGGCCGCCCACCCGAGGTGAAACGAGAGAATTTCACACAATTCGTCGCCGAAACCCCATCCGCGCGCCGGAGGGCACCGAAGTCCATACCGTCCAATCAGCGAGGGCCACGCTCGGCTCGTACGACGGAAGCACCAAGCAGCGATGACAATGAAGAACCCGCTGGAACACTCCGAGGCGGACCTGCTCGAGCTGGCCTACCCGTACGCGTTGCATGCCGTGACCGAGGTCGAGCGCCGGCTCATCGAAGAACGACGTGCGGCCGCCGACCGGGTGAGCGCCGCGGAGTTCGACGAGACGGTCGACCAGGTGCGAGAAACGTTGGCGGCGTTGAGCGTTCTCGACGCGCGGACCCCGCCCGCCGGTCTGGAGCACCGATTGATGCGGGCGCTCGACTGCGCCGTCGGTCCGGCGTCCGCTCGCCGGAACCGCGGCCGATCGCGCCGGAACCGGTTCGCCGCCGTGCTGGCGCTGTTGATCGCCCTCGGCGCGGGCGTCGCCGCGGTCACCCATCGCCGATCGCGCCTACCAGGTGTGACCGGCGCAGTGCAGTGGGAGCCCGGACCATCGGCGGCCCGCCGCGCCGGACGAGTCGCCCGGCGCGCCGCTCGCGATCCGGGCCCTGAGCGACCGGCACCGCCGCGATCGCTGCCTAGCCCGTCGGCTCCGAGCAGCCGACGGCGACGCCCGCCTCGGGCCTGACTCGAGAAACGATCAGCCGGCCGAACCGGTCGACTGCCGCCGCGGAGTGTTGTCGATCTCGGCGCTGCGGTGCTCGATCAGCACCGGGTAGGTGATCACGACCTCGGGCGGCCCGATGGTGGGCGGCGGGTAGTCGTAGCCACGGCCGTCCGGGTTCATGACCGGCGGGTGATGCTCCAGTTTGCCGGGAACGGTGACGTGCGGGCACCCGGCGAGGACCGGGGTCGTCGCCTGCGGCCGCGCGTACGTCACGACCGAAACCTGGCCCGCCCCATCCGAACACGTCACGACGGACCGCACCCGGTAGGTGTCGTCGGTGTCGTTGCGACAGCTGAATTGCTTGCACGAGACGCCGGGCGCCAGCTCCTGCGCGACCGCCTGCGGCGCCAGCACCCCGGCCGCCGCCATGACGAAGGACGCGAGGCCGAGGCCGAACGTCAACCTTTGACGCATCAGTGAATCACTCCTATCGAAGGGCCCCGACCCGACGGCCAATATACCGACGATCGCCGTGTGCGCACCGTGCCCGCCTTTCACCAGCGGCGTTGCCCGGCAGGAGATTTGGAATTCCGCGCGGGGCGTCACACGGCCGGAGCCAGCTCGCCGAACCACGCGAGGATCTGGGGCAGCGCGAGGCGAACGGTCGCCGAGTGGTCGACGGGCCCGAGATCGACCACGCTCGCCCGGTCGCCGCCGAGTGTCGCGAGGCACAGTTCGGCGTTCGCCGCGGGCACGGCGCGGTCGGCCGAGGAAACGTAGAGCCGCACCGGCGCGCGGGGCGTCCAGTCGCAGGCACGGTCGCTGTCGGTCATCGCGCGCAGCGCCGCGCCGGTCGGGTCGAGCGCGAGGGCCTGGAAGCGCGGGGTCAGCAGTTCGCGCGGGGTGGCGGGCAGTGCGGTGGAGACCGTGAGAACGTCGTGACGACCGTCGAAGAGCTGTTCCACACGCTCGGCGTAGGGCTGCTGGAACGCCTCGCCCGGTTCGTCGTAGAGGTGGTAGATCCGATTCATCGCGGTGAGCCAGTAGGCGATGTACAGCACCGCGGCGCGCGAGGTCATGCGGCCGTCCAGCGCGGCGGGCGCCTGCACCTCGCGGACGGCGTACGGACCGCTCACGGCGGCGACTCCCGCCAGCGTGAAACCGAGGTCCGGCGCGGCGGCCACCCGCTCGGCCAGGGCCATCGCGGCCTGGCCGCCCTGGGAGAACCCGGTGACCAGCAGCGTGTCGTCGAGCTCGCGCCCCTCCCGCTCGGCCACCGTCCGCGCGGCGCGCAGCAGATCCACCGACGCGCTGGCCTCGGTCGGCGCGTGCGCGTACGGGTGCACGCCAGGCCCCTCGCCGAGGCCGAGATAGTCCGGGGCGACCGCTGCGTACCCGGCGGCCGCGAACAGGGCGGTGCGTGCCCGGTCCGTCTCGGCGTCGGCGGAGGGCGCTTCGTCCTTGCGCACGATCGTGCCGTGCGCATAGCTGACGACCGGCAGCCTGCGCGCCTCGGTGCGCGGCAGGACCACGAGGCCGCTCGCGGTGGTGTCGGCGCCGTCGGGCGCCGAGGTGCGATAGACGACCCGGTAGGCGTCGACGCCGTTGCGGACCGGGGTCTCGATCGCCCATTCGTCCAGGTACGCGGCCGTCTGCTCGGTCGTCGTGCCGAGCACCGGCGTCACCGAGACGACCTCGCCGGGCGACCCCGCGACGCCGCCGCGCTGCGCACCGCACGCCACCAGCCCGGCCAGCAGCAGGACCAGCGCCGACACGAGCGCCACCGAGGACCGAAGCGCCCGCCTCGGCGCAGCCGCCTTCGTAGCCATCAGCCCACACTCCCACCACGAGCGGGTAATGCGCCACCGACCGGCGGAATCAGGAGTGCCACCTCTCTCGGCGTTCGCAAACCAGGCGCCGTACGGGACGTGCCTCCGAAAAGTTTCCCTCCCGAAATGCTGACGTCCGCTAAAATTGTGGCTACCTGGAATCAGAAGTGGGTCGACGTCCTGACCGCGTGATCTCGTTCGGGGGCAGGAAGTCCAAGGGGTTCTCCCGTCGGTCCTGTGCAATGGAGCACGCCGCGATGGCTCGCGGCCCGACCACGTATGCGCCCGGCCCACCTGCCGAGGAGGCACGCATGGTCGACAACGCCGCAACCGAGCAGTCCGAACCCGATCCCGCCGTCGTCATCTGGCCCGAACCCAGTCGGCTCGACGCCTGGTGGCAGCGCGTCATGTTCGGATCGAGCGCTCGGCCGGCCACCCCGCGCGAGTCACGGTACGGCACCACGCGGCAGTAGCCTTTTCCACGCATTTCGACCGCTCCGCGCCCGGAGCGTCGCTCAGCTCGGCTCAGAGACGTCGACGAGCGGTTCTTCGGGGTACGTCGCGTCCGTCATCGAGTCGTCGAGCACCATCCAGCTCGCCCGAGCGGGACCGAATGCGTTGCGCGCGTTGGAGATCACCGTCTCGGCCAGCACCCGGTTGCCGGTCGCGCCGACGATCGCGCCGATGCCCGCCGGGATCACCCGCCCGAACGCGAGCACACTGCGTTTGGCGATGGCCGGCACGACGATTCGCTCGAGCACGTCCTCGTTCAGGCTCGACACACCGGGAATCCGGTTCGCGAGCTCGGTGGCCCAGTTCTTGGCCGCGTTCGCGGTGTTCTTGCCGACGAACTGGACGCCGCCGGGTCCGAACACGATGCCGGACACCAGCGCGGTCTCGCGCGCGATCTCATCGGGTTCGACACCGTGGATCGCGGCGGCGGTGAGCGCGTAGAGCAGCGACGCCTCGACGAAGAAGACCGTCTCCACACCCATCGCCGCCAGGCCGGTGACCACGCCGATCCCCGGCACGGCAGCGCAGACGCCCACCGCGGCGCCGCTCGCGGTCACCGCGAGGAGATAGTGCCGCCGCACGCGTTCGAGAACCTGCTCCGGCGTCTCGTCTGGATACGCGCCGCGCAGCCAGTCTTCGTACCGTTCGACCAGCGGCGTCTGCGCTCTCGCGCTCTTGTCGATCGCCGACAGCACGATCTTGTCCACCCGTTCCCGGATCATCGACCACGACCTTCCTGCGTCCGCCCGCGGGCGGAGCGACGAAATACGACTGGTGAGGGATACCTCGAATCCGCGATTACTCACGGCGAAGTGTGCCTTGTCATAGCCGATCGATCCATCTCTTGCCCGTCGTGGCGTCGAACGCGTCGGCTCGTGGCACGACCGTGACCGCTTCGCGCGCACCGCGCAACACAGCGTGACCTCGGCGGAATTACGACCTGCAACACCTTCTGTCTGCGTAAATTCGGTAACGACACGATGTCTTTCACCCGAAACGGGCTGGTGCAGCAAATTATTGGCTTACGCTGGAACAGCCTTGGTAGCCCCGAGGTTGCAGGGTGGGTCGCAATGCCCCCAAAGCGCCCACCATCGCCGTGCAGGTCAGCTGGGACCAGGGTCCCGGCTTCAGCCCGAATCCCATCTGGCCCGCCGGAATTCCGCTCTTGATACGGTCGTCCGATGGAGGATGCCGAGGAACTCCTCGCCGCCGTCGTCACCTGGGCACGGCAGGACGACCGGATCACCGCACTCGTGCAGACCGGATCGCGCGGCCGCGGCGACCGAATCGACCGATACTCCGATCTCGATCTGGAGATCATCACTCCGCACTGGCCGGAATTCTTCGCCGACCGGAGCTGGCTGCACCGCTTCGGCGACGTCCTGCTGGCCGTGTCCTTCGAGGACGAGAACGAGGACGAGGCGATGGACCACCCGTGGCCCGCTCCCCTGGTTGTCGTCTACGCGGGTGGTCGCAAGATGGATGTCACGATCGCGGGCGAGGAACGCCTCACCGGCATGATCGAGCACGGACTCGACGAGTTGTACCAGCGCGGCTTCCGCGTCCATCTGGACCGCGCGGGCCTCGCCGCGCGGCTGCCTGCGCCCACCGGGGAAACCCCGAAGCCCGCGCTGCCCGATCTCGCCGAATTCACCGCGGTCACCGACGAATTCCTCTTCGAGGCCACGCAGGTGCCGATCTACCTGAACCGTGGCGAGCTGTGGGTGGCGAAGTTCCGGGACAACACCATGAAGGAGTGCCTGCTCCTCATGCTCGAGTGGTACGGGGCGAGCGACCCGGACCGTCCGCGCTACACCTGGTACATCGGCCACCACATGGACGAGTGGCTGCCCGCCGACCTGTGGCGGCGGGTGCACGAGACCTTCGGCCGCTTCGACGCCGACGACGCGCGGCGGGCGCTGGATGCCACGGTCGACCTGTTCGCGGAGGTCGCCGCCGAAGTCGCCGCCCGGCTCGGTTTCCCCTGGCACGGCGAACCCGTCGACGGCGTGCGACGACTGCTCGCCGAGTACCGGACGCACCGCTGAGCGGCCTTGGCCGGTGGGGCATTCAGTAGGCGCGCGCCCGATCCGCCCACGCCGCAGCGATTTCCGGCGCGAGACCGCGCGGGAACGAGACACGGCCGGGATCACCGTCGGACGTATAGCGCAGGCTCGGGTCCCGGGCGAGCCGGTCCAGCCAGTGCGCCGAATCGAACGGAACCTCTCCGCGCCCTGACCTGATCCGCGGAACACCGGCGGGATCGATCGCACCGTAGGGCGAGGGCGCGGGTTCGGCGCCCACCAGCATGACGGCCGCGAAGGAGTAGGGCGTGCCGTCCCATTCGCCCGCGGCGGCGAGCCGCCGGTCGGCGGGAAAGATGCCCAGCGGCAAGGCCATGGTGCGTACCGGGGCACCCGGTGCGGCCGCGGCGACGGCGCGCAGGTTCTGCACCAATTCGCGCTGCACTCCGGCCGCGTCCAAGCGGGACAGGTTGGCGTGCGATGCGGTGTGCGCGCCGAGGTCGTAGCCGTGTCCGGCGAGCCAGGCCAGCGCGCGGCGGTCGTCGCCGAATGCCTCGTTGTTCACGTAGAACGTCGCGGTCGGGCGGAAATCCGGGTGCGCGGCACCGAATTCCTCGAGTATGCCGATGGCGCTGTCCGGCGCGGGGCGTCCATCGCCGGTCAGGGTGAGCTGACTGACCGGCGAATCGTCGAAGGTGAGCACCACCGGGTGCGTGCCCGCCGGGATGTCGATGGCGCCGGAGACGTAGTCCGCGGCGGTGACCGGGCGGTAGCCCTCGCGGTACAGCCGCTCGAGTTCCGCGCGGAATTCCTCGGGCGTCTGGTCGTATTCGCCGGCGGGGTGCGCAGTCACCTGGTGGTACATCAGCACCGGGACGAGCCCGAGCTCGTTCGCGCCGACGGCGGCCGGGTCCACCGGCGGGGGCGTGGGTGCGGCGGGGGCCGGGCTGGAAACCACGGCGGGCGTGGTGGATTCGGCCGCGCCGCACCCGAGCAGCAGCGCGAACGTCAGCACCGACAGTGCGCATCGATACGCCAACGCGCCAAAGCTCGCCATCGGCTCACCGTACGCGGGCAATGTGCCGAATCAGCGACTTATGGGCGAAATGCCCGACATCGGGCCGCGCCGCCGTGGATAGTAGGGCAACTCGAGTCGAAAGTTGGTGCGCGCGTTGCTCAGACGTGTTCCGGATACCCGCGCTCGGCGGCTCGCTGCGATCGCGGTGGCCGTCGTCGGGTCGATGCTCGCCGCCGCGGTCCTTGTCGCGGCGTTCCGGCCTGCCGCCGAACGGTTCACCGTGACGGGGCTGCCCGCCGGCGTCGTCGGCGCCGCGGCCGCGCCGGAGCTGGCGCTGCGCGTCGACGTGGCGGGCCACGACCCGAACGCGGTCCGTCTCGAGCTCGACGGCACACCGGTCGAGGGCGTGGTCGAGGGCGACGACGTGGTCTACCGCCCGGGTGTATTGCCGGACGGCCCACACGAATTCACCGCGAAGATCCCCGTGGGCGGCCCGCTCGGCTTCCTGCGCTCCGATCCCGGCGCCACCGAGTCGTTCACGGTGGATTCGACGCCGCCCACGGTACAGCTGGACCGGACCGAGCCCGTGCGCTCCTACCGCGAGCCGGTCACGCTGCGCGGCAAGGCGATCGGCGCGCAGCGGGTCTCGGTCGGCGACGTCTCGGCGCCGACCGGTGACGACGGCGCCTTCGAGATCACCCTGCCGCGCGCGCCGAGCGGCGCCGAGCTCGTCGCGGTCGACGCCGCGGGCAACACGACGCGAACGCCCCTCACGGCGATCGTCGAGCTGCCGAGGATCAGGGCGGTGCACGTCACCGCGCACGCGTGGTCGCACGAAGGGCTGCGCGAGGGCGTGCTCGACCTGGCCCGCGCCGGACGCATCGATACTGTCCAGCTCGACATCAAGGACGAGGACGGCGTCGTCGGCTACGACTCCCAGGTGCCGCTGGCCAGGGAATCCGGCGCCGCCACGGCGATATACGACGCGCGCGCCGCGCTGACCCGGTTGCACGAGATGGGCCTGCGGGTGATCGGCCGGATCGTGGCGTTCCGCGACCCGACACTGGCCGAATGGGCCTGGCACGCGGGACGGACGGATTGGGTCGTGCAGAATCCCGGGGGCCAGCCGTATTCCAGCAAGTACGGGGCGATCGCCTTCACCAATTTCGCGCACCCGGAGGTGCGCAAGTACAACATCGATCTCGCGGCCGAAGCGGCGGCGCTCGGGTTCGACGAGATCATGTACGACTACATCCGGCGTCCGGACGGCAGCCTGTCGAGCATGGCGTTTCCCGGCGCGACGGTCGACCCGATCGTCTCGATCGCGGAGTTCCTGCGCGAGAGCCGGGATCCGGTGCACGACGCGGGCGCTTTCCAGAGCGCCGCGGTGTTCGGCATCGCCGCCACCCGGCCGGATCAGATCGCCCAGGACATTCCGATGATGGCCGCGCACCTCGACTACGTGGCGCCGATGGTCTATCCCTCGCACTGGAACTCGGGCGAGTACGGGGTCGCGAACCCGAATGGGCAGCCGTACGACATCGTGCTGCGCTCGCTGGAGGATTTCCGCCGGATCACCGAGGGCACCGGCGCGAAGGTCGTGCCGTGGCTACAGGACTTCAGCCTGGGCGTCACCTACGGTCCCGCCGAGGTCCAGGCCCAGATCGACGCGACCGCGGCCGCCGGGATCGACAGCTTCGTGCTGTGGAGTCCCGTCGTGCGGTACCACCTCTGAGCGCACCCCAAGGATTAGGCGCGACCTGCGCGGAATCATTGTCGCGCCGCGTCGGCCACGCGATAGTGCTTGCACGTCCGATTTGCCGCCGACACACGGGAGGTTCCCCATGGGTGAGCCCTATTCGTCGCGGGCAATGATCGTCTCCCTGCCGCTGACGCGTCGCCGCACGGTGGATCTCATGCGCGTCCCGCACGGAGTCTGTCGCCGCTGAACGGTGGCGCTTCGCCGCGCCACGCCCCTCGATCAGGTAGCCCTTCCCACGCTCACCTGCCGTACCGGCATGCCCTCGTCCGGTGGTGAGCGCATTCAGAAAGAACCGAAAGATGTTGTCCCTGAATCGACGACCGCGGGTGATCCGCGCGCTCGCCGCCGTCTTCGCGATCCCCACCGCCGTGGCGGTCCTGGCCGGGTGCGGCTCGTCCGAACCCGCCACCACCGCCGACGGCAAAACCGTGCTCCGCTACCAGGGGTCCACCGGCCAGGTCTCGGCCTTCGAATTGGCGGCCGATCTCGGCTACTTCTCGGAAATCGAGCTGCACTGGGAAGGCGACACCACCAGCGGGCCCGCCAACATCCAGGCCGCGGCCACCAAGCAGATCGAATTCGGCAGCGCCTTCAACGGCGCCGTCGTGAAGCTGGTGTCAGGCGGCGCGCCGGTCACCTCCGTGCTGAGTTCCTATGGCGCCGACGAACTCTCCTACACCGGCTACTTCGTGCGCGACGATTCCGGCATCACCTCTGCCCGGGATCTGATCGGCAAGAAGGTCGGAATCAACACCCTCGGCGCGCACCACGAGTTCGTCACGCGCGAATGGCTGCATCGCGAGGGGCTGAGCGATCAGGAGATCAAGCAGGTCGAGCTCGTGGTGGTGCCACCGGTGAACACCGAGGAAGCGCTGCGCAACAAGCAGATCGACGTGGCCGCGCTCGGCGGCGTGTTCCGGGAGACCGCGGTCGAGCGCGGCGGCATCCACCCGCTCTTCGCCGACAAGGCGATCTTCGGCGAGTTCGACTACGGCACCTACGTTTTCCGCAACGACTACATCCAGCAGCACCCGGCGGCGGTGCGCGACTTCGTGCAGGGCACGGCCCGCGCCACCCGCTGGCTCCAGGTGACGCCGCGCGACCAGGTACTCGCCCGCTTCGAATCCATCATCACCAAGCGCGGGCGCAACGAGAACACCGCACTGCTGAAGTACTGGCGCAGCCCCGGCATTCCGGTGCCCGGCGCGGTGATCGCGGAGAAGGAGCTGCAGATCTGGATCGACTGGCTGGTCCGCAACGGCGACCTGGCCCAGGGCAAGCTCTCGGCGAAGGACCTGTTCACCAACAAGGACAACCCGTACGCGAACGGCACCTACGGACCGACCACGGGCCCGACCGGAGAGGTGGTGGCAGCGAAATGACCGGCACCGCAGTCAAACTCCGCCTCAGCGGGGTGAGCAAGCAGTTCGCGATCCGCGGCTCGCAGGAACAGTTCACCGCGCTGGAGGACATCTCGCTCGACCTGCGCGAGGGCGAGTTCCTCGTGCTCGTCGGCCCCAGCGGGTCGGGCAAGTCGACGCTGCTGGATCTGCTCGGCGGGTTGAGCAAGCCCACTTCGGGACAGCTGCTGCTGGACGGCAAGCCGATCACCAAACCCGGCCTCGACCGCGGCATCGTGTTCCAGCAGTACGCGCTGCTGCCGTGGCGCACCGCGCGGACGAACATCGAGTTCGGGCTCGAGGCCAAGGGACTGCGCCGGGCGCAGCGCCGGGAACTGGCCGAGCACTACCTGGAACTGGTCGGACTGGCCGGGTTCGGCGACCGCTACCCGCACGAGCTGTCCGGCGGCATGAAACAGCGCGTGGCCATCGCGCGCAGCCTCGCCTTCGACCCCGAGGTGCTGCTGATGGACGAGCCGTTCGCCGCGTTGGACGCGCAGACCCGGGAATCGTTGCAGGACGAGCTGTTACGCATCTGGAAGGCGACCGGGAAGACGATCTTGTTCATCACCCACGGCATCGACGAGGCGGTCTACCTCGGACAGCGGGTCGCGGTGCTGACCTCGCGGCCGGGGCGGGTCAAGTCGATCCTCGAGATCGACATCGACCGCGAATCCGGAGCCGACATCCGTTCCGGCGAGCGTTTCCGCGAATACCGGCACGCGATCTGGGAGCTGTTGCAGACCGAAGTGAGTCGCGCGCAGGGAATCGAACGCGCGGAGATCGGCTCCGCGGGCAACGAGAGGAGGCACGCCCATGTCTAGCGCAGTGCCGGTCTTGGAGAAGACCGCAGGCCACAGGGCCGAACCGAAGACATCCACGCCCGCCCGACCGGCGCGCGTGCGTCCCGCACAAGCGTCCCGGTTGCTCGCCGCCGCCGTGCGGCTCGGCTGGCGCCTGCTGAAACCGACGATCGTCATCGCGCTGTTCCTCGCGCTGTGGGAGAGCGCGCCGCGGGTCGGGCTCGTCGACGAGGTCTTCCTGCCGCCCTTCTCGGTCGTGGTGCAGGCGTTCGCCGATCTGGTGGCCAGCGGCGAGATGTGGGAGCACGTCTCCACCAGCCTGACCCGCTCGCTCAGCGGTTTCACCTTGGCGCTGCTGGTCGCCATCCCGGTCGGCATCGGCATCGCCTGGTACCGGCCGGTAGCCGAGTTCCTGAATCCGATCCTCGAACTGTTCCGCAATACCGCTGCGCTGGCCCTGCTTCCGGTCTTCGTGCTGATCCTCGGCATCGGCGAGACGTCGAAGGTCGCGCTGGTGCTCTACGCGAGCTTCTTCCCGATCCTGCTGAACACCATCACCGGCGTGCGCACCGTCGACCCGCTGCTGATCAAGTCGGCGGTCTCGCTCGGCTTCGGACCGCTGCGGCTGTTCCAGAAGGTGGTGCTGCCCGCTGCGGTGCCGTCGATCTTCACCGGTGTCCGGATGGCCGCGGCGTCCTCGATCCTGGTGCTCATCGCCGCCGAAATGGTCGGCGCGCGCGCGGGACTCGGCTATCTCATCACCGCCGCGCAGCAGAACTTCCAGATCCCGAACATGTACGCGGGCATCCTCGCCATCTCGCTGCTCGGCCTGACCTTCAACTGGATCCTCGTCGCACTCGAGCGCCGCTTCTCCCGCTGGCGCAACCACTCCTGATCGTGCTCTTCCGAAAGAACGCAGAACCCCACCATGTCCGAACCTCGTAAGACCTTTCACCTCAATGCCTTCCTGATGGGCGTCGGCCATCACGAAGCCGCGTGGCGGCACCCGCGCACCGACGCGCGCCGGGTGCTCGACGTCGCGCACTTCCAGGAGCTCGGGCGCATCGCCGAGCGCGGCAAGCTCGATTCCGTATTCTTCGCCGACGGACTCGCGGTCGGTCCGCAGATCAAGCGCAACACGCTGGCCGTTTTCGAGCCGGTGACCCTGCTGTCGGCGATCGCCACGGCGACCGAGCGGATCGGGCTCATCGCGACCGCGTCGACGACCTACAACGAGCCGTTCAACCTGGCCCGCGTCTTCGCCTCGCTGGATCACCTTAGCGGCGGCCGCGCCGGCTGGAACATCGTCACCTCGGGTAACGAGCAGGAGGCCTTCAACTTCGGGTACGACGGCATCCCCGAGCACGCGCGCCGCTACGAACGCGCCCAGGAGTTCGTCGACGTCGCCGTTCAGCTGTGGGACAGCTGGGAATCGGGCGCGATCGTGCTCGACGAGGAAACCGGGTTGTTCGCCGACCCGGACCGGGTGCACACCATCGATTACGCGGGCGAGCGGTTCCGCGTCCGCGGCCCGCTCAACTCGCCGCGCAGCCCGCAAGGGCGTCCGCTGCTGGTGCAGGCCGGTTCGTCGGAGAGCGGCAAGGAGTTCGCCGCCCGGTACGCCGAGGCGGTGTTCACCGCACAGCGCACGCTCGAGGAAGGACAGCGGTTCTATCGCGACCTGAAGTCGCGGCTGCCCAAGTACGGGCGCTCCGCCGACGAGTTGAAGGTGCTGCCCGGTCTGGTGCCGTTCATCGCCGACACCCCCGAGCGGGCGCGCGCACTCGAGCAGGAATTCACCGAGCTCATCTCCCCCGACTACGCGCTGCGCCAGCTGTCCAGCCTGCTCGGCGTCGACCTGACCGCGCACGCGCTGGACGCGCCGCTGCCCCCGCTGCCCGAGGAGAGCGAGATCGAGGGCGGCAAGAGCCGATTCACGCTCGTCAAGGAACTCGCCGAGCAGGAGGACCTCACGGTGCGCCAGCTCATCGGCAAGCTCGGCGGTGGGCGCGGGCACCGCACGTTCGCCGGGACCCCGGAGCAGATCGCCGACGAGCTGCAGACCTGGTTCGAGAACGGCGCCGCCGACGGGTTCAACATCATGCCCCCGTACCTGCCCGGCGGACTCACCGACTTCGTCGACCGGGTGGTGCCGATCCTCCAGGAACGCGGGCTGTTCCGCACGGAGTACACGGCGACCACGCTGCGCGGGCACTACGGGCTGGAGCCGGTGGAAAGCCAATTCGCGCGGGAAACCGCGCGGGCGACCGCCTGAGCTCGCAGCGAATCACCGATGCCATGCCGCTGATCCGACGACTCGAGGTCGACTACATGCGCATGGGCAGCAGCAACTGTCGCCCTGACCGCCGCCCATCGCCGATCACCTCCCGAAAGACACGATCATGACCACCGTCAGCGAAGCCCCGACCACCGTCCACATCGCCCCTGTCGCCGGGCACATCGGCGCCGAGGTCACCGGCGTCGATCTGCGCGCCGATCTCACCGACCAGCAGGTCGCCGACCTCACCGCCGCGCTGCACGCGCACAAGGTGCTGTTCTTCCGCGACCAGCACATCGGCCACGCCGAACAGATCGCGTTCTCCCGGCGCTTCGGCTCCGTGACGCCCTCGCACCCCTACGACGACGACGCGCCCACCGAGTTCCCGGAGATCCTCGCCGTGGACAGCCGCCTGTACGAAAAGCGGTTCGGCGTGCGCAAATTCAGTTACACCAACCACTGGCACACCGATGTCTCGCCGCTGATCAACCCGCCCGCCGCCTCGCTGCTGCGTGCGGAGATCGCACCCGAGCGCGGCGGTGACACCAGCTGGACCAATCTGGCCGCCGCCTACGCGGGCCTACCCGAGTCGCTCCGTACCTTCGTCGACGGCCTGCGCGCCGAGCACCGGTTCGGCGGCAAGCAGCCCGCCTGGCAGGAGGACAGCGACTACGCGAAGAAGGTGGCCAAGGCGCCGCTGGTGACCGAACACCCTGTGGTGCGGGTGCATCCGGTGACCGGCGAACGCATCCTGTTCGTCAATCCCGGCTTCACCACCCGGATCGTCGGACTCAGCCCGCGCCAGAGCGACGCGCTGCTGAAGCTGCTGTTCGACGAGCTGTCCGATCCCGCCTACACCGTCCGATTCCGTTGGGAGAAGGGCAGTCTGGCGTTCTGGGACAACCGGGCCACCGCCCACCTCGCCCCGGGCGACCTCGCGCACCTCGACGTCACGCGGGTGCTCTACCGCACCACGCTCGAAGGCGACATCCCGGTCGGTATCGACGGCGCGCCGTCGACCTCGATCGCGGGCGACAAGTTCGTCGGGGCCTGATCCCGAGCCGCGAGGCCCCGCGCACCGGACCTCCGATGCGCGGGGCCTCGGGCTTTCGCCGCCATCAGAGCAGCCCGCGCCGCCGCAGATCGCCGACGTACTTCTCGATCAGCGCCGGCGACTGGTGCGGGATGTCCTCGGCGCCGGGAAGTTCGAGCGATCGAACCGCGGCGCGGAAGTTCTCGGCGGGCAGGGCCGCGCCGCGCAGGGGCGGCGCAGGCCGCCGGTACGCGTGCAGCAGCGGCAGCAGGGTGTGGGTGCGCTGACGCTCGGGAAGGGCGCGCAAGGCGGACTCGAAACGGGTGAGCCAGTCGTCGTAGTCGGCGATGCGGTGGATCGGGTGCCCCGCCTCGATCAGCCAGTCGACGAAGGTGTCCAGGGAGATCCCGTCGTCGTGCGGGTTGAGCACGTCGTAGCTGTGGAAGCCGTCGGTGGCCGCGGCGCCGAGCCCGGCGATGGTGGCGGCGGTGAAATCCGCGGGCAAGCCGTCGTAGTGGGCGCGCGGGCGCTTCCCGTCGGTGTCGGTCCGGTAGAAGGATCGGGGGGCGATGCCGGTGGCGAGCAGGCTGAGCAGCAGCCGGGTGAACATGTCGGGCACGTTGAGCTGACCTGCGTACCGGCTGTGCGCCAGGATCATGTCCGAGCGGAAGACCGCGACCGGCAGCCCGAACCGGGAATTGGCTTCGCGCAGTAGCACTTCGCCCGCCCATTTGCTGGTGCCGTACCCGTTGGCGTAGCTCTCGTCGATCACCCGGACCGGGCTCATCTCGCGAATGTCGCCGTCCTCGGCGAACTTCGACGGATCGATCTGCGCGGCGACCGCCACCGTGGAGAGGTAGTTGACCGGCTTGCGGCGCGTGGTCAGCGCCAGCCGGATCAGTTCGGCCGTGCCGACCACGTTGGGGCCGAACAGCTGCCGGTAGGGCAGGACGTGATTGACCAGCGCGGCGGGATGCACGACGAGGTCGACTTCCGCGGCGAGCCGCCGCCAAGTCGCCTCGTCCACACCGAGATTCGGTTCGCCGATATCGCCCGCGAGCACCTCGAGGCCGCGTTCGGCCAGCTCGTGGAAGCGATCGAGCAGTTCGGCGTCGCCGGTGTCGAAGACCTCGTCGAGCCGTTTGCGCGCGGCGTACCCGTCGGCGCCGCGCACCAGGCAGATCAGTTTGCCGCCAACGGCATTCAGCCGTTCCAGCCATTCCAGACAGAGGAAGCGGCCGAGGTAGCCGTTGGCTCCGGTGAGCAGCACCGTCCTGGCCGGACCGGTGGCGAGGGGCAGGTCCCCCGCGGTGGACAGCGTCGCCGGATCGAGGAACGCTTCCAGCGTGAGTTGCGCGGCGGTGACCCGGCCGGTGTCACCGTGCACGTCGACGAAGCTCGGCCGCTGCGCGGCGCCGGATCGGGCGGTGTCGATGTATTCGGCAAGTCCGCGCAGATCGTTCGCCGGGCTGGTGACCACGCCGACCGGCACCTCGACGCCGAAAACCTCGCCGAGCAGGTTCGACAGCGACAGGGCCGACAGCGAATCGCCGCCGAGATCGGTGAAGTGCGCGTCCGGGCGGATGTCCGCGCCCGCGCAGCCGAGCAGGGCGCGGGTCGCCCGGCCGACGATCTCCAGCACCGGTCGCGTCGCGGCCTCGTGGCGCAGCATGAGCAGTTCCTCGTTCTGGGCGGCGGCGAGATCGGCGTAGAGCTGTTCCAGGCGTTCGCCGTATCGCTGCTTCAGCTTGGGGCGCAACAGCTTTCCGATACCGGAGAGCAGCCCGTTCGCGGTGCTGAACGGTTCGGTCTCGATGAGGAAATCGCGCGGGATCTCATAGGAGTTCAGTTCCGCGTCCTTGGCGACCTGCTGCAACGATTCACTCAGCGCCGCCGCGAGTTCCGCGCCCTCCCAGCGGGCCAGCGCGTCAGCGGTCGGCACGATCACCGCGAGCAGATAGGCGCGCTCGCTGCTGCCGTGCACGAAGATCTGCCGCACCAGCGGGCTGCCCGCGAACACCGCCTCCAGCTTGGCGACCGTCACGAATTCGCCCTGGGACAGCTTCAGCACATTGTTGCGGCGATCGACGTAGATTAGGCGATCCGGACCGAGCTCGGCGACGATGTCGCCGGTGCGGTAGAAGCCGTCGTCGTCGAAGATCTCGGCATCGAGCTCGGGGCGCCGGTAGTACCCGGCGATCATCGCGGTCGTCTTCAGCAGCAGCTCGCCGCGCGGATGCGGCGAATCGGTATGGAAATAGCCGAGTTCCGGCACGTCGACGAGCTTGTAGTCGAGCACGGGGGGCCTGCGCACGATCGTGTCGATGACCAGTCCGCCGCCCGCCTCGGTCGAGCCGTAGCCGTCGTGCAGTTCCATGTCGAGCACGGACTCCACGAAAGTCTTCATCTCGGCGGCCAGCGGCGCACTGCCGCACATCGCGGTCATGTAGCGACCGCCGAAGAAGTCTTCCCGGAGTTCGGTTCTCACCGCTTCCTCGAGGTCGGCGGACGGGATGTCTCCATCCGCCCTGCGGTCGAGCTCGCTCTGATAGCGCTGAAAGACCATGTCGCACACGCGCGGCACGAAGAACAGCTCGGTGGGCCGCACCAGGGCGATGTCCTCGAACAACGTCGACATATCGCTCGCCGCGGTGAAATACGCCGTGCCGCCGCGGGCGAGCACCCCGTACAGGCTCATCCGGCCCGCCACGTGACTCATCGGCATGTAGTTGAGGTTGATCGACGCGACCAGCGGCTGGGCCAGCCACATCGCGGTCACCAAGGCTCCCGTGTACATCGCGCCCTTGGGCGTTCCGGTGCTGCCCGAAGTGTAGATGAGCAGGGCGAGCTCGTCGTCGTCGGGATCGTGCAGCGGCGCGGGCGGGAGTCCGCGGCCACGCGCGACGATGTCGTCCAGGGTGTCGATCACGATCGAGGAGGCGGACAGGCGGCGGCGGGCCGATTCCAGCGCCTCCCGGTGATCGTCGTCGCCAGGGTGGTAGTCGAACACGATCAGGCGCTCGGGCGGGTGACCTTCGAGCACACCGGTCACGGCGTGGTCGAGCAGGTCGAGGCTGGTGGCGAGCACCCGAGGTGCTGTCTCGGCGAGGATGGGCCGCAACTGCGCGACGGAGGCACCGGATTGCAGCGGCACCGCGACGGCGCCGAGATGCACGCAGGCGAGATCCAGGACGGTGTACTCGGCGCTGGTGAAGCCGAGGATGGCGACGAAATCGCCCGCGCGCACCGAGATCTCGTGATGCCAGTGGGCGGCGACCGCGCCCACCCGCGCCCACACCTCGCCGTAGGTCACGGTGTCGAAGGTCGGCAGCAGCCGCGTCGTCCGGCGGCCGGTCCGCGGGTCGGTGCTCAGCTCCACCGCTCGCTGCCCGAGCGCGGGGCGCTCGGCGTAGCCGGTCATGACGGTCTCCACGATCCGCGGCAGCCGCGTTCCCGGCTGCCGGATCAGTGCACTGATCTCCCGGGTCGGCGCCGCGTCCCGGATCTGCCGATGCTCGGCATACAACCGCGCGATCCGCTCGGTTTGTCGCGCGACCTGTGCTTCGTCCGCCATTGGTCCGCCTCCACGATGAGCCATCCCCACCCGACACGTTAGCTCAACTAAGGATCTCGGTCACGGGTTCCTCGAAGCCCGAGACCGCATCGTCACTCCCGCTCGGTCAGAGCGGGGTGATGCGGGCGACCGCGCGCGCTTCGTCGCCGACGGCGAGCCAGGCGTCCAGGGTGTCGCCGGCGCGACGGCCGACCACCCGGACCTGCTCGCCGGATTCGAGCGGCTTGGCGTACTCGATGATCACCCGGTACGGGGCCGCGAGCAGGTCGGCGTGCCCGGCCAGCAGTTCCTCGAGCGCACCGAGGTATACCGCGTTGTTGACGTGGTCGAGCACGTCGATGTCGGCCACCCGCAGCGGGAACGGCAGCACCTCGACGTCGGCCGACGCCGCGTCGGGCATGGATTCGGTGAGGGCGGCCCGCCAACGCAGGCGATGCTCGCTGGTACCGGCCAGCATCGGCGCCATGAAGCGGTCGCTCATCCTGGTCGGCACGCCGCTCTCGATACCGAAGTGGATCACGAAGGCCTCGGTCTCGATGTGGCCGCCTTCGCTGCCCAAGATCTGCACCCGCATGGTGCACCAGCGGTTCGACAGGGCCGAGCACCAGCGGTGCAGGGTGACCCGCTCGCCCCACACCACGGGCTCGAGCACGTCGATCACCGTGCGGCGCACCACCCAGCCCCGATGCGTGTCGCCATCCTCCACCGCCTCGAGATGTTCGAAGGCGATGTCCTGCAGGTAGCGGGCGATCGCGTCGAGGCGGAGCCGGTGTTCCCTGTCGATGTCGGCGAGGCGGACCGGCCACCCCGTCTGAAAAAGGGTTCCTGCGGGCGGACGCTCCGGCAATACGCTGGGAATGACCATGGTCGGATGATGCCAGGACGTCCGCCGGTCAGCTTGTCCGGGACGGCGCTGCGTTCAGTCGAGCGTCCCGCCGAGCCGATTCGAGCGTCGCTGATTCGAACGTCTCGTTGCCGATTCGAGCGTCCCTTTCAGCCGATTCGAGACCGCTCAGCCGATCCGAGACTCCGGAAGCGCGCACGCCATGCCCTCGGCCATGCCGGTGGGTCGCACGCCGAGCGCCTGGTTGAGCCGGGCGCGCTGGTTCTCCCAGGAGATCGCGGCGGCGAGCTCGGCGAGCTGCGCCTTGGTGAGATGGACCAGCAGTCGATCGCGCAGGTCGTCCAGTTCGACCGCGGGCGTCGCCGTGACGGCCTCGGCGTAGGCGATGACCAGTTTCTCCAGCTCGGTATAGGCATCGCTGGTCCGATAGCGCGGCAGCTCGGTGATCTGCCGCTCGGTGACCCCGGCGGACTGGGCGATGGCCGAGCCGATATCGAGGCAGAATTCGCAGTTCACCAGGCCCGCGGTCTTCAGCTCGGCCAAGTCTTTGAGATGCGGGTCGAGGCGGTTGGCGAAGATCGACATCGTCTCGTAGACCGCCGTGCTCACCAGCAGCTGCGGCCTGCGCCCCAGCCACCCGACGAGATCGGTGCGGTTCCGGCGGGCCCGCCGGAACGCCCCAACATGGCTCCGAATACGTTGAACAGTTCGCATTCTCCGGACTCCCCTTCGCTCGTCGCGAGTATTTCCGGTCGACGCCATCCTACGCTCGAAACGACGGCCTGTAGTAGAGATTCGGGGCTAGGTGCGGGCGGTCTCGCCGCGCCCTGCTTCGAGGATCGCGGCCAGGTCGGCGGGAATCGGCATGGGCGTCATGATGCCCACGGCGGTGCGGCCGGTGTTGCCGATCGGTACCCGGCCCAGCGACGAACCGAGACCCGCGCCCGACAGCCGAACCACTTGGCCCAACGCCTCCTTCCGGTCGCGGCACCGCAGCGCCAGCCGCAGCATGTGCCAGTGCGAGCGAGTGTGCGGCCACGGCCACGGCTGCGACAGGATGTGTGCGCGCTCCAACGCGCGCCACATGTCGCCGAGATCGGTGGCGGCACTCGCGGCACGCAGTTCCTCTTCGAAGGCGCTGCGAACGGTGGGCGGCATGGGGGCCATGGTTACTCCTGGACTCGTCGAATGTCTTCGCCCTCGACCCTCGCCGATCGGCCCGCTCGAAGTCTTGAACAAACCTGCTGCGCCTCGCCCCCGAACACTGGTCGGGCACCTATGCATCGGCGAGGTCGGTGGAGTGAGCCAGCGCATTGTAGACCCAGTCGTGGGCTCGTCCGACAGTGACACGAGGTCCGAAGAACCGTTCTGTCAGCGCCCAGTAACGGTGAATCCGGTGGTCGGAATCGGTGGCGTCGATCAGCAACTGTTCGCGGAAACGCGGGGAATCACGCTTCCCGCGCGCGTGAGCATGGGCGTCGACGAACCGATCGAGTTCGCTTCCGGCCTGCGGTCGCACGCCTTCCGCTACGAGTGGCACAACGTCCACCATCACGTCACCCACGTCGGCGTACAGCGCTCGCGGGTCGCGGATCAGCTCCGGCTGATTCCGCCAGTATTGCTGCCGCACAGCACCATTCATCTGGGGGTCGGCGACAAGAGCGGCCAATTCGGCATACGCGACAACCTCGTCGACGGACGGATCAGCAGGCGGCTCCGGGACATTCCAGCACACCCACGGATCGCTGTCGCACCGCGGTAGCGGTGCGAGAATGTGCCGCCAGAACCGTACGAGGTACTCGTGCACCGCACCACCATCCTGCGCGGCAGCCAGCAACGCGAGTCGCTCGCCCCGCTCCGCCGGAGCAACCGTCTCGATAGCCCGCAGTGACGCCCGCCGCCACGCCAGCGACCTCAATTCGATATCGAGCCGCTCACTTTCGGCAGCGATGGCCTCTGTCATCGACCGCTCTTCCTGCAGCACGTCGGTGATCGAGTCCAGCCCGAGACCGAGAGCGCGCAACCGCCGCACCAACAGCAGTCGTTCGGTGGCGCTGCCAGCGTCGAACTTCCGATGCCCGCCTGCGCTGCGCTGGGACTCCAGAATGCCTTCGTCGCAGTAGAACCGGATCGTTCGCACTGCGAGCCCGGTCCTGCGCGCCAACTCCCCGATGCTCACCAGCGATCGTGTGTTGTCCGTCACAACCTGTTGAACCTCCACCCCACTGGAGCTCATAGCGTACTGGCACCGCCGTCCGCCACCGACAGCGGAAACCGAAGCGGTGGCGGAGGACGGTGGAGACCTACGTATATGTCGTCACACCGAGGAGGGTGTTTCGTGGCTACCACGCAACAAGAAATCGTCGCAGGCATCGCGGAGATCGTCGAGGAGGTAACGGGTATCGACGCCGCAGAGGTGGTGATCGAGAAGTCCTTCGTCGATGATCTGGACATCGACTCGTTGTCACTGGTGGAGATCGCCGTGCAGCTCGAGGACAAGTACAGCGTGAAGGTCCCCGACGAGGACCTTGCGAGCCTGCGAACCGTCGGCGACGCGGTGGCGTACGTCCAGAAGATGGAGGCCGAGAAGCCTCAGCTCGCCGCGGAGATGGAAGCGAAATACAAGGAAGGCCAGGAGAATTGAGCGGCCCCGGGCAGTCCGGCCCCGCGGTGGAGGTGGTGAGCCGGTGATCGCTGATCCGCAGTTGAATCCCGCCGCAGTCGAGCTCGGCAGCTTCTTCCGGCAGCCACCGTACGCGGTATGGTGCGCGTTGACGGAGCCGGATCTGCTGCAGCGGTGGTTGCTTCGACCGACCGGGTTCGCCGCCTCGGCCGGAACCCACTTCCGATTCACCATCCCGGACGCATCGATCAACGAGATCATCTGCGAGGTGCTGACGGCCCGGCCGTACGAGCAGCTGACCTACCGCTGGATATATCCGCAGGCCGAGTATCCCGCTCGGTGGATTGTCGACTGGACGCTGCATCCGCAGGGTCGTGGCACACGACTTCTGCTGACGCAGACGGGTTTCGACATCGAAGATCGTCGACAGAAGATGGTGCGCAACGCCGTGGAGCGCAGTTGGAAACGACGGGTCCTACCGCGGCTCGGTGAGGTGATCCACCACTGATCCGCGTGTAGGACGGAGATCGTGCCGACGCACCTGCGGTGGAGTTGTTCTAGAAGAGCATCGCGTGCGAGCCCCGTTCCGGCGTCTCCAGGGTGTGGCGGTGTCAGGGCTTGGCGGGCAAGGCCAGCGCCGCGTCGATGGTGGCATCGAGGAAGGCGAGAGTGTCGCGGCGGCGGGCCAGTGGGTTGCGGTAGCTGCGGTGGCCCTCGGCGCCGTTGGTCCGCAGGTGCAGGCTTTCGGCGATGATGCGCTGCCAGCACGGATCGAACATCCTCTGGGCGTAGCGGCCGGCGCCGGATTTGGAAGTCATCGATCCGGTGGCGAGAAGGTGGTGCAGTCGGCTCACGCCGAGAACGGCCCAGACCGGGAACCACGGACTGACCCCCACGATGAGAGGCATCGGGCGCCGCTGTCGATGCTGTTGCCACCACGGCCGCCAGTAGGCGCGGAGGTTGTCGACGGTGAACTCGCGCAAGGCTTTCTGGTCCGCCCACAGGTCGAGGTCGGTCGGCTGTGGCCCGCGCACGGCAATCCCGTGCCAGGCCAGCTCGCAAAACGTCACCGGGTTGATGCCGGACCGTCCAGCCGGTGTGAACCGGCTCTCCTGGGCGCAGGGGACTTCGGGGCAACCGCTGGGCCCAGCTGCGAGGTCGGCCCATGTGAGAACCACCCCGTCGAAGTTCGGCCGTGGGAAGGCGGCCACGGTTCGGGCGTGTGCCTCGGCCAACGCCACCATCGCCGGAGACTCTCTCTCGAGGCGATGGTCGGTCACGACGACGAAGTCGATATCGCTGGCCGTGTGGAGTCGACCGCCCCCGGCGCCGCGTGGTCGAAAGTCGCCCAAGGCTACCGATCCCACCAGGTAAAAGGGGTTCGGCATACGGAAATGAACTCGGCGCGTTGGTCTTTCACCATCGCGCGCTACCGCCGGGAACGCGGCACGACTGGATGTCTCGTTGTTGTCGGTCCCGCGCCTGGGCTCTCAGCACGTCGACCTCGCAGCCCGGCGAGGCCGGGTCGAAGCCGTGCTCGACCAGCCAGCGGACCCCCAGCAGGCTGCGCAACGACCACCACGCGCGGATCACGTCGGGGTCGACGTCGGTGCCGTAGCCGGCGAGGACGTCGTCGAGGCGCTCCGGGTGCCCGAGCGTCAAGGTGGCGAGGTCGTACAAGGCATCGCCCCGGGCCGCCTCGGACCAGTCGAGCACGCCGGTGATCTCGTCACCGTCGACGAACACGTGGGTGACCTGCAGGTCGCCGTGGGTGAACACCGGTGTCCACGGCCGCAGCGCCGCCTCGGCAATCCGGCGGTTGCGCGTGACCACGTCGGCGGGAAGGACACTGTTGTCGACGAGCCACTCGCATTCGCCGTCGAGCTGCGAGGCGATCTCGTCGAGGCTGCGACCGGGCCATGGCGGCAGCGGCGCGTCGTGCAGTATCCGTGCGGCGGCACCCGCCGCGGCCCACGCCGCCGCCGACGCTGTCGACGGTTCGCCGAGGCGGCCGAGTGCCGTGCCGGGCAGGGCGTCGAGCGCGAGCACGGGCGGCTTGCGCCACAAGACCTCCGGAGTCGGGATCGGCGCCATGGCCATCGCCTCGACCTCGACGTCGGTGCGCGTCTGATCAGCGTCGATCTTCAGGAACACCTCGCCAACGCGCACGGTCGCGCGCTCGTGATGGGCGACGACGACCTCGACTTGTTCCACCTCGGCCATTATCGCGGGGATGATCACCCACGTCGCCGGGTTTATCGCGGGCAAGTGACCGGTCGAGCTTCGCGGCGGGTGGAAGCTGTGTGGCGACGCCGCGCCGCTGTCACGGGTGCGCGGGCCGGGGGTGGAGGGTGCCGCGCCAGGCGAGATTGTTGAATTCCGAAGGCGGAGCGCCGAACATGCTGCGGCAGACGCGGGTCAGGTGGGCGCTGTCGGCGAAGCCTGCCTCGTGCGCCACCTCGGTGAGCGAGAGGCCCGCCGCGAGCAGTTCCGCGGCGCGCTGCATCCGTAGCCAGCGCAGATACGGCCGGAACGGCAGCCCGAGTTCGGCCGAGAAGACGTGGGCCAGACGGCTTTCCGAGAGATGTACGGCACGGGCCAGTTCGGCGAGCCGGACGGGACCGGTGGACATTCGCTCCGGCAGCAACCGCAGCACCTCGGCGACCGCTGGATGGCGCACCGTCTCCCCCGCCGCACCGACCCGCACCCACTCCGCCTCCGCCTCCGATTCCGAGGCGAGCGCCGAGCACACCCAGTCGACGAAGGCGGCCGCCTCGGCAGTGAGGGCGTACGACGGTGCACCGGTGGATAGTTCGTCGGGTGACGGATCGCTCACGCGCTGCCCGGCGCGTAGCCATTCGCCGAGCGCGTCGAGCCGCAATTCCGCTGCGGCGCAGGCCCATCCGTGGGCGGAGTCGCGCGGACGCGCCAGCGTTGCCCATCGCCTGCCCGGCGCCGACTCAGGATCCAAATGCACCAGTGCACCATGTGAAGCACCGCGCACGACCGCGTGCGCCACGTCCGGCGGAACGACGGCCGCGCGGCAGACCACCCGCTCCCCCGATTGGTCCGACAGCACCATGTCCTCGTCGGCGACGATGATCTGCACCGTGTGATGGGCGTGCAACGCGGCGGTCCCGATCTGCCCGAGGATCACCAGCCGCCCCGGCCGCAGCGCGGCCACACCCCGCCACCGTCTCGTGTCGCCACCGTCCACCATGTTCTCAGTGTCACCTGGACTCCGCGATCGACCGCATCGGGTCGACGCAGGCGCGCGGTGTCGGTAAGCGCTGAGCGCCGGATTTCTCGAACACCTCGACCTCCTGGTCCTCGTGGCTCGACCGGTGCATCGGTGATACAACAACGGTCATGTGGAAGTACGAGCACAGCGCCGAGACGGCCGTGAGCCCGGAGGCGCTGTGGCGCAGCTGGTCCGATCCGAACCGCTGGCCGGAGTGGAATCCGGGCATCGAAACCTTCGAGCTGGATGGTCCTTTCGCGCCGGGCACCAGCTTCCGCATGACGTCCCCGGACGGGGATACGGTCGAACTCCGCTTCGTGGAGATCGTGCCGGGCGAACTGTGGAGCGACGTCTTCACCGGTGACGGTTTCGACATCCTCACCGTGCACCGTCTGGAGTCGTTGCCGTCGGGGCTGACTCGGGTGATCTACCGGACCGAGATCACCGGCCCCGCGGCGGATACCGCAGGCCCCGAGATCGGCCCGCAGATCACCGCCGACTTCCCCGAGGTCGTGGCGGGGCTCATCGAGCACGCCGAGCAGTCGGCCTGACCGATTCCGCTCTGATCCGGGGGCAGACCGAGTAGGCCAGGGAGGTTCGCGGGCCCCGGGTGGACGATGTCCTCCCGGGGCCCGCGTCAGCTCCGAACTACTTCTTCCGATCCCGCTTCTCGCGCACCCGCACCGAGATGCGCACCGGCGACCCGTCGAATCCGAATTCCTCGCGCAGGCGGCGTTCCAGGAAGCGGCGGTAGCCGGCCTCCAGGAATCCGGTGGTGAACAGCACGAAGGTGGGCGGACGGGTGGAGGCCTGCGTCGCGAAGAGGATGCGGGGCAGGCGGCCGCCGCGCATCGGCGGCGGCGTGGCCGCGACCACTTCCTTGAGCCAGGTGTTGAGACGGCCCGTGGCAATGCGCTTGTCCCAGGATTCCAGCGCGGTCTCCATGGCGGGCACCAGCTTCTGCACGGCGCGGCCGGTGTGGGCGGAGATGTTGACCCGCTGGGCCCACGGCACCCGGACCAGTTCGCGGTCGACCTCCTTCTCCAGCTGGAGGCGGCGGTCCTCGTCGACCAGGTCCCACTTGTTGAAGGCCAGCACCAGCGCCCGGCCGGAGTCGGCGACCAGGCTGATCACCCGCAGGTCCTGCTCGGTGATCGGCTGCGAGGCGTCGATCAGCATGATCGCCACCTCGGAGGCCTCCAGCGCCGACTTGGTGCGCAGCGAGGCGTAGAACTCGGTGCCGCTGGCGGTGGAGACCTTGCGACGCAGGCCCGCGGTGTCGACGAATTTCCAGATCTTGCCGCCCAAGTCGACGAGCGAGTCGACCGGATCGACGGTGGTGCCCGCGACATCGTGCACCACCGAGCGCTCGTCGCCGGCCAGCTTGTTGAGCAGGCTTGACTTGCCGACGTTCGGCTTGCCGACCAGAGAGACACGGCGCGGCCCGACGCCGCCGGTGCCCTCGCGCGGGGTCTCGGGCAGCACCTCGAGCACGTCGTCGAGCAGGTCGCCGGTGCCGCGGCCGTGCGAGGCGGAGACCATGCGCGGCTCGCCGAGCCCGAGCGACCACAGCGACGCCGCCTCGGCCTCGAGGCGCTGGTCGTCGACCTTGTTGGCGACCAGGATGACCGGGATCTTCGACCGGCGCAGCTTCTTGACCGCGGCCTCGTCGGTGGCGGTCCCCCCGACGGTCGCGTCGACCACGAGCAGGATCGCGTCGGCGGTCGCCATGGCCACCTCGGCCTGACGGGCCACGTGCTGCTGCAAGCCCTTGGCGTCGGGCTCCCACCCGCCGGTGTCCTGCACCATGAATCGCCTGCCCGCCCAGCTCGCCTCGTAGGAGATGCGGTCGCGGGTGACGCCGGGGATGTCCTCGACGACGGCCTCGCGGCGGCCGAGGATCCGGTTCACCAGGGTGGACTTGCCGACGTTCGGGCGGCCGACCACCGCGAGGGTGGGCATGGCGAGATGTTCCTCGCCCTCCTGTTCACCTTCGAGATCGGCAATCTCCCAGTCGGTTTCGTCGCTCCATACGCCGTCGCCGGCTAGGACGTCTTCGGTCACCGGTCCCCTCCGATAGTCGAAATCTGCTGCGCGACGACGCGATACAGCTCGTCGATGACCTCGTCCATGTTCAGCTCGCTGGTGTCGACGAGCATCGCGTCCTCGGCGGGACGCAGCGGGGACACCTTGCGGGTGGAGTCGAGGTTGTCGCGACGCTGCACGTCGGCGAGCACGGCCGCGTAGTCGTCGCCGCGGCCTTCCCGGATGTTCTGCTGGTTGCGCCGTTCGGCGCGCGCCTCCGCGGAGGCGGTCAGGTAGATCTTGGCGTCCGCGGCGGGCAGCACCACGGTGCCGATGTCACGGCCCTCGACGACGATGCGCCGGGCCGACGCGGTGAGCTCGCGCTGCATCGCGACGAGCAGCTCACGCACCTCGGCCACCGCCGACACGGCCGAGACCGCTTTCGTGACCGCGTCGCCGCGGATCTCGGCGGACACGTCCTCGCCGTCGAGCTCGATCACCTCGTGGCTGGGATCGGTGCCGATCGTCAGCGGCAGCTCCTTGACAGCGGCGCCGATGGCCGCGCTGTCGGTGAGCTCGATGCCCGTCCGCAGCACCCGCAGCGTGGCGACGCGGTACATGGCGCCGGTGTCGAGATAGCGGGCGCCGAGCCGGGTGGCGAGGCGCCGGGAGACGCTGGACTTACCGGTGCCCGAAGGCCCGTCCATGGCGACCACCAGCGAAGCCTGGCCCGCCACCGGGCCGGGAACCTCGACCGGAATCTCCACACCGTTCACAACGACACCGCCTCGTAGAGTTTGCCGATTTCATCGCGACCGAGCACACGCAGGGTGCCGGGCCGTTGATCGCCCAGCGCCACCGGGCCGATATGGGTGCGCACCAGCCGGGTCACCGGATGGCCGACCGCGTCGAGCAGGCGGCGCACGATGTGCTTGCGCCCCTCGTGCAACACCACTTTCACCAGCGAGCGTCCCTCGCCGAGCTCGAGCACCTGGAAGCGGTCCACCTTGGCGGGGCCGTCCTCCAGCTCGACGCCGTCGCGCAGCCGCTTGCCGATGATCTTGTTGTTGACCTCTCCCTGCACGGTGGCCAGGTAGGTCTTGGACACCTCGAACGACGGGTGCATCAGCCGGTGCGCGAGATCGCCGTCGTTGGTGAGCAGCAGCAGCCCCTCGGTGTCGGCGTCCAGCCGACCGACGTGGAACAGCCGCTGCCCGGCCGCGATGCGCTCGGCGACGATGTCACCGACGCAGGGCCTGCCCAGGTCGTCGGACATGGTGGACTGCCAGCCCTTGGGCTTGTTGAGCGCGACGTGCACCAGCTCGTCGCGGACCACGACGCGCGTTCCGTCGACGCGGACCACGGCCGTCTGCGGGTCGATGCGCAGACCCTGCTCGCGCACGATCGCACCGTCGACCTCGACTCGGCCCTGATCGATCATCTCCTCGGCCGCGCGCCGCGAGGCGACACCGGCCTTCGCGAGCACCTTCTGCAACCGCTCGCCCTCGCCCCACGGCAGCTTGGCCGGACCCTCGGTCTGCGCGGGCTCGACGTTCTGGCGGCGTGCCGGTTTGGCATTGCTCAGCAGCGGCTGCGCGGGGATCTGGCGCTGCGGCTTGGGGTTCTTCGACTTGCGCGCGGCCGGAGCCTTGGCCGGGCCCTGGCCCCACGAGGACCGCTGCGCCGGAGCGCCCTGGCCGGAGCCGCCGCGGCCGGAGCCGCGCTGGGCAGAACCGCCCTGGCTCGATCCGTGCTGGTCCGATCCACGCTGGCCGGAACCGCGCTGGCCCGCGCCGCGCTGGGCGGAACCGCCCTGGCCCGCACCCCCCGCGCCGCGCCGTGCGCCGCCCCTGTCGTCCGACCCCCACGGTGCGGCGCCGCGCGCTGTTCCGCCGCGCTGGGCTGCTCTGGCGCCGCGGGCGCCGACGGCGCGACCCGTGCCGCCTCTGGCGGGCTGGGCGCTGTTCTTCTTACGATCCGGTGTGCCATCTCGGCGAGCGGGCGTATTCATCTGTCCTGTCAATCCTCGGTGCCGAGATCCAAATCGGCCTCGGCGGGTTTCCTCAACCTGGTGTAACGGGGATCCGTTTCCAGGCTCTCGTTGATCTCGTCGATCAGGTCGACGCCCGGGAGCAAGGGCGCCAGCGGTGGCAGATCGGACAGCGAGGCAAGTCCGATCCGTTCCAGGAACAGTTCGGTCGTGCAGTACTGCGTGCCGTTCGTCTCCGGGTCGACCCCGGCCTCGGCGATCAGCCCGCGGGCGAGCAGTGTGCGCATCACACCGTCGACGTTCACGCCGCGGACCGCGCTCACCCTGGTCCTGGTCACCGGTTGGCGGTAGGCCACCACCGCCAATGTCTCCAACGCCGCCCTCGTCAATTTGGTCCGAGCGCCGTCGAGCAGTACGCGCTCCACATACGGTGCGTACTCGCTGCGAGTATAGAAGCGCCACCCGTCGCCGACGAAACGCAGATCGATGCCGCTGCCGCGCGCGGTCAGCTCGGCCGACATCGCGCGCAGCGCCGCCTCCACCCGTTCGGTGGTGTCGTCCAGGGCCGCGGCCAGCTGTTCTACCGGGGCGGGAGCGTCCACGACGAGCAGCATCGCCTCCAGCGCGGAGCGAAATTCGGCGTCGTCCAGCGGCTCGGGAGTGAAGCCCGCCACTGTGTCGCGGCGGCTGGGCGCCGTGGTGTTCTCCGCCACGTTCGCCGCGGCGGTTGCCACCGCGTCCTCGGCCGCGGTGTCGGTGGTCGCGTCCGTCACCCGTAGTCCTCCTCGATCGTCACGGTCGGCGCAGGCGTTCCGTCCTCGGGGTCGCCGATCCAGCTGATCGCGAGCGGGCCCAACGGATCGGGCTGGTCGAACTCGATGGTCTTGCCCCGGTACAGCTCGAGCAGCGCGAGGAAGCGCGCCACGATCTGTACCGGCACCTCGCAGTCGGCGACCAGCTCGGCGAACGTCGTCCACCCGCCCGCACCGCGCGCCTTCAGCCGTTCCAGCACCAGCGCGGCCTGCTCGGCGACCGAGATGGCGTGCGCGTGCAGGTGGTCGAGCCCGACCTTCGGCGTCGGGCGCGGACGGAACGCCGCGGCGGCGATCTCGGCGAATCCGGCCGCGTCGACTCCCAGAGTAACCTCGGGCAGCAGACCGGCGAATCGCTCCTCGAGGCCGACCGAGCGCGGATAGCGCCGCAGCGCGACCGCTTCGAGTTCCCCGAGCAGCGCGGCGACCTGCTTGAACGCGCGGTACTGGAGCAGGCGGGCGAACAACAGGTCGCGCGCCTCGAGCAGCTCGAGATCCTCGGCGTCGGTGACCTCGCCCGAGGGCAGCAGCCGCGCGGCCTTCAGATCCAGCAAGGTCGCGGCGACGACCAGGAATTCGGTGGTCTGATCCAGGATCTTGTCCGCGCGCAGCCCGCTCTGTTCGTTCATGCTCGCGGTCATGGCCTTGGTGTAGGCGATGAACTCGTCGGTGACCTGATGCAGCGCGACCTCGGTGACGTCCAGCTTGCGCGAGCTGATCAGGGTGAGCAGCAGGTCGAACGGACCCTCGAAATTGCTGAGCTTGAGCCGGAATACGGATCCGCCCTGCTCGTTCGGCTCGGTATCGCCGGGCGCCACACCATCGCCCGGCGTCGTGGAGTTGCCCGGTGTCACGGAGTTGCCCGGCGGCGGTACAACGTGCGGGCCGGTCTGCTCCTCGGTTGTCGTCTCTCGCGCGGGGTTCGGCGCCCCGATCACCGGCCGGACCGGTGGATGACTTCCCGCGCCATCGACCGATACGCTTCGGCGCCACCGGATTTCGGCGCCCAGGTGGTGATGGGTTCACCGGCGACACTGGCGTCGGGGAAACGAACGGTGCGCGCGATGGCGGTGTCGTAGACCAGTTCGCCGAACACCTCGACGACGCGCGCCATCACCTGGCGCGAATGTAGTAGGCGGGCATCGAACATGGTGACCACGATGCCGTACAGGCTCAGCCGCGGGTTCAGCCGGTCGCGCACCTTCTCCACGGTGTCGTTGAGCAGCGCGAGCCCGCGCAGCGAGAAGTATTCGCACTCCATCGGAATGATGACGCCGTCGGAGCAGGCCAGCGCGTTGACGGTGAGCAGGCCGAGCGACGGCTGGCAGTCGATGAGGATGTAGTCGTAGCGGTCGCGCACGGGTTCCAGTGCGCGGCCGAGGGTCTGCTCCCTGCCGACCTCGTTGACCAGCTGGATCTCCGCGGCCGAGAGGTCGATGTTGCTCGGCAGCAGGTCCATGTTCTCGACCTTGGTCCGCATCAGCACGTCATCGATGGAGGTGCGGCTACCGACCAGCAGGTTGTGCACCGTGAGATCGAGATCGTGGTGAGCGACGCCGAGTCCAGCCGACAGCGCACCCTGCGGATCCAGATCGACCAGCAGCACGCGGCGTCCGTATTCGGCCAGTGCCGCGCCGAGATTGATGGTCGAGGTCGTCTTGCCGACCCCGCCCTTCTGGTTGCACATGGCCACGATGAGCGCCTCGCCGTGCCTGGCCACCGGCGGCGGGTCGGGCACCAGGCGTAGCGGGCGTCCCGTGGGTCCCAGTTCCGCCCCCTCGGGAACGGGCTCGGCCCCGTCGCCCCACAGCGTCTCCGCTGTGTTATCCGAGTAACCATCCGACCGGGGCCCCGTAAGCGGCTGCGCCCCAGCACCCATCGGCGGCTCCGCCGCTCCGGCTGTCGTCACGATCCGCTGCTCCTTAGAAGTTCCTGCCCGTTGCCTCGCCGAGCCTAGCGAGGCCGATCGGGCCCGACCTCGCTTTCGTACGGTCCAGCTCTCGGTAGACGCTACCGCTTGACCGCGCGAGACCCGCGCTCGGACACGCGACACCCGCATTGCTGTCGCGGTGCTTTCCCACCCCCGACTCGCCGCGGGTGTCACGAGCGAGCTGCCGGAAGCACTTCGATGTCGGACGATACCCGCTGTCCGGGTCGGCGACGAGCAATCGTTGCCGACGCGCGCGAGACTCAGCGGGCGCGCGGGTGGGCGGTCGCCCACACTTCGCGCAGGGTGTTCACGGTGACCAGCGTGTAGATCTGGGTGGTCGTCACCGAGGCGTGGCCGAGAAGTTCTTGCACGACACGAACATCGGCGCCGCCGTCGAGCAGGTGTGTCGCGAAGGAGTGCCGCAGCGTGTGCGGCGAGACGGCGGCGCCGATACCAGCGCGCTCGGCCGCGTCCTGCAAGACCTGCCAGGCACTCTGCCGCGACAGCCGCCCGCCGCGCGCGTTCAGGAACAGCGCGCCCGCCGCGTTCTTGCCCGCGGCGGCCAGGGCCGGTCGCCCGCGCACCAGGTAGGCGTCCACCGCGGCCAGCGCGGGCCGGCCGATCGGCACCATGCGTTGTTTGCCACCCTTGCCACGCAGCACGACGGCGCGGTCGTCGGCGTCGAGATCGTCGACGTCGAGGCCGACCATTTCGGAGATACGTGCGCCCGTGGAGTAGAGCAGTTCCAGCAGTGCGCGATCGCGGAGTCCGCGCGGGCCGCCGTCAACCGCGTCCTGTTCCTCGCCGGTGCCGCCGCCCGCTGCCTCCAGCAGGCGCAGCACTTTGTCGTAGGGCAGCGCTTTGGGCAGCCGCCTGCCCGGCGCGGGCGGCTTCACGGCATGCGCGACATCGGTTCTGGTGAGTCCCTCGGCCGCCGCGAAGCGGTGCAGTCCGCGCACCGCGATCAACGCACGCGCCACCGAGCTCGCGGCCAGCGGCGGATGCTGCTCGCCACCCGCGCGCAGCGCGACGGTGAACTCGGCGACGTCGGATTCGGCGACCCGGTCCAATTCGGCGACGCCGCGGCCGATCAGGAAATCACGGTAGCGATCCAGATCGCGGCGATAGGCGCCGAGGGTGTTGCGCGCGGCCCCACGCTCGACCGCGAGATGGTCGAGGTAGGAGTCGATCTCGCGCGCAAGCACCCTCGCATCCTGTCAGGTTTCCTGTGGCGTCGCGGCTTTACGCCGCAGCAGTGCGGTGGGTTGCCCAGGCCACGGCGCATCGGCGGGTCGTAGCGGCGTGTCGCCTGCCCGTGCCGCGACGACGGCCAGCACGCCCGCCACCGCGGTGGCGTTGGTGATCTCGCCGGCCAGCGCGGCGCGCACCGCCTCGGTGACCGGCATGCGGACCAGCTCCAGGTCGGCCTCTTCGAATTCCGGATCCGGCCGCTCGGTCTCGTAGAGCCCACTGGCCAGGTAGACCCGCAGCGCCTCGTCGGTGAAACCCGGTGAGAGCGCCACGTCGACGAGCACCGCCCATTCCCGCGCCGCCAGCCCGGTCTCCTCGGCGAGCTCCCGTTTGGCCGCGGCGAGCGGGTCCTCGCCGGGAATGTCGAGCAGGCCCGCGGGCAGCTCGAGCAGACGGGTGCCGAGCGGATGCCGGTACTGCCGGATCAGCACGACATTGTCGTCGTCATCGATCGCGGCCACCGCGACGGCGGCGTGGTGCTCGACGACCTCGCGTTCGACCACCTTGCCGCCCGGCATCGCGACCTGATCCTGGCGCAGCGCCAGGATCGCGCCGGTGTACAGCGTCTTGCTCGCGACGGTCTCGAATTCGTGACGGCCCGGCGCGTCTCCCCCTGCGTGACTCATTACGCTCCCTGGTCCGCGCTCGCCAGTTCTTCGCCGGGGATGTCCACCGGTAGCCGTTCGGCCAGCTTGTATTTCAGCGCCGCCGCGATGAGCGCCGCGAACAGCGGATGCGGGCGGGTCGGGCGGCTCTTGAGCTCGGGGTGCGCCTGGGTCGCGACGAAGAACGGGTGCACGTCGGCGGGCAGCTCGACGAATTCGACCAAGTGCCCGTCGGGCGAGACGCCGCTGAACCGCAGACCGCTGGCGGCGATCTTGTCGCGGTAGGCGTTGTTCACCTCGTAGCGGTGCCGGTGCCGCTCGGACACCTGCTCGGCGCCGTAGGCGTGCGCGACGACCGAGCCCTTCTGCAGCGTGGCCGGGTACGCGCCGAGGCGCATGGTGCCGCCGAGATCGGCCTCGCCCGCCACGGCCTGTTCCTGGTCGGCCATGGTGGAGATCACCGGGTGCGGGGTGTCGGGTTCGAACTCGGCCGAGTTGGCCTCGGCCAGGCCGACCGAGCGGGCCGCCTCGATCACCACGCACTGCAGCCCGAGGCACAGGCCGAGCAGCGGGATCTTCCTGCTCTTGGCGAAGCGGATGGCGCCGACCTTGCCCTCGATGCCGCGGATGCCGAAGCCGCCGGGGATCAGCACCGCGTCCACGTCGCGCAGCGCGGCCGCAGCGCCGGATTCGGTCTCGCACTCGTCGGAGGGCACCCAGCGGATCTTCACCTTGGCGCGCGAGGCGAACCCGCCGGCGCGCAGCGCCTCGGTGACCGACAGGTACGCGTCGGGCAGGTCGACGTACTTGCCGACCAGCGCGACCTCGACCTCCTCGCGCGGCTGGTGCACGCGGTCGAGCAGATCGCCCCACACGGTCCAGTCCACGTCGCGGAACGGCAGGCCGAGCCTGCGCACCACGTAGGCGTCCAGGCCCTCGCGGTGCAGCACCTTCGGGATGTCGTAGATGGAGGGCGCATCGGGGGTGGAGATGCAGGCGTCCACATCGACGTCGCACATGAGCGCGATCTTGCTCTTGAGCGCCTGCGGCACCTCGCGGTCGCAGCGCAGGATCAGCGCGTCGGGCTGGATACCGATATTGCGCAGCGCGGCCACCGAGTGCTGGGTCGGCTTGGTCTTCAGCTCACCCGAGGGCGCCAGGTACGGCACCAGCGAGACGTGCAGGAAGAAGACGTTGTCGCGGCCGACGTCGTGGCGGATCTGCCGGGCGGCCTCCAGGAACGGCTGCGACTCGATGTCGCCGACGGTGCCGCCGATCTCGGTGATCACCACGTCGGGGGTCTGACCCTGCAGATCGGGGCCGCTCATCGCGAGGATGCGGCTCTTGATCTCGTCGGTGATGTGCGGGATCACCTGCACCGTGTCGCCGAGGTACTCGCCGCGGCGCTCCTTGGCGATCACCGACGAATAGATTTGCCCCGTGGTCACATTCGCGTCCCTGGACAGGTCCCGGTCGAGGAACCGCTCGTAGTGACCGACGTCGAGATCGGTCTCGGCGCCGTCCTCCGTCACGAACACCTCTCCGTGCTGGAACGGATTCATGGTGCCCGGATCGACGTTGAGATAAGGGTCGAGTTTCTGCATGGTGACGCGCAGACCGCGCGCCGTCAGCAGCTGACCGAGGCTGGAAGCGGTAAGGCCTTTACCCAATGAGGAGGCGACACCACCGCTGACGAAGATGTGTTTGGTAGCGGTTCGCGCCTGAATCCGTGTTTGACCCACGGGTCTTCACGGTAACACGTCGGCACCCGGTAAAACGAACGCCACGCACGTTTGCTGATCGATCGCCGGGAGCCGGTCAGAGCGCCGGGCCGCGGACTGTGAGCCGTATCGCTCGGCAGCGGCCGCAGGTGCGAGCGGATCGCCGCGCCGAGCGGGCAGCCTCCACGCTCAGCCCGGCAGCGCGGCCATGGTGAGCGAGGTCGCCTTGTCGCCGGTGCCGTATCGGCCCGCGCCGCCGTTGAGCTGTTCGGTGAGGCCGAGCACGGCGGTGACCCTGCCGATCTCCCGATCGACGTTGTCGACGGTGGTAACCGTGGTGGCCAGGGCCGCGTCGGAGCGGACGGACGCGATCGGTCCCGCGCCTTCGGCCGCGCCGGAACGGCCCGCGAGCACGATGCCCGCGCCGCGGCCGCGCAGTCCGCCCGCGAATCGGGCCAGGTTCGAACCCTGGCCGTGCTCAGCGGCTTTCGCGCCCTCGCCGGTCACCACCACCGCGAGCTGAGCGGGTTGCACCGGGGTGTCGCCGTAGGCCAGGAAGCCACTGCCGCGCAGGGTCTCCAGCACCAGGCCGAGCTCCTGCGGGGTGCTGCGGGGTTGCGCGTTGGCCGGATCGAGCAGCAGCACCGTGCCGAGCAGGTCGCCCGCCATGCTGCCCTGGTCGACCCCGCCGGTGCGCAACTGCGCGCCCGCGGGGATGACGTTGGTGATCGCGGTGCGCAACCGGTCGCCTTCGGTCGCGTCGGTGAAGGCGTCGGTGAGCGCGATCCGGCCCACCACCGGCGCACCCGCCGTCGCCAGACCCCTCGACACCGCTTCCACGTCGGCCGCGTCCGCGTCCGGCGTGGTGAAGACCACCACCGAACGACCGTCGAGGGCGCCGCCGAGGATGCGGTTCGCCGAGCCCGCGATGAACCGGTCGGCGGCGTCGAACTCGCCGGTGGAGCGGCGGTGCTGTTCGCCGAGTGCGTCGACCTGCTCACGCAGGTCGGACTTGTCCGCGCGCAGCGCGGAGAGCAGGTCGGCTGCCAGGGTCTGCGAGCCGAGCACCACGCCGAGCGCGAGCGCCAGGAAGACGGCCACCAGGGAGACGGCGTGCTGGCGTAGTGGAATCATGATCTCCCCCGGCTACTTCGCACGGGCTTCGAGTAGGTCTTTGAACCAGACCGCGAACCGGTTCCAGGTGTCCGCGGCCCAGTCGAGCATCTCGGTGCCGGAGTGCGAGGCCAGCAGCACCACGATGACCGCGATCAGCGCGGCGAGCACCACCAGCGCGATCGCCACTCCCGACACCCGGTTGCGGTACAGGGTGGCGACGGCCTTGGCGTCCATCAGCTTGGTGCCGAGCTTGAGCCGGGTGAGGAAGGTGGCCGGGTTGCTGTCGCGGCGGCCGCGGTCGAAGAAGTCGTCGAGCGAGGCGGCCGCGCCCGCGGTCACGATCAGCGCGGCGCCGTGGTGGTGGGCGAGCAGCAGCGCGAGATCGGACGGCGAGCCGGAGGACGGGAAGGTGGTCGCGCCGATGCCCAGGTCCTGGATCCGTTCCAGGCCCTTGGCGTGGCCGTCGGTGTCGGCGGGCAGGATGACCTCGGCGCCGCACTTCATGGTCGCGGAGGTGATCTCCTCCGGATCGCCGACGATGAGGTCGGGCCGGTAGCCCTGCTTGCGCAGAGTGTCCGCACCGCGGCCGACGCCGACCATGATCGGCGCGTACTCCTTGATGAACGGCTTGAGCCGCTTGAGATCGTCGACGTGGTCGGGACCGTCGGCCACCACGACCACGTGTCTGCGCTTCATGTCGAGTTCCAGCTCGGGAACGCCGATGCCGTCGATGAGCAGCGCGCTCTCGGTGCGGACGAACTCGATGGTGTTCCCCGCGAAGGCCTCGAGGTGGTCGGCCAGGCCGTTACGCGCCTCGATCATCCGCTCCGCGACCGCGGTCTCGGTGAGCTCGATGCCCTCGACCAGGACCTCCGGCTCCTTCTTGGTCAGCTTGTCCGCGTAGACCACGCCCTCGACGATGCGGACCTTGCTGCCGTCCTTGATCTTGGTGAAGGCGTCGGAACTGACGGTGTCCAGCAGCACGATGCCGTTGGCCACCAACACCTCCGGACCCAGATTCGGATAGCGCCCCGAGATCGAGGGCGAGGTGTTGATCACGGCAACCACACCCGCCTCGACCAGCCGATCGGCGGTGATCCGGTCCAGGTCCATCTCGTCGAGCACGACGACATCACCGGGACCGACCCGCCGCAGCAGACGCCGGGTGTTGCGATCCACCCGGGCCGTCCCGGTGAGACCGGGCAGCGTTTCGGTGTTCTTCGACAACAACGCCAGCATCCTCATGGCCCGATGATGGGCGCAAACCCTCGACCAATGGTGGAGGCGCGCCGAACCACCAGTCACATTCGTCACAGTGATACAAGCCAGTCCCAGTACCGAACCGACCGGACGGTCGCCTTGCCGTGGACGCTCCCCGCGCCGCCGTCTCGGACAGTGCCGCCGCTCGAGGCATGATTTTCCGGTGAGTGTCGAGAAGAAGTCCTCGGGCGTCTGGCAGATCTCGCCGGATCCCCCGGCGCGCAGGCGCAGGCGCAACGCGCCGCGGCTGCCGCCCGCCGAGCGCCGCGCACAGCTTCTCGACGCCGCGCTGCGGGTCGTGGCCCGCGGTGGACTGGCGCAGCTGACCATGCAGGAGGTGGCCAAGCAAGCCGGTGTGGCCAAACCCGTGCTGTACGCGATGTATCCGACGGCACCGGAACTGATCGGCGCGCTGCTGCACCGCGAACACGTGCGCGGCATGGCACAGGTCCGCGCGGCGATGCCGGACACCGTGCGCGGCACCGGCATCCAGGTGCGCGGCGGACCGCGGGGCGCGGACGTGGAACTCATCGGCCACGTGATGCTCGGATTCATCGAGACGATGGGCAGGCTGGTGCTCTCCGACCCGGAACGGTTCCCGCCCGAGCACCTCCGCGCCACGGTGCGCGCCCTCGGGCGCACCCTGCCCCGGGAGAAATAGCCGCACGCGGTAACGGCGAGCGGTGCCGCACCGGATAAGTCAGTGTGCGGAGACCAGCGCTGCTCCTCGGATTCGTCATCGGCATCCTGCTCACCGCGGGCTGCGACGCCGCGACGAACGCCGATCCCTCCGACGCCCGCGTCACCGCGAATGCCGTCGAGTTCGATCCGAACGGCGTGTACGGCTCCCCCTTCGCGGTGATCATCGACAGCCCGGATGCCGCGCGCGCCTTCGCCGAGTGGTTCACCGCACGCGTCCACTCGAATCCGCCTGAGGTCGTGCGCGATCCGGGTCGCCTCACCGGCTTCGAGCGCAGCGCCTACCTCGCGGTCGTCACGCTCACCGGCTGCCGCGCCCCCGTCTCCACCGAATTGCACCGCCAGGGAGCCGATTTCCGCCCGGCGATGCTCGGCGGCGTCGATCACCCCGAGTGCTACCGCCCCTTCACTCCCTTCGCCGTGTACGAAATCCCGCGCGAGGTAAGCGCCGAGATCACCACCGTCAACGGCGAATCCCTCACCCCGCTCGCCTGACAGCCTCTCGAAAACATTCGTTGGCAACAGATCTCGCGACGCCGGGAATCGGCGGCGGTGTGGCCGGTGCAAGCATCGCGCTCCAGGCGGGGACCTGTGGTCTCTCGGGGGCGCTGGTGGAGGCCCGCGACGCGCTGTTCGACAGCACAGTAGCCGTTCGGCTCTTTCAACTCGACTGCCTCGGCTGACCGACCGTGCCGAATCGGCTGGTGATCAGAGATTTTCGTGCTGAGCGTCCGTGACATGAGGATGAGCTTCCGCGACATTGGCCTCAGCTCCGCGCGCTCGTAGCGTCACGGATATGACCTTGCTTCTCGGCGCGATCCTGCCCACCTCCTCCCCCGATCCCGCACTCCCCCTCCTCGGTGACGTCCGCGCGGCCGCCCGGCTCGCCGAGCAGGCGGGGCTCGAATCCGTATGGTCCACCGACCATCTGGTGGCCAGCGCACCGATCCTGGACAGCACGGTGGCGCTCGCCACCGCCGCCGCGGTGACCGATCGCCTCCGCATCGGCTACAGCGTGCTGCTGCTCGCCCTGCGCCCGGCTGCCTGGGCCGCCAAGCAGATCGGCACGTTGCAGTACGTGTCGCAGAACCGCCTGATGCTTGGCGTCGGCACCGGCAATCCGGCCCACGGCGACATCGGCTGGCGAGCGGCGGGAGCCTCGTTCGCCGAACGCGGCGCGCGCACCGACGAGGCGCTGCGGGTGCTCCCCGACCTCGTCGCGGGCAAACCGGTGACGCTCGCCGACGGCGGGGAAGTCACCCTCGCCCCCGGCGCGGCGATGCCGCCGGTCTTGGTGGCGGGCGACGGCCCGAGGGCACGGCGCCGCGCCGCCGAATTCGCCGAAGGCTGGATCACGATCGGCGCGAGCCCCGCCGACGTGGCCGCCTCGGCACGCGAATTGACCACGCTCGCCGAGACATTCGGCCGCAACGCGCCGGCGATCACCGTGGTCGCCCCTCCGCTGGCCGCCACGCCGCGCGAGGCGGCCGACCAGCTGGCCGAATACGCCACGTCCGGCGCCGAACGGGTGATCCTGGCGCCGTCGCCCGCGGACTGGGAGGCGAGCTACGAGTTCGCCGCCGAACTCCAGCGTGCGCTGTGAACATCCGAACCTCGGAAATCCGCCCCCGGCACCGGATACCGTGGTCGTTGGCAATGCGGCGCCCATCGGGTGCGCCGCCCTCCGCGACGCACACGGTGGTGACCCATGACCGGCACGGTTCGTCCCGATTCCGCCGAGTTCGTCCGCGGCCTGCCCAAAGCCGAGCTGCACCTGCACCTCGAGGGCACCCTCGAACCGGAGCTGAAGTTCCGGCTGGCCGAACGCAACGGCATCCGGCTGCCGGAGCGCACCGTCGACGAGGTCCGCCGGACCTACCGCTTCCACGACCTGACCTCGTTCCTCGAGGTCTACTACCCGGCGATGCAGGTGCTCCAGCAGCCGCGCGACTTTCACGATCTGGCCTTCGAATACCTGACAAGGGCGCATGCCGACGGCATCAGGCACGTCGAGATGTTCTTCGATCCGCAGGCGCACACCGGACGCGGTGTCCCGTTCCAGTCGGTCATCGGCGGATACCGCTCCGCGATCGTGCAGGCCCGCCGCGAGCTCGGCATCTCGGCCGAGCTGATCCTGTGCTTCCTGCGCGACCACTCGGCGGAATACGCGATGGCCACGCTGATGGAGGCGCTGCCCTACCGCGACTGGATCATCGGCGTCGGACTCGATTCCGACGAACGCGGCAACCCACCCCGCAAGTTCGCCGCGGTGTTCGAACGAGCGCGCCGCGAAGGCTTCCTGCTCACCATGCACTGCGACATCGACCAGCCCGATTCCCAAGAACACATCCGCCAGGCGCTCGAGGAAATCGGCGTCGACCGGCTCGATCACGGCACCAATATCGTGGAGGACGAGCGGCTGGTGGAATTGGTGCGCGCCAAGAGCATCGGGCTCACCTGCTGTCCGGTCTCCAATTCCTTCGTCACCGCCCAGATGAAGTCCGACGAGATCGTCGGGCTGCTCGACCGCGGCCTGCTCGTCACGCTCAACAGCGACGATCCCGCCTACTTCGGCGCCTACGCCGCGGACAACTACCTGGCATTGCGCGAACAAGCCAGCCTGGACGTCGACCAGCTGGTGCGCCTGGCCCGCAACTCGTTCCGCGCGTCCTGGCTGACCCCGGCGCGCCTGGACGGCTACCTGCGCGAGATCGACGCCTACGTCGCCAACGGCTGAGGCCGTCGAGACGGCGAGCGTGTCACCGCCGACGACACCCGAGCGCCTCCGCTACATTGAGGCGACTTCTCAGCGCCGGAGCACATTCGCGGCGTCGCCGAGAGTGGTGGTTGTCGGGCGGTCGGCGACGGCACGGCAGGCGGCGGCGCGCACCCGGGCAGAGAGGATCGACCGATGGCCACCGAACACCGTTCTTTCTTGGCGCGGGTGTCACCAACGCAGTGGGTCGCACTGGTTCTGACCGTGCTCGCCGTGCTGTTCGTCTTCGACAACCGCGCCAAGGTGACGATCGAATTCCTGCTGATCAGCGTGGAGTCACCGATGTGGCTGATCCTGCTCGTCATGTTCGTCGTCGGCTGGATCACCGGGGTGCTGATGACGCGCAAGCGCCGCCGCTGACCGCCGCGATCACGTGCTCGGTCCCAGCGCGATCTGCACCGCGCCGTCGGACTTCTGCTGGAACCAGTACGTCAGTCCTCGTCGTCGAGCGAGGTCACGCCCGTGACCAGGCTGATCGCGAATGTCTGGTTGTTCAAGCATCCCGCGGTCACCGTGCTGCCCGCGGCGAAGCCGCCGCGGCTCTCCCCGGCGCGCGCCATGTCGTAGCGGCCACCCGCCTCCTCGGCCGAGCCGACCAGCACGCAGGTCCACTGCTCCCCGGTCGGGTTGCTGCCGACCGCGATACTGCCTTCCTCGGTGGTGTCGGCGGTGAGCGTCGGCGCCGCGGCGGCGAGTCCGCCGCCGAGCACGACCGCCGACGCGGCGGCCGCGGTGATGATTGCCAAACGAACACTCGTTCGGAACATCGTCGTCCTCCTGTTTCGACTGCCGATGTTCCCGCATTTGCCCGTCAGCACGCTCCGAAACCGGGTCCGGCGAATCCGCCACGACCGTGTGACCGCGCCGACACGGCGCACCGCGACGTGACGTGGTACCTATACACTGCCGTCACAGACAGCTCGAAGAGGAGACACGCATGGCCACCAGCACCGTCGACGTCGTCATCGCCGCCCCGCGCGATGTCGTGTACAAGTTCTTCACCGAGCGGGATGGCATCAACGCCCACCTACCGTTCGTGCAGTTCACCCTGAAGAAGCCGGGTTCCCCGACCCCAGAGGGTGTCGGAGCGCAGTACGTGGTCGGCCGAGGCGGCATCGGCATCGTCGAGGAGACCACCAAGCTGGTGCCCGGTGAGCGGATGGAATACAAGATCGTCAAGGGCGCGCCGGTGAAGCGGCACGTCGGCATCGTGACCTTCAGCGACGCCGAGAGCGGCGGCACGCGGGTGTCCTACACGATGGAGTCGGAGCCGAGCCTGCCGGTGCCCGCCAAGGCGGTCGAAGCCGGCCTGCGGGTGCTGATCAACCAGTTCATCAAGGGCACGCAGAAGGCGTTCAGCTGAGCTGACATGGAAAGGCCCTCGCCCCCGATGGCGTAATGCTCGGGGGCGAGGGCCTTTTCGTTTGTTCAGGAAGGTCAGACGGTCGCGCGTTCGGCGCGGGCGGTCTCGAGCAGTTCCTCGGCGTGCGCGCGACCGGTCTCGGTGTCGTCCAGACCGGCGAGCATGCGGGCCAGCTCGATGACGCGCTCGTCCTTGGTGAGCGCGCGGACGCCGCTGTTGACCTTGCCCTTGCCGTCGTCGGACTTGTTCACCACCAGATGCGTGTCGGCGAACGCCGCGACCTGGGGCAGGTGGGTCACCACGATGACCTGATGGGTGCGCGCCAGCCGGGCCAGCCTGCGGCCGATCTCCACCGCGGCCCGGCCGCCGACACCGGCGTCGACCTCGTCGAACACCATCGTCGCGCCGTGATCGGAACTGGCGAGCACCACCTCGAGCGCGAGCATCACGCGGGAGAGTTCGCCGCCCGAGGCGCTCTTGCTCAGCGGCAGCGACTGCGCGCCCGAATGCGCGGAGAGACGGAACTCGACCTCGTCCACGCCGGACGCGCCCGCGTGCAAGTCGACGCCATCGACGTTCAGCGGCGCGGAATCCTGCGCGCCCGCGGGCACCGGACGCACCTCGACCTCCAACCGGGCCTTCCCCATCGCCAGCCCGCCGAGCTCGGCGCTGACCGCCGCGGCCAGCTTGCCCGCCGACTTGGTGCGCGCGGCGGTGAGCTTGCGGGCCGCCGTGCGCACTCGCTCGGCGGCGATGTCCACCTCTGCCGCCAGCTTGGTGAGCGCCTCCTCGGACACATCGAGCGAATCCAGCCTGGTGCGCGCCTCGTCGGCCCAGGCGAGCACACCGTCGATGTCGGGGGCGTACTTGCGGGTCAGGCTCTTGAGCTCGGCCTGCCTGGTCAGCAGCGAGTCCAGCGCACCGGGATCGGAGGGCAGGTCGGAGAGGTAACCGCTGAGCTCGGTGGTCAGATCGACGACCACCGCGATGGCCTCGCCCAGCCGGGGCGCGAGCGCGGACAGAGCCGGATCGTCGGCGGACTCCAGCCGCGAACGCGCCGCGCCGAGCAATTCCAGTGCGCCGGAACCGTCCTCGGGCGCGTCGGCCGGACCGGCGAGCGCGTCGTGCGCGGTCGCGGCGGCCTCGCGCAGCGAATCCAGATCGCTGAGCCTGCGCACCTCGTCGACGATCCGCGCGTCCTCGCCGGGTTCCGGTGCGATGGCGTCGATCTCGGTGAGCGAGTACTTCAGCCGGTCGGCCTCCAACGCCAATTCCCTGCTGCGAGCGGTGCGTTCCAGCAGCTCGGTGCGGGCGTCGAGCCAGGAACGACGATGCACCTGATACTTGCGCAACAGCGAACCGACCGTCTCGGCGGCGAACTGGTCCAGCGCGTTCAGCTGCTGTTCCGGACGCTGCAAACGCAGCTGGTCGTTCTGGCCGTGCACGGTCAACAGCGGCGCGGTGAAATCGGCCAGCACCGAGGCGGGCACGCCGCGGCCACCGAGATGCGCGCGGGAGCGTCCATCGCTGTTCACCGTGCGGATCGCGATGACACTGCCGTCGTCGTCGGCCTCGGCCGCCGCCGACTCCAGCACCTGACCGACCTCGGTGCGGGCGGCCTCGTTCACGTCGTCGACGGTGAAGCGGCCCTCCACCACCGCACGCGCCGCGCCGAGCCGCACCCGGCCCGCGTCGGCGCGCGCACCGCTCAGCAGGTGCAGGCTGGTCACCACCATGGTCTTGCCCGCGCCGGTCTCACCCGTCAGGACGGTGAGACCCTCGTGGAACTGCGCGGTGGCCGTGGATATGACGCCGAGGCTGTCAATCCTGATCTCTGTCAGCACGTGTGCTCTCCGTTCGCCGTCGGCCTCGCCAGCCGGTCACAGGCAACTGGAACTTGCGCACCATCCGGTCCGCGAACGGCGCGGAGTCCAACCGCACCCAGCGCACCGGTTCGGCGCCGCGGACCGCCTCCACCCGGCCGCCCTTGGGCAACGCCATGGTGCGCCTGCCGTCCAGGAAAACTATCGCATCGTGGCCCGTGGCAACGGATTCCACCGCAATCCTGGACTCCGGGCTGGTCACCAGGGGTCGCGCGAACAGGGCGTGCGCGTTGCTCGGGATCACCAGCAGCGCCTCCAGCTCCGGCCACACCACCGGCCCGCCTGCCGAGAACGCGTAGGCCGTGGAGCCGGTCGGCGTGGCGATCAGGATGCCGTCGCAGCCGAACGACGAGACGGGTCGCCCGTCGACCTCGAGCACGACCTCCAACACGCCCATGCGCGAGGCGTTCTCGATGCTGGCCTCGTTCAACGCCCAGCCGGTGTCCACCACCTCGTCGTCCACCCGGACCGACAGGTCGATCGTCATCCGATGCTCGATACGGTAGTCGCCGCGCACCACCTGGCCGAGCGCCTCGTCCAAGTGCTCGGCCTCGGCCTCGGTGAGAAAGCCGATGCGGCCCAGATTGATTCCCAGCACCGGCACCGACGCCGGACGCGCCAGTTCGGCGGCACGCAGGAACGTACCGTCACCGCCGAGCACCAGCACCATCTCGCACCCGACCGCGGCCTCCGGCCCGTGCTCGACCACTTGCACCGGATATCCGCCGGGCGCCGCGCAGGCCATCGTGTCCTGGCCTGCCTCGACATCGAACCGGGTGCTGTCGGCCTCGTCATCGAGAACCCGCAGCCCGATTCCCGCCTCGGTGAAGATCTTCGCCACCCGGTGGGCGGTCTCGATGATCTCCGCCCGGCCCGGATGCGAGACAAGCAGGATCTCCCGGCCGCCGGATTCCGGCGTCACCGCGTTCACTGTGGACCCTCCTCAACCGCGCGCTCGACGAGCGCGGCGACCTCTTGCGCGTCGTATTCGAACTGCCCGTCCTTGCGCAGCCACAGAAAGTATTCGACATTGCCCGACGGACCGGGAAGCGGGCTGGCCACCGCGCCGAGGGTGCGCAGCCCGTGTTCGGCGGCCACCGCGGCGACCGTGCGCACCGCCTCCGCGCGCAACGCGGGATCGCGGACGACGCCACCCGAGCCGACCCGCTCCTTGCCCACCTCGAACTGCGGTTTCACCATGGGCAGCAGATCGGCGCCGTCGGCGGCGCAGGCGGCCAGTGCGGGCAGCACCAGGCCGAGGGAGATGAACGACAGGTCACCGACGACGAGTTCGACCGTGCCGTCGATGAGTTCGGGCGTCAGGTTGCGGACGTTGGTGCGGTCGTGGACGCGAACACGGTCGTCGTTCTGCAACCGCCAGATCAGCTGGCCGTACCCGACGTCGACCGCCACCACTTCCCGCGCGCCACGGCTGAGCAGCACGTCGGTGAACCCGCCGGTCGACGCGCCCGCGTCCAGGCAGCGCTTGCCCGCGACACGCACGCCCTCCAGCTCGAATCGCTCCAGCGCGCCGAGGAGTTTGTGCGCACCGCGCGAGGCCCACTGCACCTCGTCGGGTTCCTCCCGCACCAGCAGCGGGGTGCCCGTTTCCACCGCGGTCGCCGGTTTGGTGGCGACCGATCCAGCAATCAGGACCCGACCCGCGCCGATCAGCTCGACCGCGTGCTCCCGCGATCGCGCCAACCCGCGGCGAACGAGTTCGGCGTCCACTCGCGCGCGCCTGGCCACCTCAGATCTTGTCCACCGTAGCCAGGGCCTGGACCAGCACGTCGTGTGCCTGCTCCAGGATGCGCGCGCGCCGGGTGATGTCGGCGCCGGATTCCGCGCTGTCCGCGGCCGCCACGAAGGCGGCGCCCCGGACGTCGAGCTCGGCCAGCAGGCTGTCGATCTCGGTGCGAATCCGGTCCGGGTCGGCGGGCTCCGGGCGACCCTGCGCGCCCGGCAGATGCCTGCCGGGCAGCGGGACGCCGGGGCGGGGCGCGTTCGGTCCGGGACCGGGCACACCGGGTCCCTGCGGGCGGGGCGTCGGAGTAGTCATCGTGATGCCAACGCTATCCGATTTCCGAATCGGACGCGCGCACCGTCACCGCCCGGCCGGGGTTCCTCCGCAGCCGCTCGGACAGGTCGTCCGTCGACTCGTCCTCGACCGGAGGGTGGTTCAGCGCGTCCAGGGAATCCGCGACGTAAGTGGGGATACGCGTCTCGGGCGCGGTACGGAGCTCGTCCAGAGTGCTCACGCCGGTCAGCACCAGCAGCGAATCGAGGCCGACGTGCTGGGCGCCCTCGATGTCGGTGTCCAGCCGGTCGCCGACGACGAGCGCGCTGCGGGTGCCCGCGCGGACCAGAGCGTCCTCGAGCAGCGGCGCGTACGGCTTGCCCGCGACGATCGGCTCGCGGTCCGACGCGGCGCGCAGTGCGGCGACCATCGCGCCGTTGCCCGGCGCGAGACCGCGCTCGTTCGGCAGCGTCTTGTCCGTGTTGGCCGCCACCCACAGCGCGTCGGCGCGCAGCGCGTACGCCGCCTCGGCCAGATCGGGCCAGGCCGTCTGCGGCGAATGCCCTTGCACCACGGCGGCGGGCACGGTCCCGTCGAACCGGCGGACGGCGCGCAGGCCGACCGCGTCGACTTCCGCGACGAGATCGTCGGTGCCGACCACGAGCACCTCGGCGCCGGGCCGCAGGCGTTCGGCCAGCAGTCGCGCGGCCGCCTGCGCGCTGGTCACCACGTCCTCGGTGGTCGCGGGGAAGCCCAGCTCCGCCAGATGCTCGGCGACCACCTCCGGCCCGCGGCTGGCGTTGTTGGTGACGTACACGAGCCGCTGCTCCGACTCGCCCGCGCCCGCCAACGCTTCCGGCGCACCCTCGATCACCGCGGGACCGCGGTACAGCGTGCCGTCCAGGTCCAGCAACAGGGCTTCATAGCGATCTCGTAGCCGCTTCACACCACTCTCACTTCGTGTCACCACTCGGCGCGTGCCGAATTCCATGCGCGCCCAAGGTCGGTCGGCCCCGACGCCGCCGCCGTGGCCGAGTCGCCACGCACGGCCGCCGATCCGAGCCGCCTCGACAACACGCCGAGGATTCGACCCTACGTCAGTCAGCCGACAGATACGGCATCGCGTTGCCTGCCCCACAGCTGCGAACAACCACCGGACCACTCGACCGAGAACACGTCTCGAGGGACCAAACCCGTTCCGCGACGGCGCATCACATCCGGGCGGACCGCTGATCGACGCGTTATCCGGGACTGGGGCGTCAACCTGGAGATCCCTGCCCGTTCACGCGGAAAAGCCGGACGATCATTCACGACGGACGTCTCCAAGTGTGGTGCGCCGATCGCGGCAACCGCCCGGTCGTCCCTGCTGGATGGGCGCTGACAGTGGTGGCCGTGCGGCGATCACCGGTCGGCGGGCGACCCAACAGTCAGCACGGCATGCCGGGACCGCAGACAGATCGCGGTAACCGCCCGGCCTCCTGCCGCACGGTCACTCGCCAGCCGCCCCAGGCGGTAATCACCGTCGGCGGGCGCTCCGTGACAGGCAGCGTGCTCAGCCGGTCCACGGATCGCAGTAACCACCTGCCCCACCGCCAGACAGTCGCTGGCCAACGGTCGCCGCGGGGCGATCACTGTCGGTGGTCAATCTGCGACAGACAGCACGCGTGGGCGGATCGCGGTAGCCGCCCGGCCCACCGCCAGATCGTCGCTTGCCAGCGGTTACCGTGCGGCGATCACCGGTCGGCGGGCAGCCAATAACCGGCAGCGCCGCGTAGCCGGACCGCAGATCACGGTCACTGCCCGGAACGCTGCCCGATGGTCACTCACCAGCCGTCACCGGGCGGCACCCAACCGTCGGCGGCCGACCCTCGACAGTCAGCGCCGCATGGCTGGACCGTCGATCGCGGTAGCTCCCCCGATGCCGGTCAATCGCTGGCAGCGGTCGCTGATCGGCGCTTACCTGTCAACGGGCGCCCCGCGACACAGTGCGGATCTCGGCAGCTATCCGGCTCGTCCCGGACCGTTGCTCGCCCGTAGCGATCGCCGGTCGCTGTGCACCTCTCACCGGTTGGCGGTCGGCGGTTGGCGGTTGGCGGTTGGCGGTTGGCGGTTGGCGGTTGGCGGTTGGCGCGGACCTACAGGTCGGCGTCGCCGGTCAGCTCTTCCGCGCGTTCTTCGGCGTCGGTCTCGCCGTCGAGGTCGGCGGAGGCCGCGTTGAGGAACCAAGTCAGGCCCTCGTCGGTGCGACCTGCGGCCACCAGGGCGTCGGCGTAGGCGTAGAACAGGCGGGCGGCGGCGGAGCCGGTGCGCTCTGGGTCGAGGTCGGAGGTTTGCAGGGTCACCACGGCCTGGTCGTACTGGCCGAGGTCCATGCGGGCGCCGGCCACGACGATGCGCAGCTCGGTGGCCTCGTCGCCGCTGAGCGCGCGGGCTTCCTCGCTGCGGCCGAGTTCGATGGCGCGCTCGGGACGTCCGAGACCGCGTTCGCAGTCGGCCATCACCGCGAGCAGACCGGAACCGCCGGACATGCGTCGTGCGGTGCGCAGCTCGGACAGCGCTTCCGCCCACTCTCCCGCGTGGTAGGCCACGACGCCCGCGGTCTCGCGTACCACGGCGATCCGGCCCGCGCGCTGTCTGGCCGCGCGCGCGTGCGCGAGGGCGAGGCGCGGATCGTCCTCGACGAGGCGGACGGCCATCACCAGGTGCCGCGCCACGGTCTCGGCATTGCCCTTGTCCAGGCTCAGCAGATCGCGGCGGATCGCGGTGTCCAGGTCGGATGCCTGCACGTCGTCCGGCAGATCCGGTTCCTCGGGACGCGGGGGACGCCGATCCAGCGAACGACCACCGGTTCGTGCGCCCTCGCCGCCGCGACGACGGTCCTGCGTTCCGCGGTCGTAGTCACCCGATTCGCCGCGACGCTTGAAGCCGCCGCGATCGCCGCTCTCGCCACGATCGAAGCCGCGCTCCTCAGCGTCGCGCCGTCCGCCGGAACCTTCGCCACGCCGACCGAAATCGGGGCGGTCGCCGGAACCACGACGCTGGAAACCACCGCGCTCACCCGACTCGCGACGCTCGAAACCGCCACGGTCTTCGGAGTCACCGCGACCCGAGAATCCGCGCCGCTCACCGAAATCGCCGCCGCGCTCGCCGCGCGGCTTGAAACCTTTGTCCTCGGAGTCGCGTCGGGGCTTGAAGCCACCGCGTTCCCCGGAATCCCCGCGGCGCTCGAAACCTCCGCGATCTCCTGAATCACCGCGGCCGAATCCGCCACGATCGCCGGAACCGCCCCGATGGAATCCGCCGCGCTCACCCGAACCGCCACGGCTGAAACCACCGCGTTCGCCCGAACCGCCACGGTCGTAGCCGCCACGCTCGCCCGAGCCGCCGCGCGGCTTGAAGCCACCGCGTTCCCCGGAGTCACCGCGACGCTCGTAACCACCGCGCTCACCGGAGTCACCGCGACGCTCGTAACCACCGCGCTCACCCGAACCGCCACGCCGGTCGAATCCGCCACGCTCACCCGAGCCGCCGCGCGGTTTGAAACCGCCGCGATCCCCGGAGTCGCCGCGACGCTCGTGACCACCGCGTTCGCCCGAGTCGCCCCGGCGCTGGAAGCCGCCGCGCTCCTCGGAGGAGCCGCGCGAACCATAGCCGCCGCGCTCGCCGGAGCCCTCGCCGCGTTGGTAACCACCACGACGTTCGCCGCCGCGGTCGAAACCGCCGCGACCTTCAGAGTCCTGACGTCGGCCCGCGCCGCCGCGGCCGCCGAAATCGTCGCGGCGCTGGAAGCCGCCGCGGCCACCGGATTCACCGCGTTCGCCCGATCCGCTCCTGCGGTCGAAGCCGCCGCGCCCGGCATTGCCCTCGCGGTCGCCGCGTGAGGAGCCACCCGTGCCGCGGGACGGCCGGTCAGAACCGGCGTCGCGCTGACCGGAGTCGGAAGCGCTACGTCGGAATGGCTTCCGACCGTCGTTGTGTTCGGACACGGTGATCCCTTTCTAGGTTCCGCTGAAGTTGTTCAGGGCCCCAACAAATTGAATCACGTGCCGTCGGTGGGGCTCGGACGCGACGGCGTCACGGGCGCGAAAGCGCCCAAACGACGATAGGGGACCCAGAATTGGGTCCCCTATCGTGAAAG
>NZ_JBYIRW010000013.1:0-239981 GCF_057708325.1 Nocardia sp. bgisy134
CTGAATCGGCCGACCCGGTTGGTGGTGGAACCGAGAGAGGAATTCTGAGCTGTTCTTCGCGCTGCTCGGGCGACATGGAGTACGTAGTGCGCACATCTGGCCGGGGTGAGATGCCGGTTACACACTCCTCGAATACCCGTACACGGGAGGCAGACGACGATGTCACCTCTCTTTGCAGGCGGCCCCATGATTCGGCGTGGTGAGAGCGCGGATCGTGGTTGATCGGTCAGGCAGTCGGGGAACCGCTACCCGCCGGTCCGCGGCCCCGGGGACACCGGGTCCGGCGCGGACGGAAGCCTCCAGATCGGCCTTCGATCACATCGCTACCACGGAGTTGGTCGGAGCAGCCTGAAATGCCGAATGCAGGATGGTTTTGAAACCCGCCAGTATCGAGAATCGAACGATTTCGCGGCACCACCAGGCAGACAGCTTGCCGCGTGATGAGGGAGTTGGGCCAGGACGAGCTGATCGACCGGTGGACGTGGCTGGGCAAGGAACCAGAGCTGGACGCCACCAAGCGGGGCGCGACGAAACTCGGGTTCGGGCTGATGCTGCGGTTCTATACCAAGCAGAGCCGGTTTCCGCGTGCCCGGGCCGAGATCGCCGACGCTGCGGTCGACTACGTCGCCCGGCAGGTGGATGTAGAGCGGAACGAGATGCGTTCTACGACTTCACCGGCCGTACCAGCAAGCGCACCGGGTCAAGCGGTGGTGTGGTCGGGAGGTGACTATCCCGACCTGTACGACATGCGGTAGGCGATAGGTCCGATGAGCAGGGGCTGGTCCAGCATGTCTGCCGTGAACGACACTCCAGTGACCTTCGCCGCCAGGGCGAAGGCTCTCGGCACGACGGCGCTGTAGCTGATGTCCCAGGCGTCCGAGTCGCTCTCGTCTTCATCGGCGTCATAAACATAGTCATCGTCGGTCATGTCCAGCTCCATGCCCAGCTCGCGCATGTAGTCGTTGAGCCGGTCGGGGTCGCAACCCCAACGGATATGCGGGTACTCCAGTCGGTGGCCGGTCACGATCGTCCCGTCGATCGCGTACTCGAGGCTGTGCTCGGCGTAGCCGTGGATGGTGATCGCCAGGACCTCACAGTCTCGCGATAGTTCCGCCAGCGTCTTGCGGTCAGTCATCCACCACCCGACCGGTTCGATGGCCACGCTCCATGCACCGGCCCGAAACACGCCCACGTGACCGCCTCCGTGCACACCGCCAGTCTTGCCGAGGAACTCGACCATCCTGTCGTTGAGCTCTTCGAAGTCCGACTCCTGGCCGGAGTCGTCGCCTTTGCTGAAGCGGCGCACCACCTCCGACGGGTCAAGGTTTCGGAAGAAGCCGACACTGAAGATCTCGCCCAGCGGGTCCGCTTGGCTCTCGGATGCGTTGAGCCACTGGAGTGGGGCCAGGGGATCAGTTGTCGCCATATGGGTCATGGTGGCAGACCCCACCGACAACTAATCGATCGTCTGGAACACCTGATCGACCCACTGTCCTCAGCGCGGAATTCCCGTGGCTCCGTTGACATCCGAGCGGCTCGCCGGGCCGGTCCGCCAGGGTCGGCAGATCACCGGACTTGCTACCACTGGCGACCATCCTTGCCGCGCGGCGAGGTGGCCCTCGGCACCGAGCACATCGGATCGGCATCCGGGACCGCCCGAAAGCACTGAAATGCCGCGTAGCGCGCTACCCGAATGGGCATGTCACAGCGGGCGAACGTCGCTTTTCCATACAGAGCATAGGTGTCGGCGGTGCACTCGATCGGCTGGCAGGGAAGGATGTCGATGTGACCGAGTTGCTCGACGACGCTCGTTTGGAACGGACTGCGGTAGTGGCGAACTCCGAGATGAACCGCGAGCGCCGCATCGGCGCATATCGCCGAGAGCTCGGCTTCGATCCGACGGCATGGCTGACAGCGCGGCCGGCACCACAGCGGTGGTTGGATGTGGGATGCGGTAGCGGCCGAGCTCTTTTCGACGCGGCGGCGTCACTGTCCGGGCATGTCGAGATCATCGGCCTGGACCTCGTCGACTTCTTCGCCGGACCCTCACGCCCCGGAGTCGACCTGCTCACCGGGTCGGTGCTGACGTGGCAGCCGCAGGCACCAGTGGAACTCATTACCGCAGTCCACGTCTTGCACTACGTCGGTGACAAGATCGCCGCGCTGACTCGGATGGCGTCCTGGCTCACCGCCGACGGACAGCTCGTCGCCAACTTCGATGCCTCCTCGATCCGGTGGGACGACGGTTCACCAATCGGTAGGCCATTCACTACCTCGCTGCGTCGCAACGGATTCCAGTACGACGCCAGGAACCATCGACTCACCCGCACCGGATATGGCCTGCCCCGCTGGGAGTTCCGGTACCTCGGCGCCGACAACCACGCAGGACCGAACTACACCGGACAGGACTCCGTCGCCGCGCACTACCGCCGATGACCTTTGCGACGCTCGGCACGAGATGGCAACAGCGCCGTGGTTGGGCGCCGCACGGAAGTAGCCGATTACCGTGTCCTACACGGCTGCCTGGCCGTACCGCCGCCAGGCCGGAGCTTCGGAAAGTTATGCCCGGCTCTTACCGCGACAGCGGTAACCACCGCTGCGCCGGTCAGCCCTGACGGCCAACGCCAGGGCAACGCACAGGCCGCCGAATCCTATGCCTCCCGCCAGCAAGATTCCCACGCCAACAATAGCGGTAGCGAGCACAGGAGTGCCGAAGCCGAAGTACACGGCGAACGGACTCGACAGTATTGTGCCGATCAAGCCCCCGATCATGGCCACGATCAGGACAGGTCGGTATTTCATGAATCCGATTCTAGTCTTCGAGTAGCTATTCACTCCGCCCAAGACACCAGCATCACAGACATCCGCACATGCCGCATATCGTCGTCTGCCGACAGCCCGCCTTTGTTGCTGCCCGTTCGCCTTGACGGCCAGATAGCTCCCCGCTAAGTGGCCGCCAGTGGGGAATCTCAACTGGCCGCTGACATATGGTCGGAGCACGGCGCGCCCTCTGGTGGTCAGCGACCCCGGCCGCGCTCTAACACTCTGCGACAACATATTCACCACCCGATGGTCCGCAACCGAATCACTCGCACGCCCCCACCTGCCCCGGTCGAATGTCCGATAGTCGGCATAGGACGTTCGTCGGTCACGCCCAACCTGCCAGACACTCGCCGAAGGACGTCAGATTCCGCCGATACCAGCAGATCTCGGTCTCGGCGTCTGAGCTAGAGTTCACCGATAACCGCCCCCAGGATTCACCAGCGGAGCTGGTGTGGCTATAGGTCCCGCCACACGATCTCGACCGAGGATGTGTCGAACCGCCACGCCTTGCGGTTCTGGTCGACCCATTTCGCGGCATACACCCGCGCGGGTTTGACGATGACCCTCTCGATCAGCCGCGCGGCGGCCTCATGCCGCCAGCGCGCACCCTTCCTATCCCACCCCTGACGCAACTCGCCCGGCGTGGACCCGATATCGGCCAGCACAGCGAGGGCTTGTGCGCCACGCAACGAATCCTGTTCGGCACGAAGCGCTTTCAGCGTCTGATTCAGTCCCGTGATGGTGCGTTCGATCACCCGCAAATCGTCTTCGTCACCGGCCCCGGTCAGCACCTCGGTGCGGCGGTCGGTTTCGGCATCCAGATTCCCCGCCGTCGTCTCGATACGCTGTTGCAGTTCCGCGATGCGCCCGGCGTTGTCGTTCCCGCGATCCAGCCGGGCCAGGATCTCCGGGTGCTCGTACACGGCGATCACCTGCTGCGCGACGTACATCTCCAACGCGCCCGCATCCCGGAACACCCGCCCGCACCCACACGCCACCTTCGCTGAATCCTTGGCCCGGCACCCATACCGGCGCTGAACAACGGTGCCGTTCTTGCGTTCACGCTCCAACTGCGAACCCACCATCCACGTGCCGCAATACTGCCCCGCCCGCTCGCGGCCCTCGCCCCAGGTGCAGCCGCACTCGGCCAGCCCGGTCAACCAATACTCGCCGTTACGCTGCCGGGGACGATCCGGCTCCTCGAGACGGCGGTGCGCGGTCAAAGCTGCTCGCATCGCGTCCTGCTCGGTGCGGGTGAAAATGCCCGGCCACTGCCCACGATGCCGGGTACCGGTGCGCTCGTGCACCCGAATGCCGTTGCCCTCCGGGTTGTTCAAGCACTCACACCGGGCACCGGTCGCGTCGGTGTGCTCACCCAGGTCATAGACCACATACGCCTCCAACCGCAGCAGGTGAGACAGTTTGCCCACCCGCCACTGCCCGCCCTGGGAGGTGGTGATCCCCCGGGCGTTCCAATCGGTGATGATCGTGGTCTGGGACTCGCCGTTGATCACCCGGTCCCGGCCCTCCTCGAGAACCGCTACCTCCTCGGCCCGCAACGCATACCGATCCAAAATGTCGGCACCGGTAATCGGGTGTGTGCCAACGACTTTGCCGTACCCGAAGCGGCGTGCACCGCCCTGCATCACCCCCTTGGCAGCCTCCTCGCCCATCCGGTCCAGGAGGTTTTCGGTGTTGGTTTCCCGGTACTCGGCGGCTTCGGCGACCTTCACCATGAAATTCTTCCGGCCTGCGCCCGTGGTTAAGTCGTACTCGGTGTCCTTCATGAACACATACCGCACCCCCTCGTCCCCGGCTCGACCGGACCGATGTCGGGGACCACCTGGCCTTCGGCGCGGGTATCCACTTCTGTCTGGGCAGCGCGCTGGCCCGGCTGGAAGCCACCGCCGCCATCGCGGAGATCATGCGTCGCGCCCCGTCTCTGACCTCGGCCGGGACGCCGGAGCGCATCGCCAGCCCGGTGCTCCGAGGCCTGCGCAGTCAACCCGTCCGCCTCGGCGCCCTGACAGCACCGAATCACCCTGGGCGATAGATCTCGTCGAACACCATCAGCTGGGCAGCGGTCAGCAGCGATCGAGCCTCGGCCAGGAGGCTCTCTCCTTGCTGCACGTGGAAGGGCCACCGGCACTTGTGTGACATCTCGAGATGAGCTCGGCTCTTGTCGGGGTCCACCGGCAGGCCGTCGGCTCCGACGAGGTAGGCCAGGCCGAGCTGGAAATGGGCATTGCCCTGCGCGAAGTGGTCGTCGTCGTAACGAAGAGAGGAACATTCGAGAAGGTCATCGGCGAAGGAGCCGGCCTCGGGGTGGCCGAAGTCTGCTGCGACATTGAGCAGTTTGTAGAGCAGTACGTCCACTTCTACCGCGTCGGCATCCGCCGATTCGAGCAAGAACAGGGCATCGACGTCACCCGCCCGAGCCGACGCCACGTACTGCCGGAATGACGGGGAGCAACCTGGGCCCGGGCTCACGACATACCCGCCCTGGTTCTCGAACGGCGATGCGCTGTCGGCAACTGTCATATTCGGCACTGTAGAGCCCGGCACCGACAGCCGGAGCGCGATGGTTGGGGTATGCCGTGTCTTGCCGCCCAGGTCAAGCGGCCGCTCCCCCAGTTGGCCCCTCCCCCGCTGCACGTGGCACCGCGCCTTCTCCGCGCATCGGCGCCGCGCTGCTCGGTCACCTCGAAATCCAGACCACCCGCGGCTACGTCGCGGTCTTCGAGGAGGATGTGGTCCGCCACTACCCGGAATTCCTCGACCGGCGGCGCGCTCAACGCCCCGCCGAGGAATACCGCAAACCGACCGAAGACGAGTGGGCTGGCTTCGAGGAGCACTTCGACAAACGACGCGTCGAATTCGGATCCTGCGGGCGCCCCTACGGCACCAGCCGCCGGCACGAACCCTCCTGCTTCTCTGAACTAACTGGCCGTGCCCATTCGGCGTCGGTCGAGCGCACTCGTGCACCCGATGACCGGTCAATTGGTCAGATCGTGCTGATCTACCAACTGGGCGTAATCCGTGTGGATTTCTCCATCGAGCAGTTTCCGGTAGAAGGCGTTCATCGCCGCGGCGGCTGGTGCGTGTCGGGTCAGGATCGCGGTCACCGTCGGAGCCACGTCGCCGGGATATGGCCAGCCGCGCAGTGGAGTACACACTCGTTACGGGCGAGGGGGCCGCCGCTGGTCGGTATCGGTATCACCCCGGGGTGAACAAACCTCGCCCGGATTCTCGAGCCGCGGGCGCAACCGCGGTCTGCGGGGGCCGGTGATCGTCCGGTGACGTTTTGGCCTGTCAGGCGCGGTCGTGGAGAGTGACCTGGTAGCCGTCGGGGTCGGCGAAGGTGAATGTCCGACCGAAGGGGCCGTCGATCGGTGCGGAGACGATGGTGTGACCGTCGGCGACCAGCGCATCGTGAATGGCTTGGACGTCTGTGGCGTGGAGCCAGATCGCGGCACCGATGCCGGGCTGAGCAGCGGATGCGAGATCGGTGCCGGGAACGATGTCGCGGAGTGCGAACGCGATCGGCTTCGTCTCGAAGACGACGGCGTGCGGAGGTCCGGCCTGCGAGCGGACGAGGCCGAGGTACTGCTCGTAGAACACCTGCGAAGCGTCGAGGTCGCGCGCTTGGAGTGAGATGAAGTCGGGGCCGGTGGCGGGCATGATGATGCTCCTTCTCTTCGTGTCAGGTTTCTGACACGGATCAATTTATGTCAGAATACTGACATGAGTCAAGACGGTGTCGGCGTCGACCTGGAGACGTCACTGGGCTACCTGCTGAAAGAGGCGTCGAGCGCGCTACGTGTAGCTATGGAGGAGGTGTTGCGGCCGCTCGGGATGAGCGTGACGCACTACTCCTGCCTCGAGCTGCTGGCTCAACGACCGGGCTTGTCGAATTCCGAGCTCGCGCGGGGCGCGTTCGTGACCCGGCAGACGATGAACGTGCTGCTCCAGGCCCTGGAACGAGACGGCTACGTGACCAGGCCTGCGCAGGCACCCGTCGGGAAGGTTCTTCCCACGCGGCTCACGCCTCGCGGCCGGCGGAGCCTCGAGAAGGCGACCATAGCGGTCCGGTCCGTCGAGGTCAGAATGCTGGCCGGCCTGACCGAGACCGAGCAGTCGGACGCGTTCCGGATCCTGCACAGCATGATCCATTCCCTGCACGATGGCAACGACGGTGCATAGCTCGCTTTCCCGGCACACGTCTCGCCGCGCCCGGATAGGAGTGCGGCCATCCCTGCAGGCAACTTCGACACCGACAGACCCCGACTACACCCTCCTTTTGCGATGAGCCTGATTGTCGGCATGCCGAGGCTGATGAATGACGGTTCGCCGGGCTGCTTCTCGTCGAGTTGGGCCAGTTTGCCTTCAGCACCGGCGAGGCTTACTTGCAGGCCTTCGATCTCGCCGAGCCATCCCTCTCGCTCTGCTTCGCTGATCCGGGTGGTGAGGTTGTCTCGGATTTGTTCCAGCCGAGTGCGTTGTTGCGGATCCGGCCACGGGAGCGAACATCGACACAGACTTCTATGAACTTGATTCTCATGGGGCAGAGCTTCTTCCGGAGATCGAGCCGAACGTGGGCATTCCGAGTCCCGTTGCTGCCGTGGTGCGTTGGAGAGTGGAATCGATCTGGGCGAGTTTGCCTTTGACGCCGCTGTAGCTGATTTGGAGTCCTTCTACTTCGCCGAGCCAGCCCTCGCGTTTGGCGTCGATGATGCGGGCTTCGAGGTTGTCGTGGATCTCTTCGAGCCGCGCCCGCTGGGCGGGGTCCGGTCGAAGGAGCGAGCACCTCACGCAAGCTTCTCTGAACTAGGGGTTGTCCTGCGTGGACTGTTGGGTAGCCTGCGGTCGTGGGAACGGGACCGAACACCGCCGGCTGGCTGGAAGACACGCGGACGTCCTACGACACCGTCGCTGCTATTTATGCAGATCTGACGCGTCACCTTCTGGATGAAACGCCCGATGAGCGCGCTGTCCTGGCGTTGTTCGCCGACCGGGTGCGTGCCGAGGGCGGGGGCCCAGTTGCGGACGTGGGGTGTGGGGCGGGGAGGATCACCGCTCACCTATCCCGGCTGGGCGTCGACGCGTTCGGAATCGACCTGTCGCCCAGGATGATCGAGGTGGCCCGGCGTGATCACCCCGGCCTCCGGTTCGATCTCGGCTCTATGACCGACCTCGCCTTCGGCGACGCCTCGATGGCTGGTCTGGTCGCCTGGTACTCGCTGATCCACGTTCCCGACGACGAGATCAGTTCGGTCTTCGCGCACTTCCAGCGAGTAGTTCGGCCCGGTGGACCGTTATTACTCGGCTTCCATGTCGGTGACGAGTCGCAGTTGAAGACGCAGGGCTATGGCGGGCACCAGATGAACATATATGTCCATCGTCGCCAGCACGGCCAGATGATTGCGTGGCTCAACGATGCTGGCTTCGTCGTCGAGACACACAGAACTCTCACCTCAGCCGAGAGCACGCTCGGGGGGATCATTCTCGCGCGCCGCCAGGTTGACGATCTCGAAGAGTGAATCGATCGAGTTCGCGCCGCCTGGGAGCCAGTTGTGCAATTCGTTCCCTCGCGTCGCAAGGCTGCCGCGGAGTTGTTCGACCTCGCCGAGCGAGCGTTCGCACTTGGCCTATCATCTGTCGCACTGATTCAATCATCGTGGGGCAGAAGACCTTCCAGAGATCGAACCGAACGTGGGCATCCCGAGGTCAGTTCCTGCCGCCGTTCGTTGGAGTGTGGCGTCGATCTGGGCGAGCTTGTCCTTGACGCCGCTGTAGCTGACCTGCAGGCTTCGCCGAGCCAGCCTTCGCGTTTGGCTTCGATGATGCGGGCTTCGAGGTTGTCGCGGATCTCTTCCAACCGGGGGCGTTGGGCGGGGTCCAGCCGTAGAAGTGAACATCTCACACATGCGTGCTCATGAATACAGGGGAGAAGCGAACGCTCGCGCGCGGGTCCCAACGGAGACTTTCCGCTTCTCGAAGTGCGCGAGGAAGGCGTCCCATTCCTGGTCGATGGGTGTGCGGTATTCCTGGCTGGGGCATTCGAACCGGTCGCCGTCGTCGGGCCACCGGCAGGCGCAGCCGCAGGAACAGCGGTTCGGGAACAGCCACTGGTCAGATCGATCGGGCCCAGCAGCGGCTCGCACGACAGGAACCGCACCGCGGCGGGACCGGCGAGCAGGTCGGTGATGCAGTGGGTGACCGCACCGTTTTCCACCGACCTGCCCAGCCAAAGGTTCGGCCGGAGCGCCAGCCCGCGCTCGACCTGCTCCGGGTCACGGGCACCGAGCCGCTTCGCCGCCGCATCGTGCAGCGGTAAACAGAACCGATTCTGTTTGGTAGAAATTCGTGCAGATCGCTTCTTGCGCAATCTAATTCATCGGACAATGGCATCTCGATGGGTACTTCTTCTGTTGGCGTTATCGAGGTGCCTCGCCGGTTTCGTCGTGCGACAATTCCGTTCCGGTTCAGGAATTCGAGGGAGCGCGCATGCAGATCCGTTCCGGCCCAGCTGTACTCGTCGTCACGGTCCTGACAACGCTGGCGCTATCGTCGTGCGGCTCCGACGCAGCGGACCGCGGCGATGCTCCGCCGTCATCGGCGCCGGTCCCCGCACCACAGTCATCGGTGGCTACTTCGTCGGCAGCGTCGGCTACGACGTCCGAACAGCAGGGCCCGACGATCCCTCCGCAGGGGGCGCCGATCACCACGAAGCCCCAACTGACCATCGCGACACCTTCGGTCGTTGCACCCTCGCCGCAAAAGCCGGAGGCACAAACGACTGTCCCCGTACCACAGACGTCAGTCGGCATCACGACCTCTCAGCGTCTGATCGTGCCCGGCATGCCGCCGATCGCGACAACTCCTCCGCCACCGACTCTTCCGCCGCTCACAGCGCGACAAGCACCCTCCAGCCGACCGGAACCGAGTTCCGGCAACGCGGAGCGCTGACCGATGACACAGCAGCAGGAACCGTCTCCGCTGAAGTCGGCGCTGACGCTCGCGGGGGCATTGGCGTCGCAGGCAGCGGTGCTCGTACCGGTCCTCTACTATTTCGGCGCGGTGTACACCCGCGCCTGGTATGGCTATTTCGGCATCGACTCGGGGCTGCTCGGCTACTCGATCACCGATTTTCTGCGGCGATCGATCACTCCCACGTTCTGGCCGGTTGTCCTCGGCATGGTGATGGTGCTGATTCTGGTGGCGTCCCGGGACGTGCCGTTACTGCTGGCCCGGCGGACCCGCAACGAGACTCGAGCGCTTCGGATTTGGTACGTGGCGATGCTGGCGCTGGGAGTGGCGGCGCTCGCGGTGGCCCCGATCATCCGGTTGACCGCGGTGCCGTCGTGGTTTCCGCCGAACAATTACCTGCTGCCGGGATCGCTGGTCGTCGGGAGTGTCTTGCTCGGCTATGTCATTACGCTTCGGTCCAGCAATCCGGGCCTGTGGCAGACTCCGCCGAGCCCAGGACTTCTGCCGCCGGCGCCTCGGCCGACGAATCAGTCAAGCACGATCGTGATCATGATCGCGCTGTTCACCCTCGGACTGGCCGGATTGATGTGGATCACCGGGGCCTACGCGTCCGACCAAGGGCTCACGGATGCTCGAAACCTGGCTCGATCCCAATTCGCCGACCAGCCTTCGGTCGTCGTGTTCAGCGTCGACCGGCTCGCCATCCTCGGCACCGGTGTAGAGGTCGGCGAAATCGACATACCCGGCGAGAAATACCGCTTCTACTACGGGGGTGTGCGACTACTCGACCGAACTGCCGACGCCTACTTCGTCATACCCCAGCAGTGGGAAGCACGGCGCGACCGCGTCTTCATCATCCCCCGCGCCGACACCATCCGGATAGATCTCGACGCCACACACAACAAATAGGGCGACATCCCAGCCGCGGCGCCCTCACTCGAACCCCGACATCGGGCTGGTATCAACCGGTTTCACGCCCTGACACGGAGCGCCGATGTGTGGGCGAGGGCTTGTCGTAGACCAGCGAGTACCTCCAGAAGAGCCTGCGACGGATGCGAGCTCCCCGGAGATGCTCCCCGGCAACAGCGCGAATTTCCGAGAGTGTCTCGCGGGGTGGCGCTGTCGGTGCAGTCATCTCGAGGGGGAAATGGTCCGTCGGCCGTGGATGCTTCAGAACTCCGATGACCATATTGGCCACGGTGGCCACGAGTCCTATTGCGAGATCGACTACCCCTGATTCCCGGTAGCACCCGATGACGACGAGGCAGCCGCCAGGAGCCAGGCAGCGATCGAGATCGCGCAAGGTCTGCGTGAGTGGAAGGTGATGAAGGCTGGCCACCAGTGTGATCGCATCCCACTGACGAGCCGGGTCGCGTTGGTCGAATCGTCGTTGTTCGATCACTACGGAAGGGATGTCGGCGAAGCGCGCTGCCGCCACGCGTGCCGCTTCGGGGTCCGGCTCGATCCCGGTCACGTGTTCGACCCGCACCCGGAGACGGCCGATCAGATTGCCTGTGCCGCACCCGATGTCCAGAACGCTGCGGGCTTTGCTCGACGCGACTCGATCGACCACCCAACCTCCGTAGAAGTCGTTGTGACTCCATGGACGCCGTCTGTTGAACCGATAGATGCGTGAAATCAAGGTCACCGCTCCACCGTACGATCATCCGTGTGGTCACCGGCACCGCTACGCCGAACTGTGGGCCGGTCTCGGCTGCGCCACCACCCGGCCGCTGATTCGCGAAATCCCGCTGCGCACTGTCGGCGCGAAGGCCCGCGGCCGCAACGACTCTCGGCGACGCGGCCGCGGGCCTCGGCCCTGGTCAGGCCGCCTTGTACTTGCGCAGGTACTCGCCGGTCAGGGAGGTAGGGTGGGTCAACAGGTCGGCGGGGGTGCCGGTGAAGACGATTCGGCCGCCGTCCTTTCCGCCGTCCGGGCCCAGATCGATCACCCAGTCGGAGTGGGCGACGACGTCGAGGTTGTGCTCGATGACGACGACGGTGTTTCCGCGTTCGACGAGTCCGTCCATGAGCGCGAGCAGGGTGTCGACATCGGACATGTGCAGGCCGGTGGTCGGCTCGTCCAGCACGTAGATCGACCCGGTATTCTGCAACTGGGTGGCCAGCTTGATGCGCTGGCGTTCGCCGCCGGACAGCGTGCTCATCGCCTGGCCCAGGCTCAGGTACTCCAGGCCGACCTCGTTCATGGTGCGCAACTTGCCATTCAGCGCCTTCTCCGGGAAGAAGCCGAGCGCCTCCTCCGCCGACATCTCCAGCACGTCGGCGATCGACTTGTCGCGCAACGTGTGCCCGAGCACGCCCTCGGAGAAGCGGCGGCCGTCGCAGGCGTCGCAGTGTGTGGCGACCGGGTCCATGTACGCGATCTCGGTGACGACCACACCGCGGCCCTCGCACTGTTGGCAGGCGCCGTGGGAGTTGAAGCTGAACAGGCTCGGCGACTCCCCCGTCGCCTTGGCGAAAAGCTTGCGAATCGGGTCCATCAATCCCAGGTAGGTCGCCGGCGTCGAGCGGGAGGACGCGGCAATGGGCGACTGGTCGACGAACAGCGCCTCGGGATGCTCGCGCACGAACACGTCGCGGATGAGGCTGCTCTTGCCCGAGCCCGCCACGCCGGTGACGGAGGTCAGTACCCCGGTGGGGATGGCGACGGTGACATCGCGCAGGTTGTGCACGCCGGCGTTCTCGATCAGCAACTCGCCCGTGGCGGCACGGAAGGTGTCCTTGACAGTGAACGGCCTGCGCAGACCAGCACCGGTGGGGGTGTCGGCGTCGCGCAGCTCGGCGAAGCTGCCCTGGAACACCACCCGTCCGCCGTGCACGCCTGCGCGCGGGCCGACATCGACGATGTGGTCGGCGATCTGGATGACGTCCGGATCGTGCTCGACCACCAGCACGGTGTTGCCCTTGTCCCGCAGCGCTTTCAGAAGATCGTTGAGCCTGCCGACGTCGCGCGGGTGCAGTCCGACGCTCGGTTCGTCGAAGATGTAGGTCATCCCGATCAACGTGCTGGACAGATGCTTGATCATCTTCAGCCGCTGTCCCTCACCGCCGGAAAGGGTCGAGGTGGGGCGATCCAAGCTCAGGTATCCGAGACCGATGTCGGCCACCCGCCGCAGCGCGGTACGGATGGCGTCGGCCAGGCCGAGCGCCGCGGGGTCGGTGATCTCGTCGAGCACCGCCATGAGATCGGTGATCTGCATCCCCGACCAGTCGGCGATATTGCGGTCGCCGATCTTGGTGGCGAGTGCGGCGGCGTTGAGCCGCGCGCCCCGACAGGTCGAGCAGACGCCCTCGGTGAGGAACTTCTGCATCTGCTCGCGGGTCTTCTCGCTGAGCGTCGAGGTGTCGCGCTGCAGTCGGGTGCGGGTGAACTTCGCGGCGAGTCCCTCGTAGTCGGCCTTCCAGGTGCCCTTCGCGAAGGTGAGCTCCACCTTGCCGCCGCTGCCGTACAGGAAGTCCTGGTACTCGGCCTCGGTGTAGTCGGCCAGCTTCTTGTCCAGGTCGAACCGGCCGGAATTGCCGTAGAGCTGCCAATCACCGCTGCCCACACCGTAACCGGGGAGCAGGATGGCCCCTTCGTTGAGCGATTTGCCACGGTCCACCAGGCGATCCGGGTCCGCGCGCACCGTCATGCCGAGCCCGTCGCAGTCCGGGCACATGCCTTGGGGGACGTTGAACGAGTAGTTGTAGACGAATCCGGCCGAGGGTGAACCGAATCGGGCGAACATGGCGCGCACCATCGAGTAGATGTCCGTCATGGTGCCGACCGTGGAGCGCGGGCCGCCACCGACCGGTTGCTGATCGATGATGACCGGCGCCGTCAGGTTCTCGATCGCCTCGGCGTGCGGGCGCTCGTACCGCGGCAGGAAGTTCAGGACGAACGCCGGGAAGGTGGCGTAGAGCTGGCGCTGCGATTCCACGGCGATGGTGTCGAACACGATGGACGACTTGCCCGACCCGGACACGCCGGTGAAAAGGGTGATCTTGTTCTTGGGGATCTCGAGCGAGACGTCGCGCAGGTTGTGCTCGCTGGCCCCGAGCACCCGGATGACATCGACGGAGGCGGTCGATTCGGTAGATGGCATGCCGAACACCATGCCATCGTGGGCCGACAAAATGGCGAGGGTGAAGTGATGTAGATCACAGAAGCCGCTCGATGATCGGGCCGAACTGTTCCATGCTGTTCTCCAGCACGGTGATGTAGCTGAATCCGAAGCGCTCGCGCAGTTCCCGGACGCGGTCGGCGCCCTCCTCGGGGGAGCCGATCAGCAGAGTCGGGATCCGCTCGGGGTGGTCGGCGGCCGAGGGCGGCAGCGCCGGTGCGTAAGCATCGGCCAGCGCGGGCCAGTCCGCGCGCGAGACCACCCGCTGGATGAGCAGATTCAGTTCCACCTCGCCCGCACGTGCGCCGAGCAGCCCGTCGACATAAGCCACCCGCTCGGCGGTGGTGTCTTCGTCGGCGAGTTGCACCGGGCCGCCGGGCGTCGCTCCCCCGCCCGCGAAGGCGATGATGTCGGCCTGCTCGGCGGCGAGCTTCAACAGCCGGTCGCCCCAGCCTGCCAGCAGCAGCGGCGGTCCGGACGGCTGCGCCGGGCGCGGCTGGTAGTCCGGGTCGGCGAACAACCTGCGCAGCGTCGTGACGGTGTGCTCGAGATGACGCACCCGCTTACCGCCGCTCTGGAAAGGGATTCCGGCGGCGTCGAACTCGGCCCGCACGTAGCCCGCGCCGAGCCCGAGTTCCACGCGCCCGTCGGTCAGCTGGTCCGCGCCCGCCGCGTCGCGGGCCAGCAGCACCGGGTTGTAGAAGGCGGTGTTGAGCACGAAGGTGTTGAGCCGCACGCGTTCGGTGGCCTCGGCCGCCACGATCATGGCGGGAAACGGCGCGGGCAGGCCGAGATGATCGGCGACGCCGACCACGTCGAAGCCGAGTTCCTCGGCCCTGCGGCATTTTTCGATCCACCGGGACCTGGACTCGGGTACCACCATGTTCACGCCGAAACGGAAGGGACGCTGCACAGTCACCGGTCCTGTCTACCCGTTGGCGCGACCCGCCCGCCACCCGGCAAAGTGTGCGCTCAGCACTCCGCGAGCGCACTCGCCGTGACGGCGACGCCGAGGCCGAGCAGCGCCACCGCCGCGCTGAGCGCGGGAACCGGACGTCGTGCCGCTTCGCGGAGGTATCGGCGCCACTCCGCCCCGCGGAAATATCGACGCATCGCGGCAGTGTCGAGTCGTGCGGGACGGCGCGCTCCGCTGTCGGCGTGCGCGGCGTCGCGATCCCTGCGGAACACGCGACGCACGAGCCCGAGGGCCGCGAGGATCAGAGTGGCGGTCACCATGTCCGAACCCCTAGGCGCCGAGCACGTTCGACGCCGGACGCGGCGCGGCCGGGCGGGTGCGGACACCCGGCGCGTGCACGACGCCGAAGGCGAGCAGGCTCTCCGCGGTGTCGAGCACGGTCTCCCGGACGGGACGCATGGTCCAGCCGAGCTCCGTGCGCGCCTTGTTCGCGCTGACCATCTCGGTGCGGCCGAGCACCGGAAGCGCCAGCCGAACGCCCTTGTCGAATCGCGCGACGAGCCGGATCAGCCAGTCGGGCAGCACGCGGGTGGGCACCCGCAGGCCGCGCGGGTTGTATTCGTCGGCCAGGATCTGGGCCAGCTCGGCCATCCACACCGCATCGGACGCGCAGATGTACCGATTGCCCGCCGCCTGCGGCAGCTCCATCGCCAGCCGATGCGCCACGGCGAGGTCACGCACGTCGACCGGGGTCCAGCCGGTGCGCATCGAGCCGGGCACATCCCGCGCCATCAGCCGCCGAATCGGTTCGTGCGAGGTGCTGGTGACGGGGCTCTGTAGCGGGCCGAGCACCATACCCGGGTTCACCGCGGCCAGCTCGAGTCCACGCTCGGCGGGCAGGCCGCCGACGAACTCCCACGCCGCTCGCTCGGCCAGCGTCTTGCTCTTCTGGTAGGGCGGAATCCGGCCGACCACCGACCAATCCGCCTCCGTACGCACGGCGTCGGTGTCGTGGCCGTAGGCGATCGCGGCGACCGAGGAGGTCAGCACCACCCGTCGCACGCCCGGCTCGGCGGCGGCCGCGCGCAGCACCCGCAGCGTGCCCTGGACGGCCGGTTCGACGAGTTCGTTCTCGTCGTCGGGAATGTACGACGGGAACGGCGAGGCCACGTGCACCACGTACGCGCAGTCCGCGACGGCCTCGGCCCACCCGGCGTCGCGGCCCAGGTCGGCGGCGACGAACTCGAGGTCCGCGCCGAGGCGCCGCGCGAGCTCGGTGAGGTGCGCGCGCTTGCCGGTGTTCGCCAAGTCGCGCACGGTGGCGCGGACATGGTAGCCGTGCTCGAGAAGGTCGGCGATGACGTGCCCGGCGATGAATCCCGTTGCGCCGGTGACGAGTACCTGCTTGCTCATGTGTTCCACCTGTCAGGGGAAGAGGGGCGCGGCCGGAATCTAAGCGCCGCTCAGATTATCTAAGCACCGCATAGATAGGTTGTCCAGCCCCGGTCGCATACGCTCGGATGGTGAAGCGGACCAGTTACCACCACGGCGCACTGCGTGATGAGCTGATCGCCGCCTGCCTGCGCCTGATCGAAACCGAAGGCATCGCGGCGGTGAGCCTGCGCCGGGTTGCCAGGGAGGCCGGCGTCAGCACCGGCGCGCCGTACCATCATTTCGCGGATCGGGCCGCACTGCTCGCGACGCTGTCCACCAAGGGATTCGAGCTGCTCGGCGCCGAACTCGCCGCCGCGCGAGCCGCCGCGACCGGCTCGCCGCTGGACACCCTCGCCGCGCTGGCGGGCGCCTACGTCCGCTTCTCGCGCGAGCAACCCGGCTACTTCCGGCTGATGTTCCGGCCGGAGCTCTCCCAGCCGGAGAAGCACCCCGACGCCATCGTGGCGGGCGACGCCGCCTTCGCGATCCTGGCCGACGCCATCGGCGAGTGCGTTGCGGCCGGTCTGCTGCCTGCCGACAAGGCGGATATTCTCGGCATCACCTGGTGGGGCATCGGCCACGGGCTCGCCTCGCTGTGGTTGGACGGTCAGCTGGAGAAGCGGGCCGTTCAGCTCGGCACCACCGCGCCCGAACTGGTCGAGGACGTGATGCGCACGGTGTCCTCGCTCCTCGCGCCCGGGTCTTGACGCGGCGCGCCGCATTTCTGACCTAGAGTGGGCGCCAGATGTTTGCTGTTCCGTCACTGCTCGACCCGATTACCGTGATTCGAGAGGGATGACCGGATGTCCGTACAGCAACAGCTCGACCCGATCGTTCAGCAGTTCGTCGACGCGCTCAACGCCAACGATCGCGACCGCTTCCACTCGGTGCTCACCGAGGACGCGACCATGTCCGATGACGGCGTGGAACGCGATGTCGAGCAGTGGACCGATTCGGAGGTCTTCGCCAGCAACGGCCGGATGCAGATCGAATCGGTGACCGACGGCGGCGTCGAATTGCTCGCCGACTACACGAACTCGCGCTGGGGATCGATGCGCACCGCGTGGCGTTTCACCGTGCGCGACGGAAAGATCAGCCGATTCGAGACCGGACAAGCCTGAAACCCTTGCCGTGGCGGCGCCGATCTTGACATTCTGACCACGTGTTCGACGCGCCACGCTACGGCTCGGGTTCCCTGGCCGACTTGTTTCCCTCTGTCCTGGCCTGTCTGGGCGTCCCCGGCGAAGACGATCGGCTCGGCCTCGGACTGTCCGCGCGCCGGGTCTGTGTCCTGCTGGTGGACGGGCTCGGCGCGGAAGCTCTCGCCGCTCACTCGGAGGAGGCGCCGTTCCTGTCGAGCCTCGCCTCGGCCGAGCTGGCGGCGGGGTTCCCGAGCACGACCGCGACCAGCCTGAGCTCCCTCGGCGTCGGGGTCCCGCCGGGTGAGCACGGCATCGTCGGCTATCTGATCAACGTGCCCGGCTACGACCGGTTGGTGAACGCACTGCGCTGGCGATTGCACGGCGAGGGCCCGAAGGTGGATCTGCTGCGCGAGCTGGTGCCCGAGCAGTTCCAGCCCACCGCAACGGTATTCGAACGCGCCGCCCGTGCCGGGATCAGCGTCTCGCAGGTCGCCCCCATGTACCAGGCGGGCTCCGGGCTGACCAGGGCCGTGTTGCGCGGCTGCGCGTTCCGCCCGAGCCTGTCGTTCGGCGACATGGTCGACGGCGTCGCCGAGGCGTTGCGCACGGGCGACCGCTCGCTCGCCTACGCCTATCACGGCGATCTGGACACCACCGGCCATGTGCGCGGTCCGTCCTCCGACGCGTGGCGGCTGGAGCTCGCACACGTGGACCGCTTGGCCGCCACCATCGCCGAACACCTGCCGCCCGGCGCGGCGCTGCTGGTGACCGCCGATCACGGCATGGTGGAGCTGACCGGAACCGTGGACTTCGACGCCGTCGACGCGCTGCGCGCCGGCGTCCACCAGCTCGGTGGCGAACCGCGGGCCCGACACGTCTACACCGTCGAGGGCGCCGTGGACGACGTCGCTGCGGCATGGCGGGAGACGCTCGGCCCCGACTTCGCGGTGCTGCCGCGCGCCGAGGTGATCGAACGCGGCTGGTTCGGGCCTACCGTCGGGCCCGTGGTGGCCGAGCGGATCGGCGATCTCGTCGTCGCGGCGCTCGGACCGCGCGGCGTCATCCGGACCGGGGCCGAACCGCTCCAATCGGCCATGGTCGGCCACCACGGCTCGCTGACCTCGGCCGAGCTCAACGTCCCGCTGCGCACCTGCCTCGCCTGATCGGCCCGCGTCGGCTCGATCAGGGCTTCCGGCGCCGTAGGCACGGCCGACGGGTTCTCCGGGTCCCAGACCAGGCCGGGCCTTGGTGACAATGTAGGGGCGGTCGGCTTGCGGCAGGCCTGCGATGGCCTTGCCGACCAGTTCCTCCGAATGGCCGAGGCCGTACACCGCGGCGGTGTCGATCCACTTGACGCCCACGTCGAGCGCGTGGCGGATCGCGGCGACCGACTCGGCGTCATCCGTGGCACCCCAGCTGAAGGTCCAGCCCGAGCCCGAAACGGCCCACGAACCGAAGCCCAATCGGGTGATGTCCCTGCCGGTACGGCCAAGCGTGACAGTCATGAGTGATGCGCTCGTGCGAATCCGTGAAGCCGGAACCGTTCCGGCGGATTCGACCTTTGCCGATTCGCGCCGGGTCAGGCAGTGCCCGGCTCTGCCTAGGCACGCCATGACGAGACATCCACCCGAGTCGAGAAATGATGGGACACATGAACTTCGACCGACGCGCCGAACTGGGTGAGTTTCTCCGATCGCGCCGCGCCCGCCTCCGCCCGGAGAAGTTCGGACTCACCTCCTACGGGCGGCAGCGCCGGGTTCCCGGACTGCGTCGCGAGGAGCTGGCGCAGCTGGCATCGCGGCGGGCGTCGTAGGTGAACGAGTACAAGTCATTCATAGGGTCGGGCGGGATCTGCCTTCCTCGAATGATGAGCCGGCACCACCACAACGACCTCGACGATCCAAACGGAATCAGGTCCACTCGCTCGATGTCGTCGAACAGGACATGCACCGGCGACTGCGCGGCTTTCCATTTCGAATGATGGTTCCGGTCCTCGAATACCACGTGGGTAGGCGTCCACGTCAACGACTTCATGATGCTCCTGTCACCTTGACATCAACCACCAATCTGCCTTGGGTCAAGATCTTGGCGGGATCTGGCTGGTCACATGGTTGATGCCACGGCTGGTGAGATCGATCGAGAGCGGTCGGATGGACGGCGATCCCGGCGGGCTGAACGCTCAAACGGAACACCCTGGGCTACTGGCGTTGTCGAAGATGACGATCATGACCGAGCTGAACGCTCGGATCGCGTGGTGCGGTTTCTGCGATTGATGCAGAGACGCGGTAAAGACCTGCCCGTCGACGAACAGGCTGACGAGGAATTCTTCCACGTGGAAATGGCCCGGAGCGGAGTGACACCAGCCGATGTCGACTGGGATACTGGATCTGGCTCAATTTTCGTGATTGACCCGTTCGGGATGCGCTCGGGCGCTTGATCATTGATGATGTCACGGGCGCTCTGGCCTCGGACCGATGTGATCGAGTCGCGGTCGCGTTTCATTGCGGTTCGGCAAAGGAACCAGTACCCGGTGGGCAGATCTCCTGGACGAACTCGCCGCGGAATGCGTCGAAGATCAGGTCCTTCGTGGCGATGTACTCGGCCATGTAGTCACGTTTGCCGTGTTCGATATTGGCCTCGAGGCTGACCCAGTGTTCCAGAAGAGTGAACGACTGCGGATCGTCTCGGTCCTGGAAGATACGGAATTCCAGGCAGTCGGGGTTGGCGCGAGTTGGACCGGCGATCTTCTCCAGCGCCCGTCGCGCTACGTCGATCTGATCCGGCCGCGCATGCACTCGCACAAGCATGACCAGGGGTCCGGGATGCTTCGGTGACGCCGCAGCGACCCGTGCGGTGACCCCGGAGTGGGTATCTGACATGTGGAAAACATACCTCAATTGGTTCATTGATCCAAATTAGTGCGATGATCCAAAAATGCTGGCAGAATCGGGCCATGGCCACACGAGCGCGCCGGGCACAGCGGCGCAACCAGGTGCTCTCCCGCGAGCAGATCATCGCTACCGCTATTGAGCTGCTCGACGGCGGCGGCGAGAGCGCGCTGACGGTCCGGGCGCTGACCGAGCGCCTGGCCACCGGAACCGGGGCGATCTACTACCAGGTAGGCGCCCGAGACGAGCTGCTGGATGCCGCGACCGAAACAGTCATCGGCACTGTGCTCGACACCGAGCCCGCCGGGGCCCGGACCACTGCGGGGGACGAGATCCGCGCCGTGGCGCTGGGCCTGTTCGACGCGATCGCCGAACATCAGTGGCTTGCCACGCGCTTGGCCCTGCAGATCACCCGCAATCCATGCGGCCCGGTGACGGTGGGGATCTTCGAGCGGTTCGGCCGGCAGGTGGGGGCACTGGGTGTGCCGCAAGCCGCGTGGTTCGACGCGACTTCGACGCTGGTGCACTACATCCTCGGTGCTCTCGGCCAGAACGCCCGTATGGACGGTGATACCTCGGGTGTCGACCCCCAGGCCGACCGCGGCGAGTTCCTCGGCGCGGTGTCGACCGCGTGGCGGGAACTCGATCCCGACGACTACCCGTTCATGCACGTGATCGCCGGCCAGATGCGTGAGCACGATGACCGCGAACAGTTCCTCACCGGCATCGCCGTCGTCCTCGACGGCATCACCAACCTGCGCTGACCCGTCGAATCCGATCGGGTCAGCGACAATCAGAGGGGAATTTCTTCATGCATGACGTCATAATCGCGGGCGCCGGCCCGATCGGACTGTTCTTGGCCGGCGAACTCGCGGTGGCCGGTTGTGCTGTCCTGGTACTCGAGCAGAACCCGGACCGGGACTCGCCGTTGAAAACACTCCCACTCGGGCTGCGTGGGTTGACCCCCGGTTCCGTCGAAGCGTTCTACCGTCGCGGCATGCTGGACGCACTGCTGAAAGCGTCCGGTGTCGATGCGGCAGCGGTCGGCGCCGTCCCCGATGCCGACCAGACCCCACCTCCCCGGAACGTGAGCCACTTCGCGGGAATAACGCTCGACGCGACCAACATCGAAACCGACGCCCTCCCGCACCGGCTGCCCAGTCCGGCGATGGAACCGATTATGACCAGCCTCGAGGCGGTCACGACGGTGCTGGCGGAGCGGGCCGCCGCGCTCGGTGCGCAGATCGTCCGGGGTGTTCCCGTCGCAGCCGTGGCCCAGGACGACGGCGCCGTTGTCGCGACGGCGGGCGGGCACGAGTACCGGGCGCGATGGCTCGTAGGATGCGACGGCGGTCGCAGCGCGGTACGCCGGCTCGCGGGCTTCGAGTTCGTCGGCACCGAGCCGCTGTTCACCGGCTACGTCGCACGAGTCACCTTCGCCGACCCGCAACAGTTGCGCCTCGGGTTCAACCTGACACCGACCGGTATGTACCTGCGCACGCCCTTCGAAGGACACCTGGGCATGATGGACTTCGACGGCGGCACGTTCGACCGCTCACAGCCGCTGACCCGCGAACACCTCCAAGCGGTCCTGCGCCGGGTCTCCGGCACCGAGGTGACACTGACCGAGGTCCACCTCGCCTCCAGCTTCACCGACCGCGCCATGCAGGTCACGACCTACCGCAACGGCCGCGTCCTGCTCGCCGGCGACGCCGCCCACATCCACTCCCCACTCGGCGGCCAAGGGCTCAACCTCGGCATCGGCGACGCGATGAATCTCGGGTGGAAGCTCGCGGCAACCGTGCACGGCTACGCGCCCGACGGACTGCTCGACACCTACACCAGCGAGCGCCACCCCATCGGCGCATCTGTTCTCGACTGGTCCCGGGCCCAGGTCGCAACCATGCAACCGGGCCCCAATGCAGTCGCCCTGCAGCGGCTGGTCCGCGACCTGATGAGCACCCCAGACGGAACCACCCACGTGTATCGGGAAACATCGGGACTGGCCTACCGCTATGGCCTGGGCAGCCGACAGCCCCTCGCCGGCCACACCGCCCCGGACTTTTGCTTCGACGACGACACTCGCCTCGGTGACCTCCTACAGCAAGGACACGGCGTCGCGCTCGACTTCAGCACCGACCACGCACTCCGGGACGCAGCCCAGGGTTGGCAAGGCCGGATCCATTACGCGGCCGGCCCGGTACACGACAACCTCGGTCTCGGCGCCGTACTGATCCGGCCCGACGGCATCGTGGCCTGGGCGGACGACCATGGCCCCGATCCCGAAGCGTTCCAACAAGCCGCGACCCGCTGGTTCGGCCGCCAGGAACACTGACCGCCCGCCAGCAAAGGCGCACGAACCCGCATCCGGACAGCCCAAGCCACTACGCCTGAGCGCCAGCGACATTCAGCGTTTTCCCCGCCACGAGCACCTCGAAGGGGCCATGAGAACCATCACCCGATCGCGATCATCGGTGAACGTCTTGGCGGCTCACCACCGCCCTGTCGGTGACGCTCCAAAATGCTGATCTCGGACCGTTTGCGGTCCTGCTGCCGCACCTGTCCACTCTGAGGATCGAGACCCTGAGTGCGACAGGGACTTCGGTGCGCATCGAGGCGAGCACCCGAGATGAGCCGGCGGCCTGTCCGGGTTGCGAGGTGTCGGCGCGACGAGTTCACAGTCGCTACGAGCGACGGTTGTCCGATACCGAGATCACCGGTCGTGAAGTGGTGATCAGGCTGCGTGTGAGACGTTTGTTCTGTGACAACAATGCTTGCAGCCGAAGGACTTTCGCTGAGGCATTACCGGCGTTGGCGGCGCGGCATGCTCGCCGCACGACCACGCTGCAACGGCTCCAGTGCGCGGTCGCGTTGGCACCGGGCGGCCGGGCCGGCGCCCGGTTGACCCGGCATCCAGCGGTGCGCCGTCTCGTCTTCGACCCGCTGACGGCCACGTAACGCCGCCACCCACCGTGGGAATCTTCGTGGCTATCGCCGGGATCGACCTGAGGGTCATGCGTGGTCCTCAGGTTTTGGGGCGGCGTCGATCTCGACCATGTGCTCCTCCGCCCACGCCCGCAGCGCGGCCAGCGGATTTTCCAGGGAGAGCCCGAGATCGGTAAGGCGATAGTGAACGCGCGGGGGAACGGTGGGTTCGACGCGGCGGGCGACCAGCCCGTCGCGGGACAGGCTTTGCAGAGTCACCGACAGCATCTTCTGCGATACGCCGGGCATCCGACGCTGCAGTTCGGCGAAGCGCACCTCGCCGGGTGCGGCCTCGGCGAGCAGCTTCACCACCATGGACACCCATTTGGTGCCGAGCCGATCCAGAAGCCGACGGGTCGGGCAGCCCGGAGCGAACAGATCCCCGCGCTGGCCTGTGCTGGTTCGGGTAGTCACCCGGAGCTCACCACCTGTATCAAAAGTGCCGTCTTGGCAGGCTACTTCAGGTTACCTACGGTCAGCTAGTAACTATTGGTAACCGGCTAGCGGAGGATCGAATGTCTCACGAACTGCCAGATCTCACAGTGCGGATGGTGGCAACCAACGGGATCGAAGCGAACGTGGCGATCGCCGGCACCGGACCGGCAGTCCTGCTGCTGCACGGCTTTCCACACACCTGGCAGCTATGGCGCGAGGTGATGGGCCCACTTGTCCGACGACACCGGGTGATCGCGCCGGACCTGCGCGGCCTCGGCGCCAGCACACGAGCACCCGACGGCTACGACGCGGGCACGCTTGCCACCGACGCCGAGGGGCTGCTCGACGCCCTGGGTGAAACCAGCGCCTCCGTCGTCGCGATCGATGCCGGTGCTCCGCCCGCGTTCCTACTGGCGATGCGGCGGCCCGAACGAGTCAACCGGCTGGTGCTCATGGAATCGCTGCTGGGCACGCTGCCCGGTGCCGAAACCTTTCTAGCCGGTGGGCCGCCCTGGTGGTTCGGTTTTCACGCGGTGCCGGGTCTTGCCGAAAAAGTCCTTGCCGGAAACGAATCCGATTACCTCGACTGGTTTCTGACGACCGGAACCCAGGGCCGCGGCATCCCCGCACAAACCCGCGATGCCTTCGTCGCCGCCTACACCGGCACTGATTCCCTGCGGTGCGCTTTCTCCTACTATCGGGCGATGCCCACCAGCGCTGAGCAGATCCGGCGGGCCGTCGACATCGCCCGGCTCACCGTGCCGACGATGGCCATCGGATCCCACCCGGTCGGAACCACACTCGAAAACCAACTCCGTCCGGTCGCCGACACCTTGACCGGGCACTTGATCGAGGACTGCGGTCACATCATCCCCCTCGACCGTCCGGCGACGCTGGTGCCGCTGCTCGTCGACTTTCTCGATTCCTGAAGGGCCAGAAACCGACCGCCGAACCTCCACTCTCCCAACGGGATTCCGTGACGATGTCCGGGCCTGACTGCTGGTGCTGCACGAAGGAGAGGATCGGGCGCGGCCTCGGGCGGAGGCGGCGTTGCACGTCTACTTCAGCCGGGCGCATGCGCCGCTGACCGAGTGGGCGAGCACTCGGTCGCACCGTCGCCGACGGTGGTGGCACCATCGACGAAGCTGTAGGCAGGAGGCGCACTCTGTGCGGGTCAGCGAGCGATCGAGATCGCGAAGGGCGCGAATCCGCTGGATCGGATCACGTGCGGTACGAACAAGATCGCGGCCTCGGCAGCCCGCGCGGTCTCGATCCCGCCGAGGTCCGTGATCCACTCCTGGTGCCAGCCGAGGTCAGCGAGAATCCCTCGGACGACCTGCTTGGCCTCCGGGTCCTTGCCGGAGAGGAACGCGGTTGGCGTCTGGGTGAGCGCGGTGGGCGCGGTCATCACCGAGTGAAGCATCGTGTTGAGCGTCTTGACGACGTGCGTCTCGGGGAGCGACTCCTGGAGTTGCTCGGCGAGGCTCGAGCCGGGGTAGAGCAGGTCGGCGGGGAGTCCGTCCGGTCCGTCGACGGTGGCGTTGGAGACGTCTACGAGGATCTTGCCGCGCAGTTCCTCGCGCAGCGCGGCGAGCCGCTCCAGCGAGCTGGCGCCCGGCGTGGCGTTGATGACGATCTGCGCTGTCCGGGCAGCGTCGGCGGCAGCGCCCGGTGAGCGGTCCGCCACGGTCACTTCGTGCCCGGCCCGGGTGAGGGCGGTGGCCAGGCCGCTGCCGACGCGGCCGCTGCCGAGGATGGTGATCTTGCTCATGGTGAACTGGTCCTCCTGAGGTTTTCTGTTCTGGTCGGTGGTCAGCGGGAGAGCGTGGCTACCGCATCGGCGTGCACGCCGGGCGCCGCTGCCAGGAAGCTGTCGCTCTCCGGGGTCCATGGGCGGCCCTCGGCGGTGGAGATCCGTCCGCCGGCCTCGGCGACGAGCAGCGCCCCGGGAAGCAAGTCCGCGCGGGCTCCGGCGAACTGCCAGAAGGCGTCGATCCGGCCGGCGGCCACGTTCAGCAGGTGCAGGGTGGCGGGCACGGCTGTCCGCACCACGAGCGCGTCGAGGAGCATCTCGGTGATCGAGGAGCCGACGCGCCGGACGACCTTCTCGTCCTCGTCCGGCCTGGCCTGGCTCGTGGCCACGATGCTCAGCCCGAGGTCCGTGGTGCCCGACACGTGCAGCGGCCGGCCGTCGAGGTGGGCGCCGGCGCCGGCGAGCGCGGTGTAGGTCTCGCCGGTCAGCGGCAGGTGGACCGCGGTGAGCACCGGCTGGTTATCGCGCACGAGGGTGGCGGTCACCGCCCACTCCGGCAGGGCGTGCAGGTGGTTGACGTTGCCTTCGGCCGGATCCACGACCCACCATTCGCCGGCAGGCAGAGCGCCGCCATCCAGCTCCTCCTCCACCCAGCGGGCGTCCGGGCGCAGGACTTCGAGGCGGGGGCGCAGGATGTCGAGAACCGTGTTGTCGTTGGCGGCGAGCGCGCGCATCAGCTCTTCGCGGGTCTGGTACTGGACCACGTCGCCGAAGCGCTCCCGCAGTGCCGAACCCGCCGTGCGTACGGCGATCGCGGTCTGTGCGAGCAGGTCGGCGTCGGAGGCGGAGCCGGTGGCTGCGGCAACACCGGTGGTCCGAATCGACTCGGGCATGGCAGTACTCCGATCTGGGCAGGGGTGATGGGGTCAACCGGGCGAGAACCATGGTCTTTTGCGCCCGCATCTCAAAGGTAGGAGGGAGAATCATTAACTTCAAGTGCATGTAAAGCACGGATAGGATGACTCTCATGCAATTGGATTTGAATCTGCTCGCCGCGCTCGACGCTCTCCTGGAGGAAGGCAGCGTGGCCGGCGCGGCCGACCGCCTGCACGTCACCGCCCCCGCGATGAGCCGAAGCCTCGGCCGAATCCGGCGCACGACGGGGGATCAGATCCTGGTGCGCACAGGGCGCACGATGACCCCGACGCCCTACGCGCTCGCCGTCCGGGAACAGGTGCACGACCTGCTGCGGCAGGTCCAGAGCGTGCTGGCGCCAAGCCGTGAACTCGACCTCGCGACGCTCGAGCGCACCTTCACGCTGCGCTGGCACGACGCACTGGTCGCCCTCAGCGGCCCCGCCCTTCTCACAGCCGTGCGCGAGCAGGCGCCGGGCGTGCGTCTGCGCTTCATCGCGGAATCGAGCATCGATACCCCCGAGTTGCGGCGCGGCGAGGTCGACCTCGCCGCGAACGCGGACCGCCCGACCGCACCCGAGATTCGCGCCGATATGGTGGCCGAGACCCAGCACGTCATCGTCGTACGGCGGGGGCATCCGCTCACCCATGTCGAGACCGTCACCGCCGCGCGGTACGCCGCGGCCGAGCACATCACCGTCTCGCGGCGCGGAAGGCTCGGCAACATCATCGATGACGCTCTCGCGCGGCTCGACCTCACCCGACGTGTGGTGGCGACCGCGCCCACCGAACGAGCCGCGTTCGAGTTCGTGCGAGGCTCCGACCTCCTCGTCACAGCCCCCGAATCCACGGCGCGTTCGGCCGCCGCAGATCTCGGCCTGGTCCTGCTCCCGCTCCCGTTCGACCTGCCGCCGGCCCCGGCGTACCTGTCATGGCATCAGCGCTATGACACCGACCCCGCACACATCTGGCTACGCGATCTGGCACGGACCGCGTTGACCAGTGCGATGAGAGGACAGGCTCAGACGGCGCGTTGACACCTGCCGACGCAGCGAACGTGACGACCTCCTACCGAAGCGGTGCAGCTGGTAAGGGCCGCGGGTTCCTGATGCTGGATCCGGAAAAAGATGATTGTTGACGACCGGCTTACCTGGTCACTCTCATGCCTTTCTGGACAAGCCAGCGTTCAGGAACCCGGAATTGTCCGGACACTCTCAACTCTTTCCGGATCGAACACACTGTCCGGCGGATCGTGTGGCCGTGATGGCGCCAAGTTAGTTCTCGCGGGCCGGACTGCGCCCGGTTGCGAGGCGTTTCTGCCCCTCGGGCATGGGCAGGACCGCCAGTGCGGTGTTGGCAATGTTCCGCAGCGTCTCCGCGTCCAGGCCGGCCTTGCCTACCGCCTCGATACCTCGGACCACCGTCAGCAGCAGTGCCGCCAACCGCTCCGGATCCGCAGCGCCATCGATGTCGCCGTGGCGCTGGGCGGCGCTGATCTCCGTCCGCAGCAGGGTCAGCAGTGCCGTCATGGTCTCGGCCGACCGTCCGGCGACCGTCGGATCATGCTGGGCCAGTTCCGCCGCGCCCTTGGCCAACAGGCACCCGCGGCGCTTGGTGTCGGAGGCGGTGTTCTCCGCCATTAGGTGCACGTATCCCGACAGCCGGGCCAAGGCCTCTGCGTCCGGGCCACCTGCCAGCCGCGCTTCGGCCACCTCAACGACTGCGGTGCACCAGTCGCCGAACACACGGTGGAACAGCTTGCCCTTGTCGCCGAATGCGCCGTACAGGCTGCCCTTGCCCAGGCCGGTCGCCTGGGCGATGTCGTCCATCCGGGTTCCTGCATAGCCCGTCGCCCAGAACTGTTCCCGGGCCCGCTCCAGGACTTGGCGTTCGTCGAATGCGCGTGGTCTCGCCATGGTCTCAGCCTATCCATTCTTGACTCGATCGTCCATTACTGCCTATGTTATGGACGATCCATTCCACAACTGAAGGGGTTCGACATGCCAGGCGTGCTGCAGGAGAAGGTGGCCGTGATCACCGGAGGGACCAGCGGGATCGGGCTGGCCATCGCCCACCGCTTCGTCCGGGAGGGCGCACGGGTCTTCGTGACCGGCCGGGACATCGACCGCCTCGAAGCGGCAGTCAAAGAGATGGGCCCTGCGGCCACCGGCGTACGATCCGACGTCTCGGTCCTGGCCGACCTGGACGCGCTCTACGCGCGAGTCCGCGAGGAGGCCGGACGCATCGACGTGCTGGTGGCCAACGCGGGAATCGTCGCGGACGCCGAGCTCGGCGCCCACACCGAGGCGAACGTCGACCTGACGCTCGCCGTCAACGTCAAGGGCCCACTATTCACCGTTCAGAAGGCGCTTCCGCTGCTGGCGGAGAACGCCTCCATCCTGGTCGTCGGCTCGAGCAACAGCGTGCGGCCCAATGAGCAACTCGAGGTCTACAGCGCCTCGAAGGCGGCGGTGAGCAACCTCGTGCACAACTGGGCCCGGCAGTCGCGGGAGCGCCGATTCCGGGTCAACGTGCTCAGCCCGGGACCCACGCGGACCCCTGGCCTGCTGGGCGCCGCGGGGCCGGACGTCGACCGGTTCGCCGAGGCCGTCGTGCCACTGGGGCGGCTGGCCGACGCCGAGGAAATCGCCGCGGCCGCCCTCTTCCTGGCTTCGGACGCCTCGTCGTTCGTCACCGGCGCCGAACTCTTCGCCGACGGCGGCTACACCCGGGCCTGAACCACGGCCGGTGGTGCGCATCCGTTCCCTCGAAGCGATGGGGCGCACTCCCGGCCGCGCGCGTGCGTCGTACGAGGCCCAGTGCGCCGGGAGCAACGAGATCGTGGCCGCGGCCTCTTTGGATGACGTCGGCCGCCATCCCGACTGCCGCTCCGGCAACGCCAACCTCCGCTGGATCCTCATCCATTCCATCTCGTCGTCGTGGAGTGCGGCGAAGGCGACCGAGTGCGCGTCGACGGTGTCGGTCTTGCGGCCGTTGCCGGTGGCGAAGACTCGCACTTGCGCGGAGAGTTCGGCGGGAACGTCGATGACGAGTTCCCCGTCGTGGACCAGGCGGTGGGCGAGGTGGCGGCCGATGCCGTTGCAGCCCTCGACTGCCCAGATCCGATCGGTGAATCGTTCTGCAGCGGTGAGCATTTGCTGATATCCGGCGGTGTCGGTGGCGTATCGGCCGGTGGCCAGGACACGACCGGTGGGGTCGATGGCTTCGACGGTGGCAGAGCGTTTGTGTGGATCCATTCCGATGATGACGGTCATCGCTGTGGCCTCCCGTGGTCTGCGGACCTGTGGTGTCCGTGCCGGGGAGGGCATTGCTAGTTCGAGCGTGGGGCAGTCCCCTTTCGAGCCACTCCGGCACGGCACCCGGTGGGAGGCAAGCCAATTAGTGAGTCACACCAATCTTGACGGCGGGCAGCCGCTGAGAGAGCGCTCCCGCCGGGCACCTGGAGCCGATCCTGGCCGGGATCAGGCCCTGGCACCAGGGTTAAGTAGCCGATGAGCGGATATCAACCGGCGAACTTCGCGGCGGCCTGCGCGGTGACCGGGGTGAAGAGGTTGATCAGGTTGCCGTCGGGATCGCGAAACAGCAACGACCGGTTCCCCCACGGCATCGTCGTGGGCTCGTTGACGAAATCCTCGACCGTATCTCGCAACCGCCGATAATCGGCATCGACGTCGGGGACCAGGAATTCGATGATCGCGGTGTGATTGTCGGCTGGGTGCGCGCTGCCCGCAGCGAACAGCGCCACGGTGCGGGTGCTTCCGATCGCGAGGGTGCCGGCCGGTGTGACGATTTCGGCGAAATCCGGTGTAGCCCAGTTTGCTTCGACGCCGGCCACGTGCTGATAGAAACTGACCAGCCGCTGGATGTCGTCAGTGATCAGACGGATCGAGACGAGCTTCATTGTGTGCTCCTGCTGTCGGATGAGGCGGAGGTTCCACCGCCGCACGCCACGGTAGAGCCGATACCGGACAGTTTCCGCCCGGTATGGATGCGAGAATTTCCCGATGACGCGCCCCACCGCCCGAGTGCTGGCCCTGCTCGAGCTGTTGCAGACCGGCGGTACTCATACCGTCGGCGAACTCGCCGGACGGCTCGGCGTCGATGAACGCACCGTCAGGCGATACGTCACACATCTCACCGACCTGGATATCCCGGTCCGATCGGTGCGGGGCCGCTACGGGGGATACCGGCTCGCTCCCGGATACCGAATGCCACCGCTGATGCTGACCGACGACGAGGCGGTGGCCGTGTTACTCGGGCTCCTCACCAGCCGCGGCGCCGACCGGCCGACAGCGGCCGCCCGCGCAGCCGACAGCGCGACGGCCAAACTCCGCCGTGTCCTACCCCCACGTCTGACGGCCTGGCTGGACGCACTGATCAACACCGTCGAATTCACCGCCGACGCGCGCCCGGAAGTGGCTGTCGAGACCGCCGTCCTGCTCCGGCTCGCCGAGGCCACCCGCGAGCACCGACCGGTCGCAATCGGGTACACCGACCGAAACGGGCGGTCCAGCCAACGGACCGTGCACCCCTACGGGCTCGTCGACCACTCCGGCCGGTGGTATCTGACAGGGATGGACAGCAACAGCGACGAACTACGCCAGTTCCGGCTGGACCGCATCACCGCGGTGAGCACACAGCCCGGAACGTTCGCTCCGCCCACCGGATTCGAGCCAGCCGCTCATCTGCTGTCCGCATTGGCCAACGCGCCCTATCGGCACGAGGTATCGATCCGAGTCCAGGGCACGCTCACCCAGGTCCGCCCGCTGCTCCCTGCGACGATCGCGACCGTGCATGAGATCGACTCGCAGCCCGCTGACACCAACCCGTGGGTCCGGATCCGAATCCGCGCCGAACAACTCGACTGGATTCCCGCCCTCCTCGCCGGCCTGAACCGACCGTTCATCATCGAGCACCCCGACACACTCAACGACGCCGTACGCGCCCTGGCCCGCCGACTCACCGCAGCCGCCGACGGCCGATACCAAACCCATAGGTAGCAGCCCGGACGCTCGGTAATGCCGCATATCGCGCGCCAGGACAGCTTGGCCCGGCGCCTCGGAGGCACGCGCGCTCATGCCAATGTCATGTCACTTCAGCCGACTCCAGACCAGCCACTGCTCGCGGTAGGCGTGCTGTTGCTCGACAGTCGAAACCTTCGACGCGGGCGCAGGCGAAAATATGTACCGGTAGCCGCGACCTCGCGACACACCTGCGATTGCAGTACGAAAAACGTTACGAAGGCCGCACCGGTAGCGGGCCCACAACTCGAACCCACCACCCATCTGACTGCTCATCGGGGTCGGCCAATACTCCGGCCGTGCGCCGACAACCAAAAATCGAAAACCACTGCGCTCCGGGAGTTTTCGCACCGCCGCGAACCCATCGAACACATCGTCGCTATCAGCGACCCATTCCCCGCCCGCCCCATCGGTCAACGTGACTCGCCACCGACCTGTTTCAAGGGCTCTCGCTGTCACCGGCCAGCGCTGGATGCGTCCGTCGGGCGAACGCACCGCCACCAGATCGCGGCATTCGCCGCGCAACTCATCAGACGTCACAAGTCCCCCTGACCACCGCCATTTCAACAGCTACCACGAGGCTGGGGGCAGGAGCCGGCCGCTGAGGACGGGACGGTCGTCGAGGTACTACCGAGGCACCCCGACGCCGAGGTTCTCTGCAAGCCTGTAGAACATTCCGCGGGACCCCAAGGGGCCGTATTCGTGTTCTTCGGGTCGGGCGCCGAGGGCCTGCATCTCGGTGTCGAAGCGGTGAGAGTCGCTGCCTGTCCGTGCGAAACGTCCGTGCTGTCGAGTCCGGTGATGAGGCGGCCGTCCTCGGCGTACTGGAACACCACTCCCGGTTTCCCGGTGGCGTGCAGCTCCAGTGCCGCGGTTTCGATCGAGGCGCGCAGCACCAGTCCTCGGTCTTGGATACCTTTCCAACTACCGTGCGCCCACGCCCATGCCCAGCTTCGGTAATGCCCTGCGGTGACCACATATCCGCCGTGTACGTAGAGAAGGTTGCCCAGCTCGTGGTGGAAGTCAGCCCGCGTATCGGCACGGTGTTTTGGTCGACGCCCATCCGCTCCAATAGCTCTCGGGCGTTGATCTGACGCGCGAAGGTGAGGCTGACCAGCGGCAGATCCGCGTCGTACATCCACCCCAGGCCACCGGTCGTGGTGTTCACGACGCCCCCGGTTCGTTGATCGCGATCAAGGTCGGAAACCAGTCCATGATCATGAAACCAGGCGTCGTCATCAGCTGAAGCAGTCACAGCGGCTGACACTGCCACGAGCCACCGACAACCATGACCGGGCCCGCGCGAGACCGTCGTCTAGAAGCGACGGCCACTCCGGCGGATAAGCCGGTTCCATGCGCCGGGCTGTTGCGGGACTCGATGGAAGTCCAACGTCTGGAAATGCCGCTGTGCGCGCGGTCATGAACGTCCGCTTCTGCCTGCGGGTTCAGGCGGTCATCGCAACGCTTGGTTGAGTGCTTCTGATGGTGTCTTGAAGCCGAGGGTTTGTCGAGGTCGTTGGTTGAGTTCGTCGGCGATGGCATCGAGGTCGGTTTGGGTGTAGTCGCGCATGTCGACGGTGCGGGGAAGGTATTGGCGGACGAGACCATTGATCCGCCCGGCTGGGGCGAGCCCACATGTGGCGAGGCGGCAGAATGTACATGCCAACGAGGGTGGGCCGCAGTGTGTCCGAAGGGGGCTCACGAATCCAACTCGGCCACAGCATGATCCGACATCGCCGGACATGCCTACCAGTGCCGAACCATGCGACTGCGGTTGCGTCTCAGCGGAACGCGGCGATATTGCGAGCGACCCAGTCCGCGAACGGGCGCGGGGCACGACCGAGGACCTGCTGCACGTGCGGGCTGATCCGCAGTTCGGAGGGGCTCGGTGAGCCGATGATGTCCAGGGTGTCATCAGCGAGTTCAGCTGGTACGAAACGGATCATCTCGGCCTTGGCCTCCTCGCGGGTGAGGTCGTGGAACCGCACTGGCGAGCCGAGCGTGGCGGCGATGGTCTCCGCCTGCTGGCGCGGGGTGATCACCTCCGGCCCGGTCAACTCGTACACGCCACCGGTGTGCCGGTCGTCGAGTAGGCAGGCCGCCGCGACCTCGGCGATGTCGGCCGGGTCTACGATCGGCACCCCGATGTCTCCGAAGGGCGCGGCGACCACCTGTCGCGTGCGGACCGATTCCATCCAGGCAAAGGCGTTGGAGGCGAAGCCACCCGGGCGCAGGATGGCCCAGTCCATGCCGGACTCTCGCGCCGCGTCCTCCACCGCGCGCATGGCGACCCGCGTTGTCCCGAGCGGCCTGGTCACCACGCCCTGCGAGGACAGCAGGACGATCCGGCGGATGCCGCTGTCGGCGGCCAGTCCGATGATGCCGGCTGGCTTGGCCCCGGGGGCATGCAGGTCGCCGGACAGCAGCAGGAACAGCGCTTTCGCCTCTGCCAGTACTGGTTTGAGGCCCGTCGGCTCAGCGAGGTCGACAGTCACGTGCCGCACGCCGTCCGGTACGGCCACCGTGTTCCGTGACACCGCCGTCACCTGTTCACCAGCCTCGGCCAGCGCCCGCGTCAACGGTCGGCCGATGTTGCCGGTAGCCCCGGTCACCACAATCATGTTCAGCTCCTTTGTCGGATGTGCACTGTGGACATGACGCTAGGAGCCGGGCTGACAATTAGTAAGGACATACCTTTGAGTAAGCTCATGACATGGTGGGAGGTGCGCAGCCAGCACAGGCCGAGGCGGGCAAGCGGTATGAGGTGTTTCACACCGACTGCCCCGCGCGTGATGTGCTCGACCACATCACCAGTAGGTGGGGAGTCTGGGTGCTGATCTCCCTGCGCGGCAACGACCTTCGGTTCTACGAGCTGCGCGAGAGCATCCGCGGCATCAGCGAGAAGATGCTCGCCCAAACCCTGCGCGCGCTGGTACGGGACGGCCTGGTCTGGCGCGAGGTCGAGCCGACGACCCCGCCCCAGGTCACCTACGGCCTCACCCAGTTCGGCCGAGACATCGGCGAACCGCTCGAGGAGCTGTTCGACCGGATCGGCCGCAGCCGTCCTTGACTCTCGCGGGCATAGGTGCCCGGTCGATGCTGGTGTACACGCGCGTACGAATACGGCTCGGCGAGCGTTCGCGAACGCACGCACATGCCGCGATCCGCGCGATCCTGAGGGCAGGGCGCCAGCCGCCGAACACACTCAACTGCCGCCTACAGCGATGAGCGAAGCGGCCACGTCGTGGTAGCCGGCGGGCCAGACCGGTTGCGGCTCAGAACATCCGGTAGTGCCGATCAGCGGATCTCGACCACCACTTTGCCCAGGGCGCGTCCCGCACCGACGTGTGCCAGCGCGTTCGCGGTCTCGTCGAGGGGGAAACTGCGGTCGATGTGGATACCGATCCGTCCCGCGACACACGACTCCGCGAGGGGTGTGAAGTGCGCGGGCCCTTCCTTTACCGCGAGGACGCCGAGCCCGCGGCCGGTCACCATTCCGGCGACCACTCCGACCGTCGTCAACCGCAGCAACGCGCGCGTGGTGCCGCCCACGCAGCGGTACCGGCCGCCACGCGCGACCGACCTGCGATAAGCGAAGACCGACCGGTGGGCGACGAGGTCGAGTACCCGGTCGTACGGTCCGGTTCGGGTGAAGTCCTCAGCGCGATAGTCGATGACCTCGTCGGCGCCGAGCGTGCGCATGAACGCCAGTTTGGCGGCGTTGTCCACCCCGGTCACATGCGCCCCGGCACTCTTGGCCAACTGGATCGCAAACGCTCCGGAACCGCCGCCCGCTCCGTTGATCAACACCGACATACCGGCTGCGATGCCGGCCGTGCCCTGCAGTGCGATCGCCCCCGCCTGTGGCAGCGTCGACGCCTCGGCGAAGCTCAGCGACACCGGTTTGTGAGCCAGCGCCGATTCAGGAACCACCGCATATTCCGCGAACCCGCCCTTGAGCATGAGATTGTCGCCGTAGACCTCGTCACCCGGTGCAAATAGTGTGACCTCGGAGCCGACGACTTCGACCCGTCCGGCGATATCGGATCCGAGAACCGGGCGTCTGGGTGCCCGGAGCCCGCCGATGCGCGAATACAGCGGCGTCCCCCGCAGTGTCTCCCAGTCGGAGAGGTTGATCGACGTCGCGTGCACTTGGACGAGCACCTGTTTCGGCCCTGGGGAAGGCGCTGGGACCTCCACGATCGACAGCACCTCGGGGCCGCCGTAGCGGTCGTACACGACGGCCCTCATGCGATTCCAGCACCGAGGATCGAGCGACAGCCTGACACACGACAAACTCTAGTCGGCGGGCCGCCCCGCGACCGGCGAACTGTGCGTCGGCATTCGGCGCGACTCGCCGAACCCTCTCCCGCAAACCAGCAACGTCCTGTATTACCGCGTGACGCGCGGGTCCGACAGGCCACGCGAAACACCCCAAAGATTAACGGGCCGAGACTATCTCGACATCCACCAACGCACTGAAATGCCGATGACCAGATCTGCGGCTCGATGTAATCCGTTGGTGGACACTGCAGTTCGCACTACGGTCTACCAGCTATGGACGTCCCAGTACCTGATTGCGCCACAGCCCGGATCGACTGCGTAACAATCGACTCCGCAGACCCAACTCGACTTGTCGACTTCTGGGGAACACTGCTCGGCTACGTTCGCCTGGAGAACTTCACCGCCTCCATCCGCATCGGCCCGTCGGACGGTCGTGGCCCGGTGCTGCTCTTTACTCCTCAGCAACCGGCACCAACGTCGAAGAATCGGCTCCATTTCGATTTGCGCCCACACGATCGCGAGGCGTGGACAGGGCTCTCGCGCTCGGCGCGACCCGAGCCCAGTGGGGTTCGACGATCGAATCATGGACAGTGCTTGCGGACCCGGAGGGCAACGAATTCTGCGTTCTGCAGTCGGAGCGTGACTACGCCGCCTTCGCAGCTCGCCGACGAGGCGAAGCCACCGTCGCCCCGACGGATGACTGACGCGCAGCCGGCGCGCCTGGCGCTGAAACGCAGCATAATCAGCGTAAGGCGTTTTGTGTCAAGCGGTTCCACTAAGTATGCCGATGTGCGGACCTTCATGAACGGGAGTGCTGGATTTGTGGCTCTTCACAGTCGAGGGTGTAGTCGGGGGTCCGCTGCCCCGCCGCAAGGGAGGCGGAGTGATGCTCCTCGGTCGGCGGTTGATGTCGCTGACGAACACAAAGTCTCGTGAAAACGCGTCACAAACTGCCGTGACACGTGCGGGCCGGTTAGTCTTCTGACCGGGTGAGCTATGGAGCGTAGGGGAAGGCGGGGCCACCGAACATGACGAGTAACCTTCAAACGACGCGAGATCAACGAGCGGGCACCACCAACCTGGCGGTCGGTGTAATCAAGGCGATGCGACCTCGGCAATGGATCAAAAACGTGCTGGTGGTCGCTGCACCGTTGGCGACGCTCGGTGGCCACGTGCATTACGACTACCGCGACGTCCTCTACAAGGCCGGCATCGCATTCGTCGTGTTCTGTTTGGCGGCGTCATCGATCTATCTGATCAACGACGTACGCGATGTGGACGCAGACCGGCAACACCCGACCAAGCGGTTGCGGCCTATCGCGGCTGGCGTTGTCGCGCCCACGCTGGCGTACGCGATCGCTGTCGGGCTGATTGGTACTTCGTTGGCTATGGCACTGGTCACCGTGCCAGCGCTCGCACTGGTGATTGCGGTCTATCTCGTGATCCAGCTCAGTTACTGCTTCGGCCTCAAACACCAGGCGGTACTCGATATCGGCATCGTCTCCTCGGCCTATCTCATCCGCGCGGTCGCCGGCGGCGTGGCGACCGGTATCCCGCTGTCTCAGTGGTTCCTGCTGGTGATGGCGTTCGCGTCGCTGTTCATGGTGGCAGGCAAGCGCTACGCCGAACTCCAGCTCGCCGAACGCACCGGCGCCAAGATCCGCAAATCGTTGGAGAGCTACACCGGCACCTACCTGCGATTTGTATGGACGATGTCGGCTACTGCCGTCGTCGTGTTCTACGGGCTGTGGGCGTTCGAACGCGACGGGCATTCCGGGCAATGGTTCGCGGTATCGATGATCCCGATCACCCTCGCGGTCTTGCGGTACGCCGTAGACGTCGACAGCGGGACTGCCGGCACACCTGAAGACATCGTCCTGCGCGACAGGGTGCTGCAGCTTCTTGGTGCTATCTGGATCGCGACCATCTGCCTCGCAATATCGGTTGCTTGAATACGTTCGCTTGGCCCCGTTGGCTTCGCAGATGATGGTGTAGAAAGCGCCAGGCGCGTCGCTGGCTCGGCAAGACCGTGGTCTTCCGACGATCGAGGTTCACACGCCGCCGATCCGGAAGACTCGACCTTGTCTGACGGACGCTACCTGCTTCGCCTGCCCCGACCTGACCACGTTCTGCCGCGTCGACGAACTCGGCTTGCAGGTCGTCGGGCAGCGACTCGACACCGATCGCGCGGTGCTGGCCTGCCGGGTCGTCGACCCCGACCAGTGGTGTCGCCGATGCGGTTGCGAGGGATCACCACGCGACAGCGTGACCCGGCAGCTGGCGCACGAGCCGCTGGCGTGGCGACCCACGACGCTGCTCGTCACGGTCCGCCGCTACCGATGCTCCGGGTGCGGACACGTGTGGCGCCAGGACACCAGGCGCGCGGCCGAGCCGCGGGCCAAACTCTCGCGCCGCGGCCTGCGGTGGGCATTGGAGGCGATCGTGTGCCAGCACCTGACTCGAAATGCCTCCTGGGCGCTGACTGAATCGGCCGACCCGGTTGGTGGTGGAACTGAGAGAGGAATTCTGAGCTGTTCTTCGTGCTGCTCAGGCGACATGGAGTACGTAGTGCGCACATCTTGCCGGGGTGAGATATCGGTTACACACTCCTCAAATGCCCGCATATTGAGACGGAGACGCAATGTCGTCTCTCCCCTGCCACAGCCCCATGATTCGGCGCGACGAGAGCGGGGATCGTGGTTGATCGGCTAGGCAGTGGTGGAACAGCTACCACCGGTCCGCGGAACCTGGACACCGAGTCCAGCGCGGACGGAGGTCCCCAGAACGGTCTTCAACCACATTGCCATCACCAAGTCGGTATAGGCATCCTGAAATGCCGATGAGCGGTCGAATCGGCCCTTTGATCCCTGGGTTCACGCAGCAGAACTGGCACTGACAGGGGCGTGGGTCGGTGTGTCCGAGAATAGGCTTCGGGCAAAGATGAGCAGGACCATTGCACCCGAGCGTCAGTGCGTCAGGGTATGTGGTTGACCAGGGAGTTAGCGATGCGCTGGGCATCGTCGCAGGAGTTGAATCCGTCGGTGCCGCCCTGAGGGTTCCAGATTCGTGACGCCAAGAGCAAAATGTCACCACCGAAAGACGCCGGTACCGCGATGTAGCACCCGAGCTTGTGAGTGTCTTGCGCCGCACGGAATTGCTGAGATTTACGGCCGGCCACCGTGACCGAACTGAAGTCGACGTACTTACCGGTCTGGCGCAGCTCACCTACCGGCATGCCATAGGCCGTGACGTAGAACTCGAGCGCGTTGTCGGCGGTCTTCCATTTGCAGGACTTCTCGGTGGGGAAACCGGGATTCGAGATCGGTTGCTCGCTGGCGACGTTCAAGCCCGCACTCGCGAGCGCGGAATCGGGAGTGTCACAAGGGTTCCAGCTGCCGGCGGGCCGATCCGTGTCCGTGCCCGGCGCCGCCGTCGTGGACTCGGACGCGACGGTCGTCGCCGGGGCTGGAACCGATGTCGGCGCCGCTGTGGTCGCGGTGACTGCATTGGCCGAGGTGACCGTGTTGTTCGGGGTGCTCGGCGCGGACGTGCTGTCATTCGAGGCGGGACCACATCCGGCAAGCAGCAGTGCGGCACCGAGTGCCATCGTTGCGACGCTGATCGATCGCGTTGTCGTACGACTCATGAATGCATATTCGCGCCTCGGAACAGGTTGTTACACAGGATCATTGCAGAGCTGAAGACATCAGAAAGTCAGCAGTCCACGTGTTCCGCCGCCAAAAGGTGCTGATCATCTCCGATTAGCCGGCTATCTGCGCGCCGCTTACGGGTCGAGCCGAGCAGATCGGACCGCGGCCTGCCGAACGCATGCAAATGCCGATTTCAGGATGGGTCGAGCTGTCCCTGGCCGGCTTCTACCGTGTGCGGTTGCGCTGTGGCCCAGGCGCGGAACGCGACCACCCACTCCCGCCCTGGGGACGGGATAGCGGGCGGGGATTTCGGGTGCCGATCCGACGCGTCAGGTGAGCCGGTCCGGTCCGGCCTCCTCGGGTGCCTCGGGGCTCTCGAGCGACGCCGTGATCGCCGCTCCGGGGGCTGCACTGACCTTGTGGCCGTTGGCTATGGCCCAGGCTCTGATCGCGCTGCTCGCGGCGCTGTCTTCCGGGCTCACCTGCGGCGTCCAGCGGCCATACCGCACGCTTTCAGCGCTCATCCCGTGTGCGGTGAGAAGCCGCGAGAGCTGTTCGAACTCGGTCGGTGTCACGAAGGCCAGGTAGTAGTTTTGCCCGGATTCCAGCGACGCCAGGACAGTACCGAGGGCGAAGGCGTGCTCACCGATCTGTTCGAGGAACGCTTCGATGTAACCGACGCGATCGTCGGCTGGCACGACGAAGGTGGCGGCCCAATCCCAGGGCAGCGCTGTGGGATAGGAGCTCAGCGATGTCAACTGCTCGCGGACAGACTGGAGATCGGCCTCGCGGGAGATGACCGCCATATCCGCGGTCCCGTTTGGAGATTCGGCGTCGCGAAACGATTCGGCGCCGTCAGGGGTGAGGTGTGCCCGTCGTTGGGCCATGATGGCCCGCACGCGGAACTCGGCATCGGGTTGCCGGCGGGCCCAGTCATGGGAGTAGGCCGCGTCCTGCGAGGTCTGGCGCACTATGCGGTCCGGTTCGGGCGGGGCGGGCCAGAACTGTAGGAGGTAACGGTCCTGTAGTGGCTCATCGTCGAGCCTGACGTCCTTCTCCCGTGCCTGGTCCATGCCCTGCGCGCAGTACCGCACCCGGTAGTCGAGCCCTTCTTTCAAGTCCAGTTCCCAGGAGTCCTCGCCTGCCCACTGCACCAGGAAGCTTCGATCCGAGAGCGGGTAGAAGGAGACCTCCACGACGTCTTCCCATGCCGGATCCAGCGGAGGAGCCTGGCCGCGCACTTCGACGGTGAAGCCGACGTCGCCGGTGTGCAACCCGGTGTGCAGGAAAAGTGCGCCGGGTACCGCGGCGCCGCACAGTCCTGAGTTCTGTCCGGCGAACGCCTCGTGCATGCGCGGGCCGTAGCCCCCAAGGGCACTCTCGACATAGATCTGGCTGTAGGAGACACCTACCTCGCCATCGAGCCTGAACACTTCTCACACCATCCCAACCGGCGAGAGCCCACCATCGCCGGGCCGCGAGGCCCCAAATAGCGAGGGGGCGTTCATCTCAGCAGGGTCGGTGCCGACCAGCTCGAGGGCGAAAGGGCCGTCAGGAGTGTGGTGCGGTCTGGTTCGGGAACGGGTCATGCACGGCAGCGTAGAGAAGCCCACTGACACGGGGCTCCCGAACTTCGCGGCATGAACATTCTGAAGCGGTTCACAGAATGCGGCATTTGCTCGGTGCGCATCGGCGACCGCCGACCGGGCGGCCTCGCAAGGGTTCTCAGAGCAGCTCAGGCAGGATCGGCTCAACGCATACAACGCCTTTGCGGACGCTGCGGTCGAGTATCGAAGCGCGGAGAACGACCGATGGTTTCGCCTCCAGGAGGGCGATGACGGAGCTACTCGATCGGCCGAACAGACTGCTCATTCGAAGCGAACCGTGGCCCGAAGTACGCTCCTTCGCATCGGCTTGCCGACGAACGACACGCGATTGCGAGAGCTCGGCAGCGAAGCCATTCAGGTATGCAGGTCGATCTCGCGCGCGAATAGTCCCGAACAGCGGGAAGAGCGCGGTGATCAAGCCAAGGCTCTGATCGATACATTCGTCGAGCGCGCCGCGGCTCAGGTTCAGTCTCCGTCAACCCAACGGCGAGTACCGGATACATCGACTGGTGGGCGCGGGCCCGCGACGTGGTGGCCTTCCTCCGGGTGGATGCGGCGCGCCCAGCGGTTTCCCCGGCCGCCCAAGCCCTGATCGAGAAGCTGTCGGCAGCCAGCCACGAGTTCCGCCAGATCTGGGTCGAGCACGACATCAAGGCTCCGGAGCACGGCAGCCACCGATACCGGCATCCGCTGATCGGCGAGCTCGAATTGATCTACGAGACACTCCAACTGCCCGGCCATCCCGACCTCGCTTTGGTCGTGCACACCGCAGAGGAGGGTTCCCCCGCCCAGGAAGCCCTCCGCATCCTGATGCAGTAGTCCCCTACATCGCCGCACCGTCACACTGGGCCGCGTGGCCCACCCCGATGCCCGCACCCTTACCCTCGATACGATCGCGGCGGCCCATCCGCTCGACCAGGTGACCAGGAGGAGCAGATGAACGCCACCGTGCTACGGACCGGCCTCGGCATGGCGGCCGCCGCGCTGCTGCTGGCGGGCTGCACCGATATCGAACGGGCCCTCAACAAGGGCGGCGACACACCGTGCAACGAGTACGTCACCCAGGATCCCGACACCAAGCGCATGACGATCACGAAGTTCGTCAAGCAGCAGACCGGGGACGACCGCGAGCCCGCGGGCACCGTCGTCGACGCCACCATCATCTCCGTCGACCTGCTCTGCGCGACCCAGCGCAATGCCGAGACGCCGATCAAGAACGCCGACGTGGCGGGCATCTTCCTCAACAAGTAATCCGCACGCGATGCCGTCACGCACGGTGTGCCCGCCGGTCGGCTCCGGCCCGGAAAGCGCTGTCAGAAGCGAACTGTCACCCCCGGCGCCACTACCGACTTGTCCGGTTCACCGCCGAAGAAGGTTGCACCCGCACCGGCGGCACCCGTCGCTGGTGTGATCGGCGTCGGCCAGATCCGATAGGCAGGCCCGAGACTCAGGTCGGGACCGTCGGGACGGAAGAACGGATCGAGTGTCCCACCCTTGGGAATGGTGCCCGGACTGGTTCCGATGAACGCTTGGTCGGGTCCGGGACCGATCCCTTTGACGCCAGGCGGCACCTTCCCCGGATTGATGTTCTTGAAGAATTCGAAGCCCTGTCCAGAAGCCTTGTCGAGATCGGGGATCGAGGTCGTCACCACGACGTCGACATCGCTCGTGGTCGGCCCGGATCCCTCCGGCCACGTTCCGGTCGCTTGGGCCTCGGCACGGCTGCCGACCACGTCGATGGCTTCGGGACGCTGACCGAAGCTCTGCTTGAAGTCCTGGGCGACCCCAGCCCCCTGCCCCTGCCGTACGCCGGGCACTACGGGAGTGGGCAGGATTCTCTGCATCGCGGTGCCCTCCAACCGACCCGCGATCTTGGAGCCCGCGCGTTCGCCTGCTTCGTGCACCGTGCGCAAGGCGCCACCCGCGCGCGAGGCCGCTCCCGCTGTTGCCCGGCCGACGGTCGACTCGGCTACCTTCGTACCGGCACGGCGCGCCGCCTGTCCCGCCGCGGATTGGCCGATTCGCGCGGCCGCCGATCGCACGACTTGCGCGGTCGCCGAGGACGCGACTCGGGAGGCGACTCCCTGCGCCGCGGCCGTTTTCGCGATCGCACCGACCGCGGCTCCCGCACCGGCGAAGACGCCGCCGATCGCGCCGCCGATGACCGCGGAGCGCAGCACGTGCGATTCGCGATTGTCGATATGCGCTTCGAGCGCTTCACCCAAACCGCTGCCCGCCGCGCCGCCGACGATGCCGCCGATGACGGCCGCGGCCGCGGTCCCCACCACCGGACCCGCCAGTCCCGCCGTGGCGACGGTGACGACCGTGCCGACCACGACGGCGGTGGCGATCCCCACCCATTGGCCAAGGCTCAGGTGGCCGGTCGGATCGGTCAGCTTGATGGGGTTGTCGCGAACGTAGACATAGAGATTCGGCCCGTCGACCACACCGGCGGGATCGGGACTCGTCCAGCGGCCGAGCCAGGGGGCGTAGTACCGCGCGCCGTGGTAGTAGAGGCCGGATTCGCTGTCGCGTTCCTTGCCGGTGAATCGATAGCGTTTGGGCGTCTCGGTCTGCGCGCGCACCGCTTGATACGAGGTGCTGCCGTACGGGTAGTACTCCTCGTAGCTGATGACCTGTGCGGTGTCGTCGAGTTCGAGCACCGCGGAACCGAGCAGGTTCGCCAATTGATAGCGCACGAGTTGCGCCGGTCCGTCGTCGGTGCCCTCCGTGCGGGTTTCGACGACGGCGACGCGTTGGTTGTCGTCGACGATGTGCAGGGTTTCGCGTGCCAGCGTCACCGTGCCGCCGGCGCCGAACTCCCGATGAATCTCGAAGCCGCCCCAGTAGATTCGCTCGGACTTGCGCCGCCCGTCGGCGTGCCGGGAGACCTTGCGCACCCGCGCCCCCGCCGAATCGTAGGAGTAGTGGGTGATTTCACCGCCGACCTGCCGGGCGGTCTCACACAGGTCATCGCGCGGATCCCAGCGCATCGTCGCAAGCTCGGGCATCGCGGTGATGTTGCCGTTCGCGTCGTAGTGGAACGGCTGCGGTGTGGTCGCTTGATCGCGCGCCTTGGTGGCCGAGAGCCGGTTGCTCACCCGATCGGGCTCGAGCAAGCTCGGTTCGGTGTAGAGATAGTCGCGGGTCCAGCCACCGCGGGCGGGATCGTCGGTCCGGTGCGCCATGCGCAGCATATTGCCGACGGTGTCGTACCAGTACCGCTGGACGTATCGGCCGAGGGCCGTGCCGTCGGCCGGATGGTCGATGCCCACCCGCGGCGCGTCGTCGGCATCCGGCGGGACCGGGATGCCTTGCCCCGTATGCTCGCGGCCGCTCGCTTCGATCAGTCGATAGGTCGCGTCGTAGACGTAGTCCGCGCGAGGATCCACCATGCGATTGCGGAAGAAGACCGTCTGCTGGGCGTCGTCGCGCAGCGTGGTGATGTTCCCGGCCGGGTCGTAGGTGTAGTCGAGATCCTGTAGCCGGGTGTCGGCGCGCAGGGTGGTCAGGCGGGTCAGCCGGAAGGTGGCCGTGTCGTATTCGTAGCCGGTGCTCGCGCCGTTGCCGTAGTCCACGAGGGTGCGCTGGCCGCGGGCGTTGTAGTCGAGGTTGGCGACGAAGGTCGTGCGCTCCTGAGCGCCGCGCAGTGCGACCTCGATCCGCTCCAGCAGATTGGCTTCGTTGTAGCCCGTGTACACCACGCTGCCGTCGGGAGTGGTGACCGCGATCGGTCGATCCAGCGCGTCGTAGCGGGTATGTCCGCGATAGACGTGCTCCTCTACGGATACCTCGGCGCTCCAGTCGACGACCTCCCGCTCGTCGACCGTGAATTGCCTGCCGACGTCCACGAGATTGCCCTTGAAATCGTACTGTCCGTGGATGTCCACGCCCGCTTGGTCGAACCGCTGGAACACCTGACCGCGCAGGTTGTGCGCAACCGCGTCGGGATGGTCCTCCCCGTATTCGATACGCAGGTACAGCGATTCGTCCGTCCGCTCCGGTTCCCGCAGCCACGTCCGCACCGGCCGCCGGAGGCGATCGAACTCGGTGCGGAATCGAAACCCGCGCGCCGTCCACTCGTAGGCGGTTCCGTCCAGCGCGTCGGACAATGTCAGTCTGCCGCCGGTGTCCATGCCCGCGTGGCCGACCCGGTGGCCGAGCATGTCGTAGTCATAGCGCATGACGATGCGATCGGCGGCGTCCCGGACTTCCCGCTCGTTGCCCTCGATATCGCGGACGGTCCTGGTGGCGTATGGCTCGTCGATCAATTCGCCACCGCGTCGGAAGCGATTGTGCGCCAACGACAGAAAGGTCCGTCCCAGCGTGTCGAACCACGCGCGCAACGGCGTCGCCGCGTGCTCGGTGGTGAGCCGGGCGGCACGCCGCTGCTCGGGTCCTAGCTCGCCTTCGATCCTCCGCTGATACCAGGTGCGCCGGTCGGGCAGGCTGCCGAGGTAGGGCCGGACCAGTCCACCGATATCCGGATCGTCGGCCGGATCGAGCAGCACGGTGTCGTTGCCGTCCCAGCTGTCCTGCCGCCAGGGGTCGAACACGGTCTTCGCGTAGCTGCCATCGGGATGGACAGCGGCGACGATCCGCTCCAGCGGGTCGTAGAACAGCACCGAGCTGACGCCGGCGATCGTGGCGAATTCGAAACGATGACTCGCCGTGAAGAACGGCTCATAGCTGCGAACCGGTTTGCCCTTGTTGTTGAAGATCGTCCAGCCGCTGCCGACCCATCGGGCACGCACCGCGGCGTCTTCGATCAGTCCCGGCTCGGCTTGCGCTTTCTGCTGGACAACGCGACCGAACCCGTCGGAGTAGGACAGGTGATGCTGGATGCGCGATGTGTCGCCGTCGGCGATTTCGTCGCTGTGCGTTTCCCTGGTCAGCGTCGCTGTCGCGGTCGGCAGCGGCCGGGCGTGATCTCTAGTGCGCCAGTGTGCCAGTTCGTCGTAGAGGATGCGGCTGGTCGCCGAGCCCAGGAGCCGCGCGGGATCGGCGAGCGGGTCGTCGAAGTAGTCCTGCACATCGCGGGGATCCGGGTCGGGGTCGAAACCGGACAGCGAATCACCGAGGCTCTCCTCGCGTTTGCCCATCACCGCTGTGCCTGCCAACCGCCCGAGCGCGTCGAAGGCGGCCGCGCGGCGATTGCGGTTGCTGTCGGTGATCAGACGTGGCGCGAGGACTCGATAGTCGTTGCCGTTGCCGAGTACGCGGTCGGCCGCATCGCGTTCGCCGACCGTGATCTGGTTGCCCAGCGGGTCGCGAGTGCCGGTGACCAGCAGGTCGTAGCCGTCGTAGCCGACTGTCGTGTCCGCGCCGAACGGATCGCGGAATCGGTGCGGGAGAAAGAAATGCGCGCGGGCAAAGGCCAGCTCGGCTGCGGCCGAGGTCTTGTCCGGCGAGTAGAAGACCCGTCCCGAGGGGATCCACCAGGCGTCCTCGATCCGGCGATAACCCGCCTCGCCGAGGATGGTCGGATCGACTCGGTCGCCGTACACGGCGTCCAGCAGACCCGGCGTGAACGCCTTGCGGTAGCTCTCGAACGGCAGGGCCATCGACTCGACAACACCCACGGGCAGCGGCCCGGAAAGATCGTCGCGGCGGAACACGGCGCGGGTCTGCTCGACGAGGCGGCGAGTGGGAACCCGCGGTGCGTCGGGATCGAGATCGACCTCGTAGGGCACCGTGATTTCGATGCCATCGAGCCCGGCGCGCAGCTCGGCGAACTCGAAAAGGCGTGCGGCGGGCGACAGTCCGAGCACCTCGAAGACACGGGCCTCGGCACGAAGCGGAACGCGGTGCGCATCAACGAGTTCGACGCTGTTGGTGTAGTCGTGCTCGGTGTACACGAGGTGGCGCCGTCGCTGTTGTGCACGGTCGGAATCCGTCAGCGCGAGGTCGGGGTCCGGGCGGAGTCGGCCGTAGCCGATCGCCGCGGACCGCAGGATGTTCCCGAACTCGTCGACGGCGAGGACCACCTCGTGCGAGACGCGCGGGTCGGACCGCCGCTCGTGGTGGGCCGTCAGCGTCTCGCGCGGCGACACAAGGAAGACCGCGTTGCGCAACCCGGCGGCGTCGGGTTCGGCCTGCGCCGGTTGCAGCATGGTGACCGTGTAGTTGTGCTCGGTCACCTGGTACGGAAGCCCCTGTGCGGCACTGCCGTCGTGCGCGTACACCTCGTGCCGCACCGGCTTGCCACGCAACGCGCGAACCGCTTGCCGCGCCTCGTCCACTGTGAGATCGCCGGACAGGGTGGAGTCTGCCAACGGGTGGTCATCCGGATGGTATTCGTCCGCGAACTGACGCGAGATACCGCGATCGTCGAGCATCGCGCCGGTGTGGAACCACGTCTTCGTCACCACGGGCGCGACGACCGTCCGCTCGTCGCAGTTCTGCGAGTCGGCCGATGACGCACCGTCTCCCAGCGCGGCGAGGTCTTCGGTGTCGAACTGTTCGACCATGCCGAAGCCGCGGAACTCCCGCTCGACGCCGTCGAAGAAACCGTGGTGGTAGGCGTACCGGGTGCGGAAACGGTTGCGGCCCACGGCATCCACGGTCTCCACCTGATGCACCACCTGCACCGGGAACGGTAGCCGCGTCGCCCACGGACGACCGGCTTCGGCGTCGGCGACGGCGAATCGGGTCGACGGTGCGTAGCTCACGCGGGTGCGCGCCCCGAGGTTGTTGCGCATGTCCACCAGCAGATGCGGTTTCCGCCCGCCCATCAGGTCCAGGTAACGCAGCTGCCGTCCCGATTCGCTCGGCAGCGGCGAGGACCAGACCAGGCAGGCTGTGCCGTTCCCGAGCAGGTCGACGACGCTCACCGCCACCTTGCTGTCCGTCCGCGGGAACGCGACGCCGAGATCGTGTGCGTTGCTCCACCTGTTGCCGCTGCGATTGAGGTAGAGACGGGTGCTGTCGGCGTGCAGATAGACGACGTCGATGACGCCGGAGCCGTCGACGTCGGCCAACCGGATGCGTCCGGGGTCGAAGGCGTCGGGCTTGTCGAACCAGGGTGCGTTGTCCATCGACACTTTCGCGCCGAACCGTCCGTAGCCCAGGTTCGGCCAGTAACAGATCTCGCCGTTGCGAATGCGCACCAGATCGGACAGCCCGTCGCCGGACATGTCCGCCAGCTGGATCGACTGGGTGCTGTCGTCGAATACGACCCGGGGTCCGCGCTCCTCGTCCCTGGCCGTCGTGACCCGTTGCGCGACATCGTATCCCGCCGTCCCCAACGCGGCATGCCAGCTGAGCACTCGGTCGTCGGTGATCAGCACATCGGCATGGCCGTCGCCGGTGAGGTCGACCATGCGCAGGTTGGGATCGGCCCAGTCGATGTTCGGCCGGCGATCAAAGGGGTGGAACGCCGCCCAACCGCCGTTCGATCGTTCGCTGAAACCCGAAGTCTCGCCGAAGAACTCGACCAGCTCGAGGTTTCCGTCCCCGTCCAGATCCAGAAACTGCTGACGGCCGTTGCCCAGCGCGGCACCGGCCGGACGCGACACTGTGCGCAGCGGACCGAACCGGCCGTCGCCGCGATTGGGTTTGTAATACCAGGCGTGCGCCTGCTCGGTCAGGATGCCCGACAAGCCTTCGCCGTCGAGGTCGACCCATCGGTAGTGGGAACCGGCCAGCCCGATCGGCAGGTTGGCCGCGCTCTCCGCGTCGAGTGTGCGGAGGCGGGCGTCGACGTGTGCTTCGCTGTAGGTGAATTGCACCGGCGGCAGCGCCCGCGACACATAGCCGCCGTCCGCTGCTCGCCGAAAACCTCTGCGGCACACCGAATCGATGACCGATACCACGGATTCGCCCCGGCTCGCATCACCTCGATAGGTCAACTCGATCGCCGACACCAGACAGTCTGCGCCGACGCCGGGCTCGTCGATGTGATGGAACATCAGCACGCGTTGGCACAGCCGATAGGTGCGCACTTCGAATCCGGCGCGGTAGCTGGAGAAAGGGTCCAGGCGACATGTCCACGGCCGGTGTTCGGCGGAGGTCGGCTCGGCCGGATCGTGGTCGCCGTAATCCAGCACGACCTCGAACAACCAGTCAGTCGCAGCCGGTTCCGGACGCACCAGGCGCGAGGTTCGATTGCCGTAGCGGATGCGTTTGAGGTACCGCTGCGCCGACCGATCGGCGGCGTCTCGATTGCGTTCGTGGGCGGCGGCGAGATCCACGCCGTAGGCGTCCTCGGCCTTGTACTCGTAGCGAATGACGTCGCCGACGTCGTTGTAGCTCTCGCAGATCAGCCAGCTGAACACTTTCGCCGGGTCGCGGGGGTCGGCGATTCGACTGTCGGCGTCCCTCCCATAGACGGTTGTCACATTCTCCCGGTCGATGGATCGCCAATGCGATTGCCCCGTCTCGGCGTCCACCCACCGCTCGATGCGCGCGAACAACCCCTCCACGCGCGGACGGTATTCGTACACGGAGAATTCCCGCCCCGACTCGACATTACGGCGGTGGACCCGCCGCCACTCCCCCTCGCGCCGCTCGAGTCGTGGCACGAGATCTTCCGCGCCGGACAGGATGTAGGTGTCGGCCGCGATGTCCGGGCCTGAGCAGCGGTCCGGTTCGGACACACCGTTCTGGTATCGGGGCATCCCCCGGTCCGTTCTGAGGGTGATCGACGGCAAGCTCAGCCGCCATCCCAACCCGAACGGGCCGTTCCCGATTCCGGAGTCGTAGCTCAGCGTCAACGCGGGACCGAAACCCCGCCGCCCGGGGCTCATGTCCAACGGAATACTCGCCGAGGCCGTTCCCGTCGCGGCGTTGACGGTGAAGGTCTCACCGATCCCCCGGATGGCTCCGCCGCCTTTCGGCAGCGAGATCGCGGGCGGACGAGCCTCCGCGCCGCCGCCGGACCAGCCATCCGAGGAGGGCGTTCCTTCGTCGTTTCGCGAATCCAGCCGGTCGTCACGCGCGGTGCGGCCGGTCGCTGTGGCGTCCATCAGTTCACCCCGCAGCAGCACTCGATGTCGCGGCAACCGCACCGTCTGTCACCACCGCAGGACCGCGCCTGCTCCGCGCAGTAGCCGAGGACCAGGTACGTCTCGCAGATCTCGCCCACTGAGTCCGGGAACTCGAAGACACCCAACGGCTCGGCGCGGTCGTCGTCGAGCGGACCCAGCCGGGTGCCGTCCAATTCGACTACGCCCCAGAACAGTCCGGGGAACTCGCTGCTCGCCACACAGTGCACGTCGATCCACTCGCAGGCGCACCGGTCGTAGCGCGCCGGGCGGAACCGGACGACGAAGGAGGCGCCCGGTTCCGCGCACGGCGCCTCGACGAACAACTGGATCGAGTCCACCCACCGCACCTCGCGCAGCGGCACGAACGGGAACATGGCCCCGGACAACCGCAGCTCGAGCCGCCGGTTCCACGGCCCGCCCTGCTCGCGCGGCACGCGCAGGCCGGACCAGGCGTCGGCCAGGTCGCGGCGGACGTCGAACAAGCGCTGACCGTCACCGGGCAGCCTGCACCTGGCCGCGTCCAGCGCCGCGGTGCGCAACACCGCCCCGCCCTCCCATGCGGTGAAGTTGACATGCAGCACGAGATCGCTCAGCGCCGCGGCGAAGTCGAAAGCGTTGGTCTCCGGGGGCAATTCGATGCGCCAGCGGCTGATCGCACCGGCGAACTCGAACGGCAGGTACCGCTCGTCGCGGAAGTTCAGCTCGAACATGCCGGAATCGTTCTGGCCGGAGGAGGTCGCGATCGCCTCGGTGGCGGTGTACGAGCGCACCATCCGGCTGTCGTTCGCCGCGGCCGAATAGCCGTTCGGTGGTGCCGCACAGCAGCATCCGAGGCGGACCGGCTCGTGGCAGCAGGCGGCGGGCGGGTCGATCAGTCGCGGATCGACCCGCGTCCAGCTGCTCAGCAGCGTCAATCGGCAGTTCACCCCGGTGTACGGGCCGACGACGCACGGGATGGTCACCGAGACGTTCTTGATCCGGCGCATGTAGTGGCCCGGATAGTCGAGGTCGAACATCCATTCCGGTATCTCGATCTCGGCGCTGCCGGTGGCCTGAAGCTGAAGGAAGGCGAGCGGGAAGCACAGGCGAAGCGAAATATGTTTGGTGAGTTCGTATTCCCGGCAGTTCTCGTCCAGATAGGCCTTGTCCATCCGCGCTACGGCCACGTGCAGCCGTTCACCCGCCAGCAGGCCCTCGCGCAGGTTGTCGAAATCGTCGACACCGAGGAAGGTCCGATTGGTGTAGCCCCGCTCGTAGTTGAACGCTCGCTCGGCCTTGCGGGCCGCGCTGCGAGCCAGCCCGTACATCCGGTAGTACTGCGCCGCGGTCTCCTGCTGGAGATACAGGTACAGCTCCCAGTTGGTGAATTTGTCGCGCAGGAAGTCTTGCACGCGCTCGACGTGCTCGAGTTGCCGCTGGTGGTTGCTCAGTTCCGACAGCGCCACGTCGCGGCGGCGTTCGGCGCCCAGGATCTGCCGCTCGATCTGCTCGAGCTCGATGGTGATGGTGTCGACCTGGTGCCGCCACTCGGCGAGCCTGCGGTCCCAGACGCCTTCTTGGTTGCTGAGATTGGCTCCGCTGGTGGCGTTCTCGCTCAGCGCGTTCATGATCCGCGCCGCGGTCGAGAAGCCCGCGGCGAGCTTGTTGCCGATCGGGATCTGGTTGAACTGCAACGGCGAGCCCGCGATACCGGCGACGCCGATCCAGAAGTCCGGCGTCATCCCGATGCCCTGCGCGATCGCCTCGAGCACATTGCCCGCGATGCGGGAGCCGAGGGACACCCCGGTGAGCGATTCGTAGCCGATCTCGCCCGCGTTCAGGCCGTTGGCGATCAGATTCTGGTGGTAGCGCAGCCGCGCCTGTGCGCCTTCCTTGGTCTTGCCGAGCGCCTGGACCTGCCAATCGGCGTCGCGCCACTGGTTCTGGCGCTGCTGCACGCTGAGCTCGAGCAGTTGACGTTCCTGCGCCGAGCGCAGCGCCGCCAGGTATTCGGCGTCGCCCTTCTCGTAGGCGCTCAGCAATTGCGCCCCGAGCGCGCGGACCTCACCGGCCAGTTCCCGCGCCTGCCGTACCAGGACGGTGAAACGGTAGGCGTCGCAACAGGATCCGCAGCCGTCGCCGCCGCATGGGCAGCCACCGTCGTGCCAGCCGTCGCGCCGCGGGTCCGCGCCGAAGAACGGCCGGTCGAGTCCGGCTCGCCCGGTGGGCAGGCGGCGTCCGTCCTGGCAGTGCCGCAGCAGCGCCAGCCGGTCGCCGGTGCGTTGGTAGAGCGCCATCAACCGCGGGTTGAGCGGCGCTTCCCTGGGCACGAACGACGACACCGTGCGCTCGTACCACTCGTCGTCACCCGGCACCGTCTGCGGGCGGGCGCCCAGGATCCGGTCGATCTGCATCAGCACCACGTCGGCGCGCCGCATCGACTCCGGCGTGCTCCGGCACAGCAGCGTGTCGGCCCAGTCGAGCATCGTCTCGAGATAGCGCAGCAGCAGCGCACGTTCGCGCGCCCGCCGCGCGTCGACGGCGGTGGTGGAACAGCAGACCTCGTCGGCGCGCGGGCGGCGGTCGGTATCCGTTCCCTCGGGATCGATCGTTCCGGTCACGACGACGTCGCCGTCGTCGTCCGGCTCGTCGTCCGTCGGCGGCGGGATGCGGCGGCACTCGGTCCACGCGTTGTCGGTGACGCCGGGGCGCTGCACCAGCTCGTACCACTTCAACGCGGCCTCGTACCGGCAATGGCTGCGCAGTGCCGCGCCGACGGTCAGCGCGACCGAGAACAGCGACAGCGGTTCCAGCGGCGCGCCGGGGCAGACGTAGGCGAAGAACGGGTAGGCGTCCAGGCCGCCGATGGAGAGCTGCGGTGCGGGCGGCGCCGCGATGAGCGGCAGGGTCGTGGCGGTATCGGTGGCGAGGTCGTAGCGGAAGCCGGGCGGCGTCGGATCGGCGTCGTAGCCGGTGGGGCGCAGGCCGCCGACAATCGCGAAGCGCAGTGAATCCAGTGTGCGGCCGGTGAATTCGAGCTGTGCCTGTGCCGCCGACTGGACCCGGACCGGTCGGCCCGACCACCGCTGCGGTTCGAATCGTCCGCCTCGCTTGCGCGACCAGCACAGATGGACCACCGGCACGGCGGGCCAGTGCAGCAGCGCGGGCAGCTTGTCCGGGCGGTGCCAGTCCGAGATCTCGTCGGTCGTATCTCGCCCGGTATCGGCGGATTGCGCTGTCGGTTCGTACACCAGCCCGTGTTCGAGCCAGAAGTAGTACTCGTCCACCTGCGGCTCGTGCTCGCCGCCGCAACCGCAGCAGGCATCGGGGTCGCCGTCGCACGGCGTGAATCCGGCGGCGGCCGGTGGCATGCCCGCGGCGGCGACCCGGACGAAGCGGGCGCCCATGCGGGCGGCCGTCCGAATCCACAGCGGCAGGCGGTCGCGGTCGGCGGACGCCAGTTCCCCGGCGGTCGCCGCGTGCACCTCCACGTGGACGTCGCCGTTGCCGTCGCCGTCCTCGTTGTCGCCGTTGCCTGGCTCGCCGTCGTCACCGTCGTCGTCGGTGTTGCGGATGCGCTGCAGCGGCGCGAGCCAGGACGCCTGGGCGTCGGCCCGCGGCGTCCCGAGCAGATCCATGCCCTCCGGGACCGGCCCCGGCACCAGCGCCTGGATCACCGACGGTTCGGCGTCCTGCAACACCGTCAGCCCGGGGTGTTCCTGCGGTCGCCGATCGGGCCACCACTCCAGCCCGCCCGGCACCGCGATGGTCAGTCGGCTGCGGCGAAGGCGGTCCTCCAGGAAGGCGAAAGCCTCGACTCGGCGTGCCTTTTCGAGCTCGTCCCATTCGATCCAGTTCTCCCGGTATACATCCCGCTCGGCGCAGCGCTGCCAGGTGCGGAAGGTCTCGTAGCGGGCCTCCCACAGCTGGGCGAACGCGGCAGAGACCGGGAACCCCGGTTCCAGCCCGAGCCGGGCGCGCTGCACGAACGCCTGCGCGCTGCCGATCGCGTCCTCGATCCGGCTGACGCGCGCGCACGTCCCGGTCGCCACGTCCTGGAGCAGCAGGTCGCCGAGGTCGGTGGCGCGGGTCGCGTACCGACCGGGATCGAACGGCAGCGGCACCCGACGCATGCCGCACAGCCAGGCCACCAGGGCGTCTCTGGCCCGGACACGCAGCTCGTCGTTCAGCGTCCGGACGTCGAGATAGCGGCGCGGCGCGGCGTTGTCGAAGGAGGCGTTTTCGAAGGACCCGTCCCGGACGAACCGGGTCAGGTTCTCGTTCCCGGCATCGGGTCCGACCTCGGGACGATCCGCCGCCCACCGGTACGGTTGCGCCGCATCGATGTGCAGCACGCGGAAGCAGCGTTCGAGCCGGTCCAGCCACATCTCGCCGCGCCACGCGCGAATCGCCCACGCCTCGTTCTCCAAGTCGGGCACCTGGACGACATAGTCGGCGTAGGTCAGCACGAGCGACGCGTGCCGCACGTCGACCCCGAGATGCCGCACCAGCTGCGCCGGATCGTCGGGCTGCCGCTCGGAGGCCTCGTGGAAGACGCGCCACGCGGGCTTCTCCCTGGCCTCCCAGGTCTCGCGGCGCAGTGCGGTGTAGTCGTAGAGCCGCTCCCACCAGTCGAACAGCGCGGCCTGACGCGCGGCGCTCGGTGCGGCCCGCTGGTCGCCTGCGGGTGGCCGGAACGGGTCGGCGACGGGCAGCAGATCGGGATCGAACCACGCGCGGTGTGTTCCGAACGACGTCGCGCCGGTCCGCGGATGACTTTGCCCGGCAAAGCCTTCCGCGTGGTCGAGCAGGTAGCCGAGCTCCGACTGCGGTTCTCTCGGCAGGGTCGCCGCCGACAGCCGCAGCCGGTGCGCGAACAGGGCCGCCTTGAACGCTCGCTGGTAGGTGCGCCGGATGTCGCGCAGGCTGGAGGTGTAGCGGGCGCGCAGGTAGGCGGCCGCCGGATCCCCGACGTCGACGCAGTCGTCCAGCGGCGCGTCGACGTGCGTGCGATACAGCCGCCGATGCGGGACCGCGACGAGGCGGTCTTCGGTGTCGGGACCGGTGTACTTCACCTGGAAGCCGGTGTGCCGTGGCCGCACGTCCTCTTCGCGGTCGAAGGTCGGCTGCGGCTGATGCAGCTCCACGGTGATCTGGTACGTGCCGCGACGCAACTCGATCGGCGCCGAGTGACAATCCGGCGCGTCCTCACCGGACCAGCCGCGGTTCAACAGGATCCACGACCGCTGCCCACGCCGCAGGGTGACGCGCCAGCGGTGATCCTCACAGCATTCGCAGTCGGGTTCGACGCCGTCGGGTGTCGGATCGCCCGCGGCGAATTCGTAGCGGCCGCCTGCCTCTACGAGCAGCGCACCGGTCCACGTCACCGTGAAGGGCTGTGCGCCGAAGAGCGGCTCGCCGTCTACGTCGCGCAGGGCGAAGCCGTTGCGGACGGCCACCTTGCGCAGCTGGTGCGGCGTCAGGGTGAGCCCCATCTCGGGGACGACGGTCGGCGCGGGCGCGTTCCACGCGTTGCGGCCCGCACCGAACGCCGTGAGCGGACCGCTCATCTCGCGCCAGGCCGGGTCGAGCCCGGCCACCGAGAACGCGCCGGTCAGCCCGGTGCCGACGAGTCCGAGCAGCGCGGCGAAGGAGCTGCCGGTCGGTCCGGTCGGCCACGTCACCTCGGGCGGTGCGCCGCTGTCGTTCTCCCACGACGCGCCGCCCGCATTCTCGTCGCCCCACAGCGACAGCAGCAGCCTGCTGACGTCGCGCGCCTCGAGCCCCGGATCGCGCTGCGGCGCCACCACACGGACGTGCGCGGCGAGATGTTCGGCGATGATCCCGGTGCGGCGGTAGAAGCGCGCGAACTCCCGCTGGACGAAGGCGAAGCGCTCCTGTTCGTCGGGCTCGTGCACCAACCGGTCGAGGGCCGCTTCGAACTCGCCGAACAGCAAGCCGAACGGCGCGAGCAGCGCGCGCGGCGCGAAGTACAACGTCTGCACAGCCGCCCGCTCGACCTCGGTCAGCGGCCGCAGGGTGCTGAGCCGCTCGGTGACCGCGGTGTCGTCGAGCGGCAGTCGCGCCCACAGGGTCTGGCTCGCGAGGTCGTAATGGAAGGGCCCGTCCGGCGGCGAGTTCCACATCGCGGGCGCGGTGTCGCCCGCGGCCAACGGCGTGCCGAACCGGCGACGGTCGGCGGCCACCAGGATGCCCTCGCGCTCCAGCACCGACGGGAAGAAGCGTTCGCCCACGGCCTGCCACGCGTCGTCGGGCGCCGAAGGCGCATAACCGAATTCGCGTTCCAGCACGTCGGTGATCCGGCCCCAGGTCCAGCTCTCGGCGTCCTCGGCGGTGGCGTCGAGCAGCTTGCGCCGCAGCGCCCACAGACCGTGCGCGTCCTCGTCGTCGGGCAGGGCGAGCGGATCGTCGTGCGCCTCGTTCGCCGCGGGCAGCGGGAACGGGTCGTCCCCACGCAGGTGCGCGTCGGAAAACAGGAACAGCACCTCGCCGACGGTGAACTCGGACAGGTAGATCTTCAGCAGCACCTCGGCGAAACGGATCGTGGCCGTCGGTTGCCGGTGCCAGGTATCGGTCGCCGTATCGGGGTCGAACCCGGCCAGCCGCGACAGCGAGTCGAGGTTGCGTGCCATCAGTTTGGCGAGCTCAGGCTGCTCGGCGAGCTCGGGGCGCAGGCGTTCGGCGGTCGCGTCGATCCGCTCGATGAGGGTGCGCACGGCCCAGTCCCAGCGCGGTGACTCGGGGCCGATCCACAGGGCGAGCAGGTGGGTGCGGTGCGAGGGGGCCGCGGCGGTCGGTTCCGGCGCGTCGGGGTCCTCCCACGGCAGGCAGAGGAATTCCCGCAGCAGGAACAGCGCGGCCAGCTGCCGCGCGAACTCCGGGTTGACCGTGTCGTCACGGAACAATTCGAGCACCGTGCAGATATCGGCCAGCTGCGTGAAAGTCACGGCGGCACAGGGATGTTCGCGCAGCCGCCGCCACAACCGGATGAAGACGGCCAGGCGGCGCAGCGCGTCCGCGATGTCCTGTTCACCGAAATCGATCACCAGATCGTCCGGGCAGCAGGGCAGGCAGTCCGGGAATCCACCGCCTTCGCGGGGACCGGCGTCGGTCTCGCCGCCCCCTTGCTCGCGCCAGAACGGCACGTAGCCGCTGTACCAGAGGTCGAGGAATTCGCAGTAATCCAGTCCGGTGCGGCGCAGGAATTCCGGTACCACCCGGACGAATTCGGTCCAGCTGCGCTCCTCGATCTCCGGTTCCGGATAGCCGTAGACCTCGTGCAGCACCAATCGGCCCTCGGCCGGCTCGGTACCGATGTCGTGGCTGTAGAGCAGCTCGTACTCTTCCGGCGTGATTCGCAGGTATTCCAGCGCGATCGGCAACCGCAGCGGAAAACGCCAGTAGTGGGTGCGGAACGTATCCGGCTCGTGCGCGGCGTCGATCGCCAGTTCGGTGATGTCCTCGCGGAAGTGCCGCATGGCCGAGAACCGGCTGGCGCCGAGCGCTTGCAGATAGCTGCGGTTGACATCCAGCGCCTGCGGGTAGGGCAGGTCGGGATGGGTGAAGTCGGTGCGCAGCACGTCGTAGGCGGCGGGGACCGCGACCGGCGTCGCGGGCGACGAGTGCTCCGGCACCGTGGCGAACAGGGTCTGCGGATCGTGGGCAAACGGGTGACCGCCAACGATGCCGTCGTCGGCGAGCCGGTGTCCCGCGAGTTCGTAGTTCGCGGTGTCGTACACGGCGCCCGCCGTGGCGCCGGGCGTCGTGGTGACCAGGTGCTCGAGGCTTTCGTTGACCAGGTCGATGACCGGGATCGTGGTCTCCAGGTTTGCCTTCGTCACCGCCAGATCGCCGAGCTCACCGCGACGCTCGCCGAGCAGGTCGCCGAGCGTGTCCTCGGCGTAGGGCACCGGGTCGGCGCAGCTGGAGGCGCCCGAGACCCGCAACATCTCGTGCAGGTAGGCCACCGGCCCGAGCGGCGAAAGATGTTCGGGCGGAACGCAGTCGATCAGCGAGCCGTCAGGATTCACGGGGTTGAACGGTCCCGGCGGCCATGGTTGCTCGGGTTGTTCGGGGGTGGCCTTCTCGTAGATGTCGAGTGCGTAGCCGTAGGCGACCGTTCCCGACAGCGCGTACCGGAAGTCGGCCCGCGAGAGCGCGGCGATCTGCGCGGCCGCGGTGAAGCCGCGCGCGTAGAGCGCCTCGATCAGAGAGAAGCGCAGCTCGCCCGCGTCGATGTCGGTCACCACCCACAGCTCGCGAATGGCGTTCAGCGCGAACAACAGCCACTGCTGGGCGGCCGGGTCGTCCGGCAGCACCTCGGTGACGGTGGCGACGACAGCGGTCGGATCGGGAGCGGTCGTGAAGCTGAAGTCGACGCCGCCGGAGTACACCGGGTACGTGGACACGAAGTTCTCGAACACATCGTCGTGCGAGCGCGTCAGTTCCGCAGGCGCACCGACCTCGGGTGGCGCACCGCTGCCGGGGTCGGCCTCGACGTCGAAGAAGGTACGCAGATGCCGGATGAACGCCTCGGTGCGTTCCGCGGGCGTGCCGGGCGCGGTGAAATCGGGCAGCAGTGCGGGATTCGCCGCGAAGAAGTCTCGCCACCGCTGATCGGTCACCGCGACCAGATCGGCGACGGACGCGACGTTCAGCGGCGGCGCCTCGATCGCGGCGATCAGCGCGGCTGAATTCGCGGTGACGCCTTGCAGCAGCAGTTCCAGGTACGGCCCCGGGTTGACTGTCACCTCGGACGCCCAGAAATCGGTGTCGATGGAGGTGCTCGGACCGGTGTGGGCCAGCCAGCGGGTCACCAGCGCTTCGATCGGCGCGATCAGCGGCACTTCGGTCAGTGTGTTCTCCGCCGCCCCCAGCGCACGCAGCCGCCGCGCCGCCTGGGTGGCCGCGACCGCGGGACCGGTCACCGTCAACGGCGCGGCGGGCGCGGTGATCACGCCGCCGTCGACCGCCGTCTCGAAGGCCGAGAGCACTTGCGGTTCCAGCGCGAACCGGGCCATGTCGAACCGCTGCGGCGGACCGACCTGCCCGGGCATCTGCGCGCCGAGCGCGTAGAAGTACGCTGCGGGCACCACGTAAGCCGGTGTGAGGCCGCCGTTTTCGACGAGCGCCACACCGGCGGCGTGTTTGGTCGTCGGAGTAGCGGCGTCGGTGATCAACGGGAAGTCGAAGCGGGCCTGCGTCGCCCTGATGCTGAGTACCTCCTGGGCGACCGCGGCCGATGCGGAGTACACGAACCCCGCCAGCCGCAGCGCCTCGGCCTCGTGGGTGCCGTAGTAGCCGTTGAGTTCGGCTTCGAAACGGGCGCGCGCCTTTTCGATGTCATCGGCGCTGAGTGTCTCCTCGGCGGGCGGGTCGGTGTAGAGCGCGCCGAACGGATCGAGCCCGAGCCTCGCGTCCGGTTGCGGCGGTGGGTAGGCGGTGCGGTTCCAGACGATCTCGGCGGCGATCTGGCGGCTCTCGGCGAGGGTGAGCGGGGATCGGCCGACCAGAGTGGCGTTCGCGCCGCCGGGGTCGTCGGCCAGCACGGTGTCGATGGCGCGCACCATCTGGTCGAACGAGGGCGGCTGCCCGTCGGAGGGCAGGTCGACGAAAGCGAGGTTCGGGTCGAGTCCGGCGCCGGTGGCGGGCAGGGTGACGTACGCGCTGGCCTCCATGTCGAAGTACTTCTTCTGGCTGTTCGAAAGATTCGGCCGGGTGGTGACGTCGACGTTGTAATGCAGCCTGCGGTGGGAGATGCCGAGCCCGCCCTTGGTGAGTTCGAGCCGCAGATCGAACGAGGTGGGCGTCGGGTACTCGGTGTGCCCCGCGGGCGCATCGACCACGATCACCGCCGTGGCCACCGCTTCCAGCTCGCGAGTGGTGGCGCCGAACGGATCGGTGACATCGATGTAGTGCTGGAGCAGCTGGGTGCTCTCGATGTCGACATGATTGTTCGTGGTGCTGCCCAGGTGCGGGTCGGCGAGGGCGGAGGCGGAACCGAGCTCCACTCCCTCGACACTCTCGGCGAAGGTCAGATCGTAGGCCGTGATCTTCAGGCCGGTCAGCACGGTGGTGAAGTCGTTCGCGGCCATCGGCTCGGCAGGGAAGAGCCGGAGGATGATCAAGTCAGGCATGGGTGTCTCCACAACTGAAGTCGAGGCGCACCGGAATGTGCCGCTGGGTGCGTGCAGAAACGTAACTGCCCAGGAAACCCGTCGCCTGCGTATGGGACTACGCGGATTCCGCGGCTCGGAGGCGAACTACGCGGCCGGACACGGCTTTTCGGATCGGATTTCCGGGAGATCGGTCGGTCGGCCCGGGTAGCCGGGGCCGACGCGAGACAGTGGCCGTGCTAGACGGTTCTGGAGTGATGGGCCTCGAATAGCGTCGCGCGCATCCGTTCCGGCCGACGTGTCCGCCCCTCGATATGTGTGTCCGCGACCGCCATGATCCCTGCCCCTCTGTGCGTTCATGCGCTCGGACGACCGAGACTCGACAGCCCCGGCCAGATCAAAATATCGGCAACACCGCGACCCATTGTGGCCTCTGATACCCCTGCCGCGCCGGGAAATCCCGGCATCCATCCGAAATGCGTTCGTACGCAGGGGCAATCCGGCTACTCACGCATTCGGCGGGAGCGGATGGGCGGCGAGCCAGTCGGCGGCTCGCTTGCGGGATGCCTGGGCGAGCCAGCCGTCCTGGATGATCTCGGTGAGTTCGCCGAGGGTGATTTCGTGCAGTCGGCACGCGCGCACCAGCACCGAGGGGTGTCCGTCGAAGTGCGGTGTGGTGAAGAACGGCGAGTCCGGATCCTGTACGAGTGCTTGCTTGTCCGATTCCGAGGGCACCCAGAAGACGATGACGTCGGGGTAGCGTTCGCCGGTCTGCGGATCCACGGCATCCGGGCGCGGCGTGCGGAAGAACACGAACGACTTTCCGCCAACCTGGTAGATGGCGTTGCCGCGCGGACCGGCCGCGTTGGTCACGTGCGGCATCCCGCGCGCGATGGCGTGCACGTCGGCGATCCGGGCCGGTCGCTCTCGCTTGTCCATGAGTACGAGCCTAGGCCCGGAAACCGGCGCGTCGCGCAGGCGCGTCCGCCATGATGGGTCCACGAGGCGAGTTCACTCGACGACAAGGGTTTTCCGAGGTGGCACCGTCGCGCACCCTCACCCGGCAGCGGGCAGAACTGGAAAAGGAATGGACCCGGTGGGCATCGACCGCCGGGCCTCGCGCGCGAATCCGTCCCGATTCCAGCGTGCTTCGCACCGACGTGGCACGCTCTTGGCAGCGCTCGCTGCACACCGTCGATCCCGGCCGCACCGTCGCACCCGGACTCGACCGGGTCGACGACCGGTGGGCGGAATCCCCGCTGCGCGGCCCCGTCACCGAACTCGCGGGCCAGATGCGCAGCATCGCCGAGGACGCGAAGTACCTGGCGGTGGTCACCGACGCGGCGGGCACGGTCCTGTGGTCCGGCGGTGACCGGAAGCTGCGCCGCCGGGCCGAGGACGTGAACTTCGCGCCGGGCGGCTGCTGGGACGAAAGCCATATGGGCACGAACGGGCTGTCCCTCGCGCTGCACGACGACCAGCCTGCCACCGTGTTCGCCGCCGAACACCTCGTCGCCGCGCTGCACGGCTGGGTCTGCTATGCCGCGCCGATCCACGCACCGGACGGCAGGCTGCTCGGCGTGCTGGATCTGTCCAGCGACTGGAGCCGCTCGCATCCGATGGCGATGGCCTCGGTGCGATCACTGGTCACGGCGGTCGAGGCGGTGCTGCGCACGAGCGCGCCGCCACCCGCCGAGCGGGTGCGGCTCGAATGTCTGGGCACCGCACGGCTGTTGCGCCACGGCAGGCCGGTGCCGCTGCCGCCGCGGCAGCTGGAGATCCTCGCTCTGCTCGCGCTGGAGCCGGACGGCTACACCCCCGATCAGCTGCACGCCGCGGTGTACGGCGATCGCTCGATCTCGACGAGCACGCTGAAAGCCGATGTCTCGCATCTGCGCCGGGCCACCGGAGGTGAGATAGCCAACCGCCGCTACACCCTGACCGGACCGCTGTCCTGCGACGCCGTCGACCTGCTCGCCGCCATCACCTCGGGCGACACCTCGGGCGCGGTGTGGCACTATCGCGGCCCGCTGCTCCCCGGTTCCGACACCCCGGGCGTCGTCGAATGGCGCGACTACCTCGATGTCGGCATTCGCACCGCGGTCCTGGCCAGCGATCGACCCGAGCACGCCATCGCCTTCGGCGAGCGCGCCGGGGGCGATATCGCGGTGCACGAGCACGCTTTGCGGCTGCTGCCCACCGACGACGTGCGCCGCGCGGTCGTCGCCGCCCGGCTGCACAACGCCCGGCACAGTTGATCCCGGCCACCAACCTCCCGCCAACCTTCGCCGTTCATAGTGGCGTGCGTCGATGGCTTTCGCGCGAGGAGTGATTGCGATGATCTACGCCAAACCGGGTTCCGACGCCGCCATAGTCGGTTACGCCACCCGCTACGACAACTTCATCGGAGGCGACTGGGCCGCTCCGATCGAGGGCCGCTACTTCGACAATCCCTCCCCGGTCGACGGGGAAACCTTCTGCTCTGTCGCCCGTTCCAGCGCCGCCGACATCGATATGGCGCTGGAGGCCGCCCATCACGCGGCCGAGGCGTGGGCCGCGACCTCGCCGACCGTGCGCGCGAACATTCTCCTCGAGATCGCCGCGCGCATCGAGAACAGCCTCGAGCCGCTCGCGGTCGCCGAAACCTGGGACAACGGCAAACCGGTCCGCGAAACCCTGGCCGCCGACCTGCCTTTGGCGGTCGACCATTTCCGCTACTTCGCCGGCGTCATCCGCGCCCAGGAGGGCGGCATCTCCCAGATCGACGCCGACACCGTCGCCTACCACTTCCACGAGCCGCTCGGCGTGGTCGGGCAGATCATTCCATGGAACTTCCCGATCCTGATGGCCGCGTGGAAACTCGCGCCCGCCCTGGCCGCGGGGAACTGCGTGGTGCTCAAGCCCGCCGAGCAGACGCCCGCCTCGATCCTGCTCGTGGTGGAGTTGATCGCCGATCTGCTGCCGCCCGGAGTCCTGAACGTGGTCAACGGTTTCGGCGTCGAGGCGGGCAAACCGCTGGCCACCAGTCCGCGGGTCGCGAAGATCGCGTTCACCGGCGAGACCACCACCGGGCGGCTCATCATGCAGTACGCCAGCGAGAACATCGTCCCGGTCAGCCTGGAACTGGGCGGCAAGAGCCCCAACATCTTCCTGCCGGATGTCATGGCCGACGACGACGCGTTCCTGGACAAGGCCGTCGAAGGCTTCGTGATGTTCGCGCTCAACCAGGGCGAGGTGTGCACCTGCCCGTCGCGCGCGCTGATCCACTCGTCCATCTACGACGAGTTCCTGGCTCGCTGCCTGGAGCGGACCGCGGCCATCGAGGGCGGGCACCCGCTCGACGACGCCACCATGATCGGAGCCCAAGCCAGCAACGATCAGTACGAGAAGATCCTGTCCTATATCGACATCGGCAGGCAGGAGGGCGCCCGCGTACTCAGCGGAGGGGAAGCACGCAAGGTGGACGGACTGCCCGGCGGGTACTACATTCAGCCCACCATTCTGGAGGGCGACAACACCATGCGCGTCTTCCAGGAGGAGATCTTCGGACCCGTGGTCGCGGTGACCCGCTTCGACACCGTCGACGAAGCGGTCCGGATCGCCAACGACACCCTCTACGGCCTCGGCGCGGGCGTGTGGACCAGGGACGGCGCCACCGCCTACCGGATGGGCCGGGCGATCAAAGCGGGCCGGGTGTGGACCAACTGCTATCACGCCTATCCCGCGCACGCCGCCTTCGGCGGATACAAGAAGTCCGGGATCGGCAGGGAGAACCACAAGATGATGCTCGACCACTACCAGCAGACCAAGAACCTGCTGGTGAGCTACTCCCCTACCAAGCTCGGATTCTTCTGATGCGGAATCGGATCACTCTCATGCAGAACCGGGTTCATCGCGTCGGCATGACCGACGCGGCGCGAGTGGTGCTGCGCCGGTTGATAGAACACCACGGGCCGGTGCGGTTCCATCAGTCCGGCGGATGCTGCGACGGCAGCTCGCCCATGTGCTTCCCGGCCCGCGAATTCCGGGTCGGTGCCGCCGACGTGCTGCTGGGGCAGCTACCGTGGCACACCGAATTCTGGATGAGCGCCGATCAGTTCCAGCTGTGGAAACACACGCACCTCACCGTGGACGTGGTGTCGGGGCGCGGGAGCGGCTTCTCGCTCGAGGCGCCCCTCGGCGTGCGTTTCCTCATCCGGTCCCGGCTGCTCACCGACGAGGAAGCGGCGGCATTGGCGGCAGGCCCGCCGCCGCCCACCGGTGCCGACCGGCTCACCTGAGAGCCGGCGACGGGGATCTGGCCGGCTCGACCGCAGACCGAGCCGGCCAGGGCCCCGAAGACGCGGTCGAATTCCGGCGGCAGGGGGCCGCCGACCGGCCGAAAATCGGGCGGATATGGCGTAGCTGCCTGGTAGAGCACGGTTTTCGCGTTCAGGGTGCGGGTCGGGTGGTTGGTGCTTGGCTCATCAGGCGGATCGCCAACAAGGCAACCCACATGCCGCCGGCAATGATCCCAATTCGTTCAATGAGCCCCGCTGGTCCCTCGTCTACCAATTTGGCGGTGAGGACGAAGGCGACATAAGAGGTGACGACCAGCAGGCCAGTGGCAACCGAATACCAGGACCAGGCCCGACTTTCGAGCGCCTCATCGCGCCGTGCCAACACGAAGCAAGCCGCAGTCAGCGAAGTGAACTGAACCAGACCTAAGAGACTATGAATGGCGCCGTGAATGGTTAGCGCTTCGGACGCTCCTGGTGGGTAACCTAGCGACGGGTCGGGAAGGACAGGCCCGATGGCGACGAAGGTGAAGCCATAGATGCCGAGCAGGATGGGCCCCCAGCTGGAACCACGTCCTGTACGCAGAAGCAGCCTCATCCCGATGGCAAAAGCGAGCAGGAGCGTTCCGGTGACGATGTAGTTGGTTACTTGCATCCACCCACCAGGCCCCAGTTCGAGGTTGCTGTCGGGGACTACCCAGGCGTTGTAGTCAGGGCGTACAGCCCCGAGGACGAGAATGACAACAATGTTGAGCAGCGGAGCAACGACACCGCAAGCCAGCAGCAGTCTCATCGCCGCTGACTGCTCTCCAGCACTTTGCGCTGAGGTTTCCATATCGATCACGACACGTGTCCTCTCGTCGTCTATCGGGGTAAGGGGTTCGAGTTGCGTTCGGCTCGCCGACCGCACCCGAGGTGAACACCACTATCGACCGATCAGTCACTCCGGAGATTGGAAAAATGTTCCCCTGGCCCGGTACCGATCCAGGGCGATGACAGGCAGATTGTCCGCGTGCAGCGCCGTTTACGGCTCCATCCGGACCATGTCCCTCCCTCTGTACCGCACCACATCGCCGTCTGCCACGTCGTCTGCGTGTTACGCTCCGCCACCGTGACGTTGTGGCCCTACAACGAGATGCCCGCCGGTTTCGCCCTCACCGGATACGGCTTGGACCCCGCCGACGAGCAGGCGCTGACCGAGAAAATCTGGTCGTGGCTGGTGGCGGGCAATGCCGATGCAGACGAATTCGTCGATGCCGAGCAGGAGGGCTGGGATCTCACCGGCGACCGGCTCTACGCGGCGTTCGAGACGGCCCGCGAAGCCCGCATCGAGCAGCAGGCGCAGTGGACGCCGGAGCAGACCGGCACCAACCTCGATCGAGCTTTTGGGGAGCTGAACGAGGCCGGCATCCTCGCCCGGCAAAACTTCACCTGCTGCGGCACGTGTGGTACCGCCGAGATCGGTAGCGAAATGAACGGCTCCCGGCACTGGCGCGGCTACGTCTTCTTCCACCAGCAGGACACCGAGACACTCGTCGACAGCGGCTATGTGTACTTGAACTACGGCTTGTTCCCGCCGGCGGACTTCGACCAAGAGGCGTATTCGCAACTGTCCGAAGCCGACAAAGAGGCCGCCTACCTGGCCGATCTCAACACCGTGATCACCGATGACGCGGTACCACGCCTGGAGAAGCACGGCCTCGATGTGGAGTGGGACGGCAACCCCCGCACGCGGATCCTGCTGCGCAACGCGCAGTGGTATGCGCCTCTCGACGCCTGATCACTGCCCCGGTAGCCGGATCAGCCTGCGGGCAGGACAACCGATGTATCCGGAGACGCTGGGCGGCCTGCTGAAAGTCCTTGGCGTTCCGAATGTTCCGGGCCGGACATCGGCAATGCGCCAGCACGTCCAACAGATGCCCGCCCCGGTCGTCGGGATCACCGCCGAACAAGCCCGCGCCTGCAAACCAACACAGAGCTGTTCCGGCATGCACACCCGTCAGTCCGGAGCTGTGGTTCAGACGGGCGTCGTCCGGGGCGCGAATCTGCGACAGATGAATAGGCGACCTCACCAGTCGGCGACACCGGCAGGCCGTGCGCGGATCAGCGGCCGGGCAGGAACCGGAGGCTGCGCGCGACGAGCATCAGGAAGCGCTGCCACAGGTCGTGCGAAACCATCGGCGGCGGATCCAGATTCATGAACCTGGTGACCACGACCGTCTGCGGCTCGGTGAACTTCAGCAGGCCGTCCGCGCCGTGCCTGCGCCCGACGCCGGAGATGCCCATGCCGCCCATCGGGGCCGCGGTGGTGCCCCACGCCGGGGCGTAGCCCTCGTCGACGCACACGGTGCCGGCATGCAGTCGCTGCGCGATCTTCTCGCCCGCCGACTTGCTCTCCGCCCACACGCTGGCATTGAGGCCGTATTCGGTGTCGTTGGCCAGCCGGATGGCGTCCTCCGCCGAGTCGACCGGGTAGATCGACACCAGCGGGCCGAAGGTCTCGTTGCGACCGCACTCCATCTCGTCGGTCACGTCGGCGAGCACCGTCGGCTCGAAGAACAGCGGGCCCAGGTCGGGGCGCGCCTTGCCGCCCGCGAGCACCTTGGCGCCCTTCGAGGTGGCGTCGGCGACGTGCTTGGTGACCGTCTCCAGCTGCGCCTCGGAGATGAGGCTGCCGATGTCGGCCGAATTGTCGTAGGCCGCGCCCAGTTTCGCGCCCTGCACCGCGGCGACGAACTTCGCGGTGAACTCGTCGGCGACCGCCTTCTCGACATAGAGGCGCTCGATCGAGATACACAGCTGACCCGCGTTGGAGAAGCACGCGCGCACCGCGGCCTTGGCGGCCTTGTCCAGGTTCGCGCCGCGGGTGACGATCATCGGGTTCTTGCCACCCAGCTCGGCCGAGAAGCCGATGAGCCTGCGCCCGCACTGTTCGGCCAGCGCCCGGCCGGTGGCCGAGGAGCCGGTGAACATCAGGTAGTCGCAGGCGTCCACGATGGCGGTGCCGACCACCGAGCCGGGGCCGGGCACCACGGCGAGCAGGTCGCGCGGCAGGCCCGCACGGTAGAGCAGCTCGGCGGCGGCCAGCGCGGAGTACGGGGTCTGGCTGTCGGGCTTGACCACCACCGCGTTGCCCGCGAGGAGAGCGGGTATCGAGTCGCCGATGGACAGCACCATCGGGTAGTTCCACGGCGAGATCACGCCGACCACGCCCTTGGGCTGGGTGTGCACCGCGGCGCGGTTCAGCACGGGGAAGGCGCCGGGCACGTTCCGCGGCCGCAGCAGTCCGGGCGCGACCCTGGCGAAGTAGCGGGCCGCGAACATCATGCCCATGATCTCTTCCTGGGCCGCCCAGCGCGCCTTGCCGGTCTCGGCCTGGATGACGTCCATCAGGGATTCGCGCTCGGCGATGATCAGCGCGCGGAAACGCTCGAACACCGCGGCGCGCTCCGCGGCGGGGCGGGCGGCCCAGCGCGCCTGCGCGGACCTGGCCTTCGCGAATGCCGACGCCACGTCCTCCGCGGTGCCGACCGGCACCGAGCCGAGCGGCTTGCCGGTGAACGTCTCGGCGATCGTCTTGCGCGAGCGAGCTTCGTGATCGTCGATCGCGGCGAGCGCGCTCAGACGGTCGAAGACTCCGGCTTCCGGCGCGGGCATCCTTGCCTCCTACTTGTGAGTAACCTCGGGATACACACAATCTACGCCGTCGGTGGCGTCGAACGCACTCGGTCCACCGACATGGTCGGATCAGGCTCGTGACGCCGCGCAGGTCCGCCAAGCACCGGTTCGATACGGTCGGCGTCCAGATGACGGGCAGGCCCGGCGATGGACAGCGCGGCGGTGAATTCGGACCAGCCCGCGGCTCGACCTCGCCGGGTCGGTGCTTTCGACCAGCGATTCACAAGTGGTCGCCGCCGGCAGGCGTCGCGAAGCCACGGACGCCGATGCCGCCGTCGACCGCCAACGCCTGGCCGGTGATGGGTCCGCTCTGTTCGCGGGAGGCGAGCAGCACGTATGCCGCGGTGAAATCGCGGGGGTCGACGCTGGAGTCGTGCAGAGGGATCGGCGGGGGCGCGGCGTTCGCGGGCCGTTCGGCAAAGGAATCGGCCAGGGAACGGCCGTGCATGGCAAGCGATTCCGGGCCGCGCAGGTCGGTGTTCATGCCGCCGCATGCCACGCCGTTGACGCGGACCTTGGGTGCGAGTTCGTAGGCCAGTTCACGCATCAGGCCCAGGCAGGCGTGCTTGCTCGCGGTGTAGACGGGTCCACCGCCGTTGACGTAGAAGGAGGCGTTCGACAGCGTCATCACGATGCTGCCGCGGGTCTCGACCAGGGCACGCCAGGCCGCCTCGGCGGCCAGCAGGTACCCCTTGACGTTGACGGCGAACAGTTCGTCGAAGGTGTCCGACAGCTCGGCGGGGGTCAGCCGGGTGAGCTGACGCTGGAAGTCCCAGATGCCCGCGTTGGCCACGAGGGTGTCGAGTTTGCCGAAACGGGAGACGGTTTCGGCGACCGCGTCGTGCAGTTGCCCCGAATCGCGCACGTCGGCTTCGACCGCGTGCATCCGTTCGGGATCGGCGCTGTCGGCGACGACCTTCTCCAGCCGGTCGAGGTCTCTGCCGAGGACGGTGACCGAGGCTCCCTCGGCGAGGAACCGCTCGGCGACGGCACGCCCGATTCCGGATCCGCCTCCGGTGACCAGGGCGACGTATCCCTCGAGCCAGCCCGTCACGACAGCTCTCCCAGGAAATCGCCGACCAGGCGCTCGAATTCACGGGCACGCTCGAGCTGCACCCAGTGTCCGCAGGATCCGAAGATGTGCATCTGAACGTCGCGAATGTTGCGGAGCATGATCTGGGCGCCGTCGAGGGTGATGGTCCGATCGTCACGGCCCCACAGCAGCAGGGTGGGTGCGGTGATCTTGTGCAGATCCCGCCACAGCGGGTCCATTCCGTGCCGTTTGCCGAACGCGGCGTTGTACCGGTGATAGAAATCGATGTGGCTCTGCTCCAGCGAGGCATCGTAGCGGGCCTTGACCACGTCCTGCCCGAACTGTTTGTGGTCGAAGACCATGGTGCGGATGAAGGCGGCCATCTTCTTCTCGCTCGGCCCGCCGCCGTTGTAGTAGCGGAACATCTCCTTCTGCCCTTCGGTCGGGGTGGGTCCGAAGGGCAGCCAGCCACCGCCGGGCGCCATGAGCACCAGGCCCGAGATACGGTCGGGTTGGGTCTGCGCCATCGCGATCGCGGCCGCGCCGCCGAGGCTGTTGCCGAGCAGGTGGAAACGTCGCACCTCGAGTCGGTCCAGTGCCTCGAAGATAGCGGTAACCGCGATCTCGGTGATCGAGTGCCGGTCGAGATCGACCTCGGTCGGGCGGTAGCTGTCGCCGAATCCCGGTTGGTCGGGCAGGATCACCCGAAATCGCTGGGCGAGCGCGGGCAGGTTCTGGTGATAGTTGCTGACGCCGGAGGCGCCGGGGCCGCCGCCGTGCAGCATCACCAGCGCGGGCCCGGCGCCGACCTCGGTGACGGCTATCGACCCGGCGGTGGTGGCGATCGTGTGACGGGTGAACGTCAGTGGTGTGTGGTCGAGGCCGGAAGGGGCGGACATGGCTGTGCCTTTCGGGATCAGAAGAATGTGGAAATGTTCTTGGCGCGCAGAACGTTCTGGTCCAGCAGAATGCTGCGGCGGGCGACCAGCAGGCCGTCACCGCGGCGACGAAGGACGTCGGTACGCCGACCGGCGAAGACGTTCTCCTCGTGCTCCAGGCGGTTGCGGTAGACCAGGAACGCCGACCGCACCAGCAGGTCCCGCGGTGTGAATCCGGGATGCTCGGTCGGATCCACGTGGTGTGCGACGACATTGGTCACCAGGTGGCGGGTCCGCGACGGCGGGTCCTCGGCCCATGCCATTCCGGAATCGAAGCGCCGAATCCGCCAGGCCAGACTGTCCTTGGTCTCGTCGTAATAGGCGGCCTCGCCGCGGGCGGCGACCGACAGCGCCTGCTGGCGTCGTAATCGGTTGGTACGCGTGGGCATCCAGTAGTCGAGGTCGTCGGCGAGCAGGTCGAGCCAGTCGGCGAACCTCCCGTCGTCGAGTAGCTCGGCTTCCAGGTAGTAGAACTGCTCCACCTCGAAGTGGATGTCGCGGTCGGCTCTGACACCGGGTGCGGTGATGGTGCTCACGGCGTCGGGTATCCCTTCTCGATGAGGGCGCGCGGGCGGCTCATCCGCGCACCAGCCGCTTGAGGTCGACTGCGGTGTCGGTCAATTGCTCGGGGTGCACCGCGACGGCGCGGTCGATCAGGCGACGCGCGGCACGCGCCGCGGTCGAATCGCCCACCGCGACCGCCGCGACGACCCGATCCCCCGACAGCCCGAAGGCGCAGAACGGCGGTTCACCGAAAACGCCTCGGCAGACGGTGTGTTCGGCTTCGGCCATCGCACCGACCACTTCGACGTGCACGCCGTGGCGGTCGGTCCAGAACCACGGCGCGCCGTCGGCGGGTGGATCGATGCCGAGGATCGTGGCCGCGGCGCGGACCCCGTCCTGCTGGGCCGCTTCCCAGTGCTCGGCCCGCGGTAGGGCGATCCCGTCGCGGCGCACGCGCGCGGCGTCACCGACCGCAAGCACCGCGGGGTTGCTCGTGGTGCGGGTGTGGTCGACGAGGATTCCGCGATCGACGTCGAGTCCGGCCGCGACGGCCATCGCGGTGTCGGGGGCCATGCCGACGCCGAGGACGACCAGATCGAAGGTGTGGCTGCCGCGGTCGTCGGCCAAGTCGGCATGGATCAGGCCCGAATCGTCGAGCAGTGACCGCACCGAGGTCCGCATGGTGACGATGCCGCGCCGGGCGTGCTGACGGTGCAGCCAGTCGGCCGTCATCGGCCCCACGGCCGCCGCGAGCGGTGGGCGCACCGGATCGACCAGCGTCACCGCGCAGCCCAGATCGACTGCGGTGGACGCGACTTCGGCGCCGATCAATCCGGCGCCGACCACGAGCACGCGCGCTCCGGGCTGCAACTGCGCACGCAGGCGTAGCGCGTCCTCGGCGGTGCGCAGCACGTGGACCCGCTCGCTCTGCACGCCGGGGACAGGTGGGCGCACCGCTCGGCCGCCGGTCGCCAGCACGACGCGATCGGCCGTCACCGCCGTCCCGTCGGACAGCTCGACCTGTCCGGTGCCCGGCCGCAACGCGGTCACCGTCCGCCGCGTGATCAGGCGTACTTTGTTGTCGTCGTACCAGCCCGGACGCTGTAATGCGATGTCGGTCAGCGTCTTCGCGCCGGTCAGGAAGTCCTTGGACAGCGGCGGCCGATCGTAGGGGAACTCTCCCGCGTCGACGAGGGTGATGTCGCCGACGAATCCACCCGAGCGCAGCGCCGCCGCGGTGCTCACTCCGGCGATACCGCCACCGACGATCGCGACGGCGGTCACGGTGTCTCACCCGGGAAGACGAACACCTCGTCGTCACGCACCTCGACACGATGGGTGCGCGCGTCCTCTGTCGCCGGAAGGCTCTGCACCGCACCGCTTTTCAAACAGAATTTGCTGGCGTGCATCGGGCATTCGACGAATCCGCCCTCCACCCAGCCCTCGGCCAGGGAAGCGACCTCGTGCGGGCAGGTGTCGTTCAACGCGTAGACCGCGCCGTCGTCGTCGCGCAGCAGCGCGATGTGGTCCGCGGTGCCGGTGATCGACCTGTCGATCGCGATGCCTTCGCCGATGGGGATGTCGTCGAGTGCCGCGACCCGGATTCCGGTGGTGTTCAACGAATTTCCTCCTCGTGCCAGGCGGGGGTGTTCATCAGGTCCCGCCAGCGGCCGTAGAACGCGCGCCCGGCCGCGTCGCTGTAGAGCTCGCTGGTCCGGCCGGGATGGCGGCCGTCGTCCCGCTCGGAACCCATGCCCATCTGGTAGTTCAACGGGACGCGATTGGTGATGAAGCCGTGCGAGATGGCCTGCACCTCGCTCCAGTTCTCGCCGTCGTCCTGCTCGAAGATGCCGCTGGGTCCGAAGGTGCGCAGGTTGTACAGCCGCTGGGCTTCACGGACTTCCTCGGGCATCGACTTGTCGACCACCGTCCACGACCAGACCTCCATGCGATCGGGTCCTTTGGGATGCCAGACCCGGACGGTGCCGATCACCGGAAGGTAGGAGAAGTTCGGGAACACCGTGGCGTGGCCGTCGGTGAGCGGACCCTCCACGCGCGCATCGCCCAACCGCGCGCGCAACGCGTCGTAGTCGGTCCATTCGTGCACCGTCTTGGCGTTGAAGCGGTTCTTCGGATGCACCGGGAACCCCGCGCCGTGCCCGTTCTGCCCGACGTACTGGCGGCCGCTGCGATGCACGACCTCGGTCTTGGGATTCTTGGTCGGCGACAGCACCATCAGCGCCGACGCGTGGCTGCTGTTGACGTGGTACCAGTCGGTGGCGAACTGTTCGGCGGCCAGCTTCCAATTGCCTTCGAGCACCCATTTGTGCACGCCGCCGACGACCGTGGTGCCCGCGTCGTCGTGGTCGAGCATCGCGTCCATGTACCAGGCCATCTCACCGAGGTATTCGCGCAGGCTCATCGGCCGCGGATGCCAGGTGCCGAAGACCAGGCCGCGATAGGACTCGACATGGGGCACCTCGACCAGCCCCCACTGGTCGGCGTCGAAGGAATCCGGGTAGCCCTCGCGATTGGGGATCGACACCAGCCGCCCGTCCAGGTCGTAGGCCCAGCCGTGATAGGTGCAGGTGAAATTGCGGGTCGTGCCGAAATCGGCGCGGCACACGCGAGCGCCGCGATGGCGGCACGAATTCAGATAGGCCCGAATGCGCTTGTTCTTGTCCATCGTCACGATCACCGGGTCTTCGCCCATGAACGTGGTGAAGAAGTCGCCCGGTCTGCGGAATTGCTCGGCGTGCGCCAGAAACAGCCAACTCGGCGCGAACACCCGGCGCATTTCCTGTCGGTAGAGCTGCTCGTCGGTGAAGATCGCGCGATCGAGCAGACCGCCCTCGGCGTCGACCAGGCCCGAGACATCGACGGTGCGGACCAGGTCCGCGGGGCGTCGCAGCGCACCGCACGGGGCCGCGCACGCCGCGTCGCGACCGGACGTGGGTTCGATGGTGGAGGTCATGCCGATCAGCAAAGCCGCCGAACGCCTGCCTTATCCAGCAACCGTTCCGCAGGACGGCACGACGACTGTTCTCGACCGCCCTGTTCGGGCGACGGTGGCGGCATGCTCGCTGCACAAGCCATCTCCCAGAGCGCTACCGACCCACTGTCGGGTCTGGTGGTGCACGATGTCGAAATCCCGCAGCCGCAACCGGGTTGGACGCTGGTGCGGGTCGCGGCGACGTCGTTGAACATGCACGATCTGTGGACCCTGCGCGGAGTCGGCCATCCCGCCGACCGGCTGCCCATCGTGCTCGGTTGCGACGCGGCAGGCCACGACAGCGACGGCAACCCCGTAATCGTGCATCCGGTCATCGCCGATTCCGACGCGGGCGGCGGGGACGAGACGCTCGATCCGGCGCGGGCCCTGATGTCGGAACGCTACGACGGCACGTTCGCCGAGTACGTCGCGGTGCCGCGCCGCAATCTGATCCCGAAGCCGGATTGGCTGTCGTTCGACGAAGCCGCATGCCTGCCGGTCGCCTGGACCACCGCCTACCGAATGCTGTTCACCAAGGCCGAGATCAAGCCTGGCGACCGGGTTCTGGTGCAAGGCGCCGGTGGCGGTGTCGCCTCGGCCGCGATCTCGCTCGCCGCCGCCGCGGGTGCGGTGGTGTACGCGACCAGCCGCAGCGCCGGCAAACGCGCCGCGGCCGTGCGATGGGGTGCGCGACTGGCGGTGCCGACCGGAGAGCGGCTGCCCGAACGCGTCGACGTCGTCATCGAAACCGTCGGCGCGGCCACCTGGGAACATTCGCTGAAGTCGCTGCGGCCCGGCGGCGCGGTGGTGGTGGCGGGCGCGACCAGCGGTGGAGATCCGTCCGCGGCGCTCAACCGGGTCTTCTATCTGCAACAGCGCATCCTCGGTTCCACCGGGTGTACGCGCGCCGAGCTGGTGGCGATGCTGCGCATGATGGAAGCCACCGGGGTGCGACCGGTGATCGATCGGACCATGCCGCTCACCGACATTCACAAGGGCTTCCAGCTCATGATCGACGGCACCCTCACCGGCAAGGTCGTCGTCCATCCCTCCGCCCCGCAGCCGTGACGCACGGCGATCCTCAGGAGTCAGCTATGACCGCGGCAGCCGTCGGCCTGTCCCATTCACCCTTGATCGGCAAGAACGATCCCGCACCCGAGGTTCTCGCCCGGGTCGATCACGCCATCGCCATCGCACGCGAGTTCGTCCGCACCTTCGACCCCGAGCTGGTGGTGCTGTTCGCACCCGATCACTACAACGGATTCTTCTACCGGGAGATGCCCCCGTTCTGTCTGGCCACCGCGGCGCACGCGGTCGGCGACTTCGATTCCGCCGCTGGGCCGTTGACGGTCGACACCGCCGCCGCCGAGCAGTTGGCCGCCGGGGTGCTCGCCCGCAGAATCGACCTCACAGTGTCGGCGCGCATGACCGTCGATCATGGTTTCGCGCAGCCGCTGGAGATGCTGTTCGGCGGGATCGACCGGGTTCCGGTGGTCCCGGTGTTCGTCAACGGTGTCGCCACTCCCCTCGGCCCGGTCGCCCGGGTGCGCGCACTGGGCACCGCGATCGGCCAAGCCGCCGCGGAACTCGATCGTCGCGTGCTGTTCCTCGGGTCGGGCGGGCTCTCCCACGACCCGCCGGTGCCGGTGCTCGCCGGCGCTCCGCCGCGGGTGGCCGACGCGCTGATCGAGGGACATCCACCGACACCGGAACAGCGCGCCAAGGGCGAGGGCCGTGTGGTCGAGGCAGGCCGCGCCTACGCGGCCGGATCGACCGGCATGATCCCCATCAATCCCGAGTGGGACAGCCAGCTGCTGGATCTGTTGCAGCACAACGATCTCGCGGCCTTCGACGACTGGACCGTCGAATGGATGGGACGCGAGGGCGGTGGATCCGCACACGAGGTGCGGACCTGGATCGCGGCCTACGCCGCGCTCGCCGCGTCCGGCGACTACGAACTCGGTTACCGCTTCTACGAGGCCATTCCCGAGTGGATCGCCGGATTCGCCGTCACCACCGCGACCGGCCGCCGACAGGAGGCTTCGTGAACACCAGTCGAGTCGCGACCCCCGGCATCCGGCAGGCGGCCGAGCTCTTGGCGCAGGCAAGCGAATCCGGTTGTCCCACAGCGTCGATCCGCGATCTGATCCCCGCCGGGGATGTGCCGGGTGCCTATGCCGTGCAGGCCGAAGGCACGCGCCGCCGCCTCGCGTCCGGCGCGCGGATCGTCGGGCGCAAGATCGGGCTGACCGCACCGGCCGTCCAGCGCCAGGTCGGGGTCGATCAACCCGATTTCGGCGTCCTGTTCGACGACATGGATGTCAGCTCGCTGCCCGCGGTGCCCTCCGATCGTCTGCTGCAACCCAAGGCCGAAGCCGAAGTCGCGTTCGTGCTCGGCGCCGATCTCGCCGACGGCGAGCTGAGCCTCGAGCGGGTTCGCGCGGCGGTCGACTACGCCGTCGCCGCGATCGAGATCGTCGACAGCCGCATCGCCGACTGGGACATCACCATCACCGACACCATCGCAGACAACGCCTCGAGTGGTCTGTACGTGCTCGGCCGAGATCGCCTGACCCTGGCGGAGTTCCAGCCCAGGGCGGTGACCATGCGCATGTTCGCCGACGACGTGCTCGTCTCGGAGGGCGCGGGCGCGGCGTGCCTCGGCGATCCGCTGCTGGCGCTGGCCTGGCTCGCCGATGCCGCTCGCGCGTACGGGGATCCGCTGCGCGCCGGGCAGGTCGTGCTGTCGGGCGCGCTGGGTCCGATGGCGCCCGCGCCGCCGGGTGCGCGCATCCGCGCCGAGATCGAGCCGCTCGGATCCGTCGATGCCGTCTTCTCCCCGAAAGAGTTCTCATGAACGTGTCCGAATCCACCACGACCTCGGTGGCGATCATCGGTTCCGGAAACATCGGCACCGATCTGATGCTCAAGGTGCTGCGGCTGTCCGACACCCTGCGCGTGGGCGCGATGGTCGGCATCGACCCCGGTTCCGACGGGCTCGCCCGGGCCCGCCGCCTCGGCATTCCGACGACGGCCGATGGTGTCGACGGCCTGATCGCACTGCCGAACTTCGACGAGATCGACATCGTCTTCGACGCCACCTCGGCCAAAGCCCATGTCGCGAACGCCGAGAAGCTCCGTCCCTTCGGCAAGAAGCTCGTCGACCTCACCCCCGCCGCGATCGGCCCGTTCGTGGTCCCGCCGGTCAATCTCGACCGGCTGCTGGACGACGGCAGCGACGACGTCAACATGGTCACCTGCGGCGGTCAAGCCACCATTCCGATCGTGGCCGCCGTCGCGGCCGTGACCCCGGTGCACTACGCCGAGATCGTGGCCTCGATCGCCTCGAAGTCCGCGGGACCCGGCACGCGCGCCAATATCGACGAGTTCACCGAAACCACGTCGCGCGCCATCGAATCGGTCGGCGGTGCGGCGCGCGGCAAGGCGATCATCGTCCTCAATCCGGCCGAACCGCCCCTGATCATGCGCGACACCGTGTTCTGTCTCATCGGCGACGCCGACCGTGAGGCGATCGCGGCCTCGGTCGCCGAGATGGCCGACAGGGTCGCGCAGTACGTGCCCGGATACCGGCTCAAGCAGCAGGTGCAATTCGCCTCGGTCGCCGAGGACGTGCACACCCTGGTCCCGCCGGGCCTCGGCCCGCTCACCCAGGTGTCGGTGTTCCTCGAGGTGGAGGGCGCGGCCCACTATCTGCCCGCGTACGCGGGCAATCTCGACATCATGACCTCGGCGGCGCTGCGCGTGGCCGAACGCATCGCAGGTCGCGACGCGGTCGCGGCGATCGGCCCGGCGCGGGCTGGAATCGAGGTGGACCGATGACCCGGCGGCTCTACATCCAGGATGTGACCCTGCGCGACGGGATGCACGCCATCCGCCACCGCATTTCGCCCGGTGATGTCGGCGCGATCGTGTCGGCGCTGGACGCGGCGGGGGTCGACGCGATCGAGGTCGCGCACGGTGACGGGTTGGCGGGCGGTTCGGTCAACTACGGGCCTGGCAGTCACACCGACTGGCAGTGGCTCGAGGCCGCCGCCGCGGCCGTGCGGAAGTCCGTGCTGACGACACTGCTGTTGCCGGGTATCGGCACCATCGCCGATTTGCGGCGCGCCTACGAGCTCGGCGTGCGGTCGGTTCGGATCGCCACCCACTGCACCGAGGCCGATATCGCCGCACAGCACATCGCCACCGCCCGCGAACTGGGCATGGATGTTTCCGGGTTCCTCATGATGAGCCACATGGCCGCGCCCGCGCAGCTGGCCGCACAGGCGGCGCTGATGGAATCCTATGGCGCACAGTGCGTTTACGTCACCGACTCGGGCGGGCGGCTGACCATGGACGGTGTGCGCGAGCGGCTCCGCGCCTATCGCGACGTGCTCGCGCCCGACACCCAGATCGGCATCCACGCTCACGAGAATCTATCGCTGGCGGTGGCCAACAGCGTCGTCGCTGTCGAGGAGGGCGCGACCCGCGTCGACGCCTCGCTGGCCGGTCAAGGCGCGGGGGCGGGCAACTGCCCGATCGAGCCGTTCATCGCGGTCGCCGAACTGCAAGGCTGGCAACACGATTGCGACCTGTTCGCACTCCAGGACGCCGCCGACGATCTGGTACGCCCACTCCGGGACCGGCCAGTGCAGGTCGACCGCGAGACCCTGACCCTTGGATACGCCGGCGTGTATTCCTCGTTCCTCCGGCACGCGGAGAACGCGGCGACACGCTACGGCATCGATGCTCGCGCGCTGCTACTCGAAGTCGGCCGCCGCGGGCTGGTCGGCGGTCAGGAGGACATGATCGTCGACATCGCCCTGGATCTGATCTCGAGTCGCCCCGTCACCGGCTGACCGGACCTCCGACTTGTCCGGCGCGTCGAGGGGTCCCGGACGAAAAACAACGACAATGGCTCGACCAGCTGAGATAGCACACTCCTCGTTTGTCCTGCGGGGCATCGTGATTGGTGCTTGGCTTGGCTGCCGATGAGGTTGGTCGGCGTGCTGGAGGTTGGGTTTCGTGGCGATGCAGGTGTTCGCGGCCGAGGAGTTGGCGCGGCTGCGCGAGTTCCCGGATATCAGCCGCGAGGAGTTGTTCCGGCACTTCACGCTTACTCCGGCTGACATCGCCTTTCTGACACCTGGTCGCGGGCGCGGCCCGGCGGAGCGGCTGGGTTTGTCGGTGGCATTGTGTGCGCTGCCGTGGCTGGGGTTCGTGCCGGACAAAGTGGCTTCCGCACCTGCGGTGGCGGTGGCGCGGTTGGCGCAGCAACTGGATGTTGATGTGTCGCTGATCGATTCGTACGGGAAGCGTGCACAGACGCGCACCGAGCATCTCCGGTTGGTGGCGCAGTATCTGGGGTGGCGGTCGGCGAGCACGATGGAGTTGAAGGAGTTGAACGAGTTCTTGCTGGCGCGGGCGATGGAACATGATTCGCCGACACTGCTGTTCCGGTTGGGGTGTGAGTATCTGCTCTCGGCGCGGGTGATCCGTCCCAGCCCCGACACCGTCGTTCGCCGCGTCGTGCATGCGCGGGAGCAGGCCCAACGGGAGACCTACGATCGACTCGCGCACGAGCTGACTCCGCAACGATGCACGGAGCTGGATCGGTTGCTGGTCACCGATGCCTCGATTCGGATGTCGCGGCTGCGGTGGTTGTCCACCGGGCCGGTGGAGGCGTCGGCGGCCGCGGTAAAGAACGAGGTCGAGAAGCTGGGGTTCGTTCGTAGCCTGGGGGCCGACACCCTGGATTTGTCGGTGCTTCCGGCCGAGCGTCGCCGGTTCCTGGCCACGCTGGGCCGCCGTTTGACCGGTCAGGCGCTGGAGCGCCGTGATCCCGAGCGCCGGTATCCGATCTTGTTGACGGTGCTGGCGCAGTCGGCCGCCGAGGTACTCGATGAGGTGGTGGCGCTGTTCGACCAGGCAGTGTCGGCGAAGTTCAGTGCCGCCGAGAACCGGATGCGCGAGGAACTGGCCGAACGCGGAAAAACGGAGAAGACCGGCAGGCGCTGCTGGACGAGCTTTGGCGATCATCACCGACCCGCAGATTCCCGACGAGGACGTGGGTACGTTGATCCGGGGTGAGGGCATCGGGTGGGAGCGGTTGCGGGCCGCGATCGCCCAGGCCCGGCCGCGGCTGCCGCGCGATCACGGGCACCTGGCCGCCCTGGATGGGTCGTATTCGTATCTGCGGAAGTTCACTCCGGCGGTGTTGTCGGCGGTGCGCTTCGCCGGCGGTACGTCGGCGACGGAGCTACTCATCGCGGTGAACATGTTGCGCGAGCTCAACGCGACCGGTCGCCGGAAGGTGTTCGACGACGCGCCCACGGGATTCGTGCCGACCAAGTGGCGGGGCTATCTCGACGAAGCACGAAAGACCGGCAATGCCGTTGCCTACCGGCATTTTTGGGAGTTGTGTGTGCTGCTCGGTCTGCGGGACGGGCTGCGTAGTGGGGATGTGTTCGTGCCGGGGTCGCGCCGCTACGCCGATCCTGCCGCCTATCTGCTCACGCCCGAGCAGTGGGAGCTCCAACGCGGCGAGTTCTGCCGCCTGGTCGGCAAACCGGCTGATCCGGCTCGTGCATTGGCCGCGCTGTCGGATGAGTGGGGTGAGGCAGTCAGTGAACTGGAGCAGATGCTCAACGCCGGTGACGGGCCGGTGCGCCTGGATGACGCCGGTGACCTGGTGATCTCACCGTTGACCGCCGAGGATATTCCGACCGAGGCGATCGCGTTGAAGGCCGAGTTGACCGAGATGCTGCCGTTCGCGCCGATCGTGTCGTTGCTGATCGAGCTGGACAAACGCACTGGCTACCTGGACTGCTTCACCCACGCGGGTGGCAAACAGGCCCGCAGCCCAGAGCTAAAACGCAATCTGATCGCGGTGCTGCTGGCCTATTCCACGAATCTGGGGCTCACCCGGATGGCCGAAGCCAGCGGCATCTCCTACGACATCCTGGCTTGGACCGCGGAGTGGTATGTGCGCGAGGAAACGCTGCGCGCGGCGAATCTCGCGCTCATCGGCTACCACCAAAGACTGCCTCTGACAGCGGCTTTCGGAACCGGAACCCTGTCCTCCAGCGACGGTCAGCGGTTCCCGACGCGCGGCAAGTCGACCACTGCTCGCACCGTGCCGCAATTTTTCGCTGACCAGGGCTTATCGACCTACACCCACGTCACCGATCAGCACACCACCTACGGCACCAAGATCATCGTCACCACCCGCCGCGAAGCCCACTACGTACTCGATGAAATCCTGGGCAACGCAACCGATCTGCCGATCACCGAGCATGCGACAGATACTTACGGGGTCACCTTGGTCAACTTTGCACTGTTCGACTTGCTCGGGATGCAGTTGTCCCCGCGTATCCGGGATCTGGGCAAGATCACCCTGTACCGGCCGGTGCCGCGCGCCGACGCCGAAGCGCGGTTCCCTCACACAGGACCGCTGCTGACCCGCAAGTTGAATCTGGACCTGATCGCCGAGCATTACGACGACCTGCTCAGGTTGGCCGGGTCACTGAAATTCGGGCACGCCACCGCGTCCCTGCTGGTCGGCAAACTGTCGGCCTCGGGTCGGCAGAACGCCCTGGCGGCGGCGCTCAAGGAGTACGGCGCGATGCGCCGCACCATCTACGCCTGCCGGTACCTGACCGATCCCGACTACCGGCGCAAGATCTCGCGCCAGCTCAACAAGGGCGAATCCATCCATGCCCTCAAACGCGACCTCATCTACGCCCACGAAGGCGCCTTCCGCGCCCGGCACCTGGAAGCCCAGACCGAGCAGGCCTGGTGCCTGACCCTGGCCACGAACGCGGTAATCGCCTGGACCACAGAGTATTACGGGCTCGCGGTGGACCAGATGCGTCGGCAGGGTCGCCGCATAGACGCTGATGTGCTGGCCCATATCTCGCCCGCGCACTCGGAGAACATCAACTTCTTCGGCGCGATCGAGGTCGATATCGATGCCGAACTCGCCCAGCTCGGGCCGACCGGTTACCGCCCGCTTCGTGTGCGCGACACCCTCTTCTGACCTCGACCCGGTGCTCACGCCGTCTGTCATCAACGGCCTGTGATTAGCCGAGCAGTGCGCGTTCGGGGCGATTTCATTCTCCGTAAAAACCTGTTGGCGAACCACGGCGACCACTGTTACTTTGCCGGAGGCCGTGCAAGAGACCGAGGAGGTGGTATCCGTGAACGCAGTATCGACATGGGTGCTCCCCTCGTGGGTCATGGTCGGGCGATAGGTCGTCGTCCGGGAGCGCCGTTCACCAGCACTCCCGAAAGGCAACACCTGTGAACTCTCCTCAGTCCACCCCATCGTCGAACGCAACGGTCGAGCGGGATGTCACCTCCGGTGACGTCCCCGGCCTCCGGTCGCGGGCCTCCGGCAGCGAATGCGCGCCACTGACATTCGATGTGATCATTGCCGGGTGCGGCCCGACCGGTTTGATGCTGGCCGCCGAACTGCGGCTGCACGATGTGCGAGTACTCGTTCTGGAGAAAGAACCTGAGCCCGTGTCGTTCGTGCGCATAGTCAGTCTGCATATGCGCAGTCTCGAGCTGATGGCGATGCGTGGACTGCTGGATCGCATGCTCGAACGTGGAAGACGGCGACCGGTTGGCGGTATCTTCGCCGCCATCCCCAAACCCGCGCCCGAGGGCCTGGATTCGGCGCACGCCTATCTGCTGGGCATTCCGCAGGCGGTCGTCGTTCACCTGCTCGAAGAACATGCGATCGCGCTGGGCGCGCAAGTCCAACGCGGTTGCGCGGTGGCCGGTTTCGAGCAGAACAACGAGGGCGTGACCGTCGAGCTGGCCGACGGGGAGAAGCTGCGTGCGCGTTACCTCATCGGCTGTGACGGCGCGCGCAGTACGGTGCGCAAACTGCTCGGCGTCGGCTTCCCCGGCGAGCCCTCACGGAATGACACTCTCATGGGTGAGATGGAAGTGGGTGTGCCGCAGGAAGAGGTCGCTGCCAAGGCGGGCGAAATCTACGCGACCAATAAGCGTTTCAGGCTCCAGCCCTTCGGCGAAGGTGCCTACGGCGTCGTGGTCCCCGCCGCCGGAGTCAGCGATCGTGCGGAGCCGCCCACCCTCGACGATTTCAAACAACAGTTGCGCGCCATCGCCGGAACCGATTTCGGCGTGCACTCCCCGCGCTGGTTGTCCCGCTTCGGCGATGCCACTCGGCTGGCCGAGCGTTATCGGGTCGGGCGTGTGCTGCTGGCCGGCGATGCGGCGCACATCCACCCGCCCACCGGCGGACAAGGCCTGAACCTGGGCGTTCAGGACGCAGTCAACCTCGGCTGGAAACTGGCCGCACAGATCCGCGGCTGGGCGCCGGAAACACTGCTGGACACCTACCAGACCGAACGTCATCCGGTCGCCGCGGACGTACTCGACAACACCCGCGCCCAAACGGAACTGCACTCCACCGAACCAGGCCCTCAGGCGGTGCGCAGGCTGCTCACCGAACTGATGGACTTCGACGAGGTGAACCGCTATCTGATCGAGAAGATCACCGCCGTCGACATCCGTTACGACTTCGGCGAGGGCCCCGACCTGCTCGGCCGCCGCCTGCCCGACATAGATCTGAAACAGGGCCGCCTTTACGGTCTGCTGAATCGCGGCCGAGGCCTGCTGCTGGACCGCACCGAACGCCTGACAGTCGGCGGTTGGTCAGACCGGGTCGACTACCTCGCGGATTCCTCTGCGGCACTAGATGTTCCGTGCGTCCTGCTGCGCCCCGACGGCCACGTCGCCTGGTTCGGCGACGATCAGCAGGACCTAGACGGCCACCTCACCCGCTGGTTCGGTAAGCCCGGCACTGATTCCGCGACTGAGCAACCGAAAGCCTGTGAGGAGGATCGAACGGCCGATAGGGACTGACCATCGGAATGCATGTGAGGCGGCCAGGCCGCCTCACATGCTGCGACACAGGTGGGTGATCACTCGAGTCGAAAACGTTCGTTTCTGTCCCACAACGGCATCCCGGCGAGAAACGCGCATCCGCCCAGCTCGACGCCGACCCGATTCGGGCCAGAACTCGTGTGCGGTATCTACGGGACGAAACCGCAGGTGTCAGCCCTTTATGGGACAGTTCCGGGCATGGCTCAGTTCGGGTACGCGCGGGTGTCGACTCGCGGGCAGAAAGACGATTCCCAGATCGACGCACTCAATGCGGCCGGGTGCGAACGGATCTGGGTGGACAAGGCATCCGGGAAGCTGGCGCGGCGCCCGGAGTGGGACAAATGCTTCGAACACCTGCGTCGCGGTGACGAACTGGTGATCATCCGGCTCTCGCGCCCGTTCCGCTCTGTGCGGCATATGACCGAACTCGCCGCCCAACTCGACGAACGCGGCATCGAGCTGGTCGTGCTCAAACAAGGCATCGACACCACCACCCCCGCGGGACGGTTCCTGTTCCACGTCATCGCCGCGATGGACGAGATGCTCGCCGACCTCATCAGCGAAGGCACCCTCGAAGGACTCGAATCCGCCCGCGCCCGAGGACGAGTCGGCGGCCGACCACCCGCGCTCACCCAGTTGCAAGCGCTCAAGGCCCGCGAGATGTATGACGAACGCGACCGGCACGGCAAACGCAAATACACAGTTGCCCAGATCGCCGAAACCTTCGGCGTCTCCCGCAAAACCATCTACCGCCACCTCGAACCCGCCTGAACGCAATGACCGCTCGCGACTAGAGGCATCACCGCTGGTCAAGCCATTGTCGTTGTTTTTCGTCCGGTTACTACCGGGACCCCGACTTGTCCGGCGCGTCGAACCGCATTCTCCCGGCACCCTGCACCACATCTATGTGATCACCGGCAGGATCAGAACCGGACCGGTCAACGACAGCGGCGGCGGCTGCTGAGGTGACGGCGGTGAGTGCGCTGCCCATCCGGTCCGATTCTTGCGTTGGCACTTCCTGACAGCCTCAGGAGTTCGGGGTCGTCTCAGCTTTCGGTGGCGCGAGTGAGGAGCAGATCGATCTGCCGGGGAAAGGGTCCGGTGGCCAGGGTTGGCGGAAGTGGGTATCGCAGCATGTCCAGAATATCCTCTGGTGCGTAGGGGTTCTGGATCTTGTAGAGGCGAAAACCATTGTCCGTGAATGGTTTCAGAATCGTACTCACGTCGTGCCCGGCGATGGTCAGCCAGTGGGGAGTGACTTCGACGATGATCTCGCAGTCCTTGCGCAGCCGAGGGATCGAGGCGGCGAGCTGGGTGAGGACTGTGCCTTCGGCGCCTTCGACATCCACCTTGATGATCCGGGCGTTCTCCAAGTCGCCTCGGTCCAGCATCTGGGCCAGTGGCAGGCCGGGAACGGTGATCGTGGACTGGTAGGTGTCGGGGCGGATCGTTGTGGTGGCGCCGGTGTTCGCGTGCGGGGTGTAGAGGGTCACCGCCCCCGGTTCGTTGGTGACGGCCGCCTGGACGACGCGCACGTTGCCGATGCTGTTGAGCGCCAGGTTCGCCCGCAGCTGTTCGTGTGACGCCGGTTCGATCGCGACGACATATCCGGTGGGGCCGACGAGTCGTGCCGCGAGCACGGCATACCACCCGCCGGCGGATCCGATGTCGATGAATCCGTCGCCTCGCCGCAGACGCGCGGCGACGAGCCTGGAGATACCAGCCTCCCAGCAGCCGTGGGTGTAGATCGCACGGGCAATGAAGTCGCTGGTCGTCGGGACGAGGAACCGCTGCCCGTAGCGGGTGCGCACGTTTCTGGGTGGCCGTGGTCGCTGCTGGAGACCGACGTCGAGCCATTCCCGCAGCAGCCTCCGTTCGACGGCGATTCCAGGCCCGTATCGAACCCACCAGCGGGCCGCGATGAGCAGCGGCGGCCAGGGCGGTGGTTTCAACACGATCTGTTGCCACAAAGGAGGGGCCGAGACAGGATGCACCGCCGTGACGATATCGGCGCCCGCGCGGAATCGTCGAACCATTTCGCGCGAGCCGATGACTGCGATTCGCGGTCAACGTCTTCGGACAGGGAAGCGGTGACGCGCGCGTTCCGGCTACCGGTCCCGATCGGCGGGGGATGGTTGCGGGCTGCCGCACAGGATCCGGACGGCTTCGGCGTTGATGGCCTGCTGCAGTTGAGCATTCGAGATGTCGTCGAGCCCGGCGGCGTTGCGCAGGAAGGGCTCGAACAATTGCCAGCCGAGTACGAACGCCGCGGCGTGTGCGACGGAGAGGGCGGCGTCGCGGTCGTCGGCTCGATGTGAGCGTGCATAGTCGATCAGAGCCGCGATGACAGGAAACCGGCTCTGCATCTGTCCGACCGGGTAGCCGTCGAGAATGCAGCGCGCCAGCACGACCCAGTGCCTGCGCAGCCGGGGATCGTCCGGCAACAACACGCCCGCATCGGCGAGCTCGGCGGTCTCGGCGGAGAGGTGATCGAGGACGGCTGTTACGAGCTTGTCCTTGGCGCCGAGGTGCCGGAATACCAGTCCGTGATTCACTCCCGCCCGCTCGGCGATGTCTCGGATCGACGTCGCAGCGGGGCCGCGTTCGGCGAACAGATCCGCGGCGTGGGTGAGCACCGCGGACACGACGGCGTCGCGACCGAGCGGGTTGCTGTCGTCGGGAGACGTCCTTGCACCCTCTGTAGTCATGTGACTACAGTAGCTCACATCAGCTGTAGTCGATTGACTACAGCCTCGCTCCCTCCCAGAAAGAAGGTCGCCATGTCCGTGATCGCCGACAAGGACCCGGCCGCCGGCTTCACGCCCCGCACCGTTCAGCTCCCCGGATACCCGGTCCGGTCCGGCCCTTTCACGCATATCGCCACCGAGCGTGACCGGCTCGCCCAGCTGAGCTGGCAGCATTTCGACGCCCGCCAGGTCGGCGCGACCCTCGGCGCGGAGATCTCCGGGGTGGACCTGACCACCGAGTTGCCGAACGGGGTGATCGTCGAACTGCGGCAGGCGCTGCACGAGTACAAGGTGCTGTTCTTCCGCGACCAGCCGCTCACCCCGGGACGACATGTGGCCTTCGCGCGACGGTTCGGCATGCTCGAGGTCCACCCGTTCATTCCCTCCAACACCGACCAGCCAGAACTCGTGCGATTCGAAAAGAGTGCCCAGGTCGGCGGTTTCGAGAACGCCTGGCATCACGACGTCACCTGGCGCGAGCAGCCGTCGATGGGCGCGGTCCTGCATGCGATCTCGGTGCCCCCGATCGGCGGGGACACGCTGTTCGCCGACATGTACGCCGCCTACGACGCCCTCGACGAGGACACCCGGGCGCGAATCGAAAACGTCGACGCCGTCCATGATTTCACTCGCGCGTTCGGGCACATGCTCAACGACGAGCAGCGGGAGAAGATGCGCGCCGAGCATCCGGCGGTCGCCCACCCGCTGGTGTGCACGCACGCCGTCACCGGCCGCAAGCACCTCTACGTCAACCGGGTCTTCGCCGACCGCATCCACGGCTGGGACCTCGAGGAGGGCCGCGATCTGATCGACCGGTTGTGCCGGACGGCCGACGCCCCCGAACATCAGGTTCGCCTGCGGTGGGAGCTCGACACCGTCGCGTTCTGGGACAACCGCGCCGTCCAGCACTACGCCGCCAGCGACTACTGGCCCCACGTGCGCATCATGGAACGCGCCTCCATCGTCGGCCCCCGCCCCGCCCGTTGACCGAAATGACATTCGACGACATCCGGTCCGAGACCCCGCACGACTCCGCGCCAGTACGCTCGGCCGCCAGGGTGCTCGGGCAGGCCGTCCTCGCGCGTGGCGGCGTTCGGCACTTCGTCGACGCCGCCACGCCGGTCGCGGTATTCCTGGTCGGATATCAACTGTTCGGAACCGGTCCGGCGGTCGCGGCCACGTTGACCGCGGCGGCGCTGCTCGCCGGATGGCGGCTGCGACGCGGTGATTCACCGAAGGTCGTCACGGCCGCCCTGGTGGCCGTCACCGCCTATTCGGCGCTGGTGCTGTTCACCGGCGAGGGCCGTGCCTTCTTTCTCCCTGAGATCGTCGGTTGCGCGGTCCTGACTGTCGCCTTCGGCGCCACCCTGATCCGGGGCCGACCGTTGAGCCTGCTCGTGTGCCAACGCCTCCGGATCGAACCCTCCGATGTCGACCAGCCCCGGATCCGGAAGCACAGGCGCCTGACCGCGGCCTGGGCCGTGATGTGGGCGCTCCACGTGCTGGTGCTCCTGCCGCTGTATGCCGCCGATCAGATCACGGCCCTGGCGGTCGCGACCACGCTGCTCGGCAAACCCTCGGTAGTCCTCGCCGTCGCCGCCTCGTGGTTGTGGATCCGCAAGCGATAACCGACACGTCACCGCGACGCGAATCCTGTCGGCGGCGAGCTCGCTGCACCGACCGAATCGCTTGCCACTCCGAATGATTCGCCTCGAATACAGGCGTGTCTCATCGTGCATGGATCACCTCCATGCGACTTTGTCAAATCCAGTCCCGCTGAGCGGGACCGGAATGCCAGCCGTGTAGTTCGCTGAATTACGTTGTGCCGATGTTCAGAGCGAGGCTCGGTGTCCGGACCCGGATACTGGCGATCGCGCTCCTGCCGAGCCTGACTCTGCTCGTGATCGGCGTGGGTGCGGCGGGATACCTGGTCGACCAGGGCAACACAGCGAAAGACTGGGCGGCGCAGATGCAGGCCGCGATCCCGTCGACCAGGGAATTGATGGAGGCGACGCAGCAAGAACGCCACCTCACCCTGGCGCACCTGGCGGGCGACGACTCGATCGGTCCCGCGCTCACCGCGGCGCGGGTGCGGCTGGACGGCGCGCTGCGCAAGTTGCTGGAGGCCGGCGAGGGAATCCGCGCGGTCGACGACTCCAAGATCGGCGACGACCTGGCCGGTTTCAACACCCTCGGCCAGCACCTGGCCGGCGTTCGCGCCCAGACGGATTCGCGCCAGCTGCCCGCCGCCGAGGCGTACGCCTTCTACAACCGGCTGCTCGACGTGGTCTCGGTCGGCTCGCAGGTGGCCCAGCAGTCCGCGCCGGACGCCGAGATCGGTGTCGAGATCACCGAGGGCATGCGATTGCTGCATGCCGCGGAGGCCATGTCGCGCAGTCACGCGGTTGCCGTCGCCATCGTGACCGCCGACGGAAACGTGTCGGTGCCTGTGGAGGAGTTCCTGCGCCAGATCGGCTTCTATCACACCGAGATCGCCCTGCTCGCCACCGAAATCGACACCGATCAGCGTGCGTCGGGCGCCGCGCTCGTCGACTCCGCGGCCTGGCAGCAGCTGACCGCGATGGAGAACGCGGTCGCGCGGCGTTACGTCGCGCCCGCCGAGCACGAGAACTCCTCGACCGGAACTACTGGCGGTAGCACCGGCAGCAGCACCGTTTCCGAGCCTGCGCCGCTGCCGCTTTCGCCGCAGGACTGGCAGAAGGCGGCCGCCGAGGTGAACCGCGGCCTGCTCGATCTGTGGATCGCCCAGAACAAGCGCACCCAGCGCCTCGCCGAGGAGAAGTCGGCCGACTCCGCGCTCACCTCGCTCTTCGGCGGCGGCGGTGTGCTGCTGCTGAGTGGCGCGGCCATTGTGGTCGCGGTGCTGATGGCCAACCGGATCATTCGGCGGCTCGAGCGGTTGCGCGGTGAGACGCTCGCGCTGGCCGACGACCGGCTGCCCGACATGATGCGCAGGTTGCGCGCGGGCGAGGACATCGATGCTGCCGCGGAGACGCCACGCCTCGACTACGGCCGCGACGAGATCGGCGAAGTGGCTCAGGCATTCGAACACGCGCACGCGGCCGCGGTGACCGCCGCCGTGGACGAGGCCCGCACCCGGGAGGGCGTGAAGGCGGTCTTCCTCAATATCGCGCACCGCAGCCAGATCGTGGTGCACCGGCAGTTGGAGATCCTGGACGAGGCCGAGGCGCGCCAGGAGGATCCGGCGCTGCTGGAGACGCTGTTCCGGCTCGATCACCTGGCGACTCGCGAACGCCGCAACGCGGAGAACCTGATCATTCTCGGCGGCGGTCAGCCGGGCAGGCAGTGGCGCTATCCGATTCCGGTGATGGATCTGGTGCGCTCGGCGGTCGGCGAGACGCTCGACTACTCGCGCGTGCGGGTGTCGAAGCTGCCCGACGCGCGTGTGCTCGGTACCGTGGTCGCCGACCTCGTGCACCTGGTGGCGGAGCTGGTGGACAACGCGACCGCGTTCTCCCCGCCGCAGTCCCGGGTGGAGATCTCGGGCAACATCGTCGGCCGCGGCGTGGTCGTCGAGGTCAGCGACCAGGGGATGGGCATGCCGGAGGCGGAGCTGCTCCGGGTGAACGAGATGCTGCGCAATCCACCGGACTTCGGCGTCGCCACGCTCTCGGCGGATTCCCGTCTCGGGCTGTTCGTGGTGGCGCAGCTCGGTGTCCGGCACGGCGTCGCGGTGCGGCTCGCGGAATCCGACTACGGCGGCATTCGCGCCATCGTGCTCATCCCGACCTCGCTGCTCGTCACCGACAGCGCGCCGGCCGCGCCGGAAACCCCGGCACCCGAGCAGGCGCGACGCCCGCGGCATCCGGTGCCGTTCATCGAGGCGCCAGGAACCGAAACGCCCGCTGGCACGGCGGAGTCTTCGGCCGCGGTGCTCACCATGGACCCACCTGCGCCGGAACCCGAACAGGCGCCGCCGAGCTCGGCCGACGCGCCCGCGATCACCGCCGACGGCAGGCCCGTGCTGCCCAAACGCAACCGACAGGCCAATCTCGCACCCGAGCTGGCGAAGCCATCGTCCACCGAGCCCGTCGTCGAACGCGAGCGTTCCGCCGAACAGGCCCGGGATCTGATGTCCGCCATCGAGAATGGAACCCGGCAGGGTCGCCGTGCGCAGCCCGCCGACGAAGAGGAAGGCGTGCAGTGACCGCTCCCAAACCCGGTGATCTCAACTGGCTGCTCGATGATCTGGTGGATCGGCTGGCCGGTGTGCGGCACGCGGTGGTGCTGTCCACCGACGGACTGCTGCTCGGCCGCTCCACCGCGATGAGCCGCGACGACGCCGAACACTTCGCCGCCATGTCCTCGACCCTGTACGGGCTCGCGCGCAGCGCGGGCAGCCGATTCGACGGCGGCGGCGTGCGCCAGGCGGTCATCGAACTCGATCGCGCCGTGCTGTTCGTGACCTCGGCGGGTGACAATGCCTGCCTTGCCCTTCAGGCCTCCGAGAGCGCGAATCTCGGTATGGTGGCCTACGAAATGAACGTCACGGTCCAGCGCGTCGGCTCCTATCTCTCCACCCCCGCCCGATTGCCATGACGCGCCGGAGTGAGCCGTGGTTCGACGACGCGGCCGGACCGTTGATCCGGCCGTACGCGCTGACCCGTGGGCGCACCATGGGCGCAGGTCACGATTTGGACATCGTCACGGTGGTGGTCACCGCATCGCCCGCACCCACTTTGCGCAGGCCGGAGCCCGAATACGCGGAAATCGTACGCCTGTGCCGTGATCCGCAGTCGGTGGCCGAAGTGGCGGCGAACTTGAAACTTCCCCTTGCGGTGACCAAGATTCTCGTCGGCGACCTGATCGGCGAGGGACATTTGATCTTCCGGGCTCCGGTACAACCGGAGGCTGGCCCCGGCGATCTCAACATATTGCGAGCGGTACTGGATGGCATCAGAAAACTTTGACCCCGCCCGGCTCGATCCCGACGGGCCGCAACACTTGGCCGCGTCGGTCAAGATCCTCATCGCGGGCGGCTTCGGCGTCGGCAAGACCACCATGGTCTCGTCGATCAGCGAGATAGCGCCGTTGCGCACCGAGGAACTCATCACCGAAGTCAGCACCGGCGTCGACGATCTGTCCGGCGTGGAGTCCAAATCGACCACCACGGTGGCGCTGGACTTCGGGCGCATCACCATCGACCGCGATCTGGTGCTGTACCTGTTCGGCACGCCCGGCCAGGACCGATTCTGGTTCCTGTGGGACGAGCTGTCCCGCGGCGCGCTCGGCGCGGTGGTGCTGGCCGACACCCGGCGTCTCGGCAATTCCTTTGCCGCCGTGGACTTCTTCGAGCGCCGCGGACTGCCGTTCATGGTCGGGGTGAACTGCTTCGACGGAGCGCCGCGCTACACCCAGGACGAGGTGCGCGACGCGCTGGATCTGGACCAGCACACCCCGGTCATGCTGTGCGACGCCCGCGACCGCGAATCGGCGAAGAACGTGCTGCTGACCCTGGTTCAGCATCTCATCGAGCTGGCCGGACGCGAGCCCGTCACGACCTGAGCCGGCTAGCCGGACGGTGAGCCGAGATAGCGGCCGAGCACGCCGTCGACGGTCAGGTCCTCGAGGCAGCCGACCAGGCGGCGCTCGGTGTGTTCGCCGAGCGCCGGTGCGAGCGTCACCGCCCACGCGTCGCCGTCGGGCACCGGCCCCGCGACGATGCGCACGTGGTTGACGTGGCTCGCGCACTTGTCCCACAACCGCAGCGCGGGCTCGGACGACACTCCGGCGTCCTTGGCCCGTGCGTCGAAGCGCACCACCTGGGTGCTCGCCGCCGTGCCCCGGTCGGTTTCGAACTTCATGCGGTCGGCCATGGCGAGCACCACCGTCACGATGAGCACCGCGCCCGTGCCGAGCAGCAGGATTCGGCGCATCGGGTCACCGCCGCGGCCGGACGAGTGGACCGTGCAGCAGGTGCAGGCGGTCCGCGCTCGGGGTGAGGAAACCGTTGGGCGGCAGAGCGAGCCGGTCCAGCCGGTCCACGATGCGGTGTTCGGTGGCCGGGCCTGCGGTGAGCTTGGCCAGCCGCTCCACCAGCCAGGCCACCCCGGTGAGCAGCACCCCGCCCGCCAGCAGTACCGGAACGAACACGCCGAGCCGGTCGGGTCTGCTGAGCCAGGCGAAGGTGACCCGCGGCGCGGGCGTGGCCGCGTGCACGATCCGCGCCGTGCGCGCCCGCTCCCCCGCGGCGCCGAGTTCGCGCTGTACATCCCGCAGGCGCCTGGTCAGCAGCATGGCGACCAGCGCGATCTCGGCCGCGATGAACAGCGCCGCGGTGAGAATGGCCCGGTTCCACTCCCACCGGTACAGGTAGACGAAGACATAAGCGCCCGTGGCGATCAGCGTGCCGACGGCAAGCAGCACGCCGAGCCCCCGCACACCGCGATCCTGGGTCATCGGTGGTCCTCCGTTTCGGTCGTCTGCCGCACTTCGCCGCTGCGCCCGTCGACCTGGACGATCGCGCCGTCCGGCAGCCGCCGGGTCGCGTCGGGATAGCCGACCACCACCGGGACGCCGTGCTCGCGGGCCAGGATCGCCAGATGACTGAGTGGGCTGCCGGTTTCGGCGATCAGGCCGGACAGCCTCGGCACCACGACGGCCAGCCGAGGGTCGAGATGCCGCACGACCAGCACCGACCCCGCGGGCGGGTGGTCGCCGATGTGCACCATGCCGCGGCCGACGCCCCCGCCCGCGCCGACGCCGCGGTCACCGCGGCCCCGCCTGCGCGACACCGCGATCGGGAAACCGTCGGTGGCCAGCCGGAATTCGGTGGGCAGCGGCGTCTGGTCCGGTGGGGTGCGGTCGGGCAAGTCGTCCGGCAACCGCCGGTGTCGCACGGCGCTTCGCAGTTCGTCCAGCGTGAGCAGCGTCAGAGTTTCGGGATCGTGCACCAGCCGGGCTGCCGTGAGGCGTCCGCCGAGTTCCCATGCCGCCCTGGCGCCGAGCTCCTGCACCCAGCGGGCGCGCAGCCGCAGGGCTTCCCTCGCCAGCGCCAGCTCGCCCGCGGCGTCGCCGATCGGCATCGGAGCGCCCTCGACCTTTGGCGCCTGTGGCGGCGGACCGACCCGAGGCGGAATCAGCGCCAGCACCACGGGCAATTCCTCGATCACCCGATCGTCGGGCAGACCGGTGGCGCGCGCGGTGGCGAGGGCCGACAGCGCCATCGCGGCCGCGGTGGGCGCGGATTCACCCTTCCCGCCGAGCATTCCGGCCAAGGCCTCGTAGCCGTGAACAGCGGTGAGCGCGGTGCGGGCGTTGTCGAGCACGGTGAGCAGGGCGAGATCGGTCAGCTCGGCCAGCGGCGGAATCTCCGCGAGATCCGTATCGACCCGTTCGCATGTCTGCTGTGCCAGATCCGGTAGCGCCGCGGCGAGCCTGCCCACCCGCATGGCCGCGCCGAGCCGCCGCGCTCCGGGACGCGGGTCGAGGATCCGCGTGAGGGTGCGCCGCGGCCGCACCACGCCGAGCAGTTCGAGATCCGCCACCGCGATCCCGCGCACGGCGGTGGCGACCGGGGACTCGTGCAGCGCGCGCGGGGGCGCCGCGCTGGTCAGGTCGATCGCGACCCGGAGTCCATCGGCCAAGGGCGACAACCACAGATCCTGTTCGAGCGGACTTAGCGGATCAGGGAAGGTCTCGGCCAGCGGGCCCGGCCCGAGGATCGGTCCCCGCACCGGTCCGTGCAGCGCCGTGACCGGGCGGGCCTGTAACAGAATCACGCGGCCCCGGGTGTCGATGGCCCACTCGATGTCCAGCGCGCCGCCGAACACCCGCTCCGCGCGCAGTGCCAGGCGAACGACCTTGCGCCGCAGACCGCTCGGCAGCGGATCGGCGTCGGGCGTCGCGACCGAGGCGACCCGTCCCCGCCTGGTCAAAGTCGCGGTCCACCCGGCCTCGGCCCCGCCGACGACCGCGCTGGGTCCGCCGCGGGACGCCGTGATCATCATCCGGTCGGTCCGCCCGGTGACCGGGTCGGCGGTGAAGACGACACCACCCCAGCCCGCCGCCAGGAACGGCTGGACCAGCACCGCCATCGCGGCCTCGCCCGCGCCGAGTTCGGCGGGCGGACCCGAGGCGAGCACCACGTCCACGGCGTCGCGGAAGCCCTGCCAATCGCGGACGTCGAGCACCGAGGTGAACAGGCCCGCCATGGACTGCTGCGCACCGTCCTCGGCAACCGAGGAGGATCGCACCACAAGAGCTTTCGCGCCCGCACCGGACAGTACGCGCCATTCGGCTTCGGGCGGGTCGCCGTGGTGCGACCACGCGGTGGTGAGAACGAATCCCTCCAGCACGGGCAGGCCGTGGGCGGCGGCCCTGGCGAGGGCCGCCGCTTTGGCGCCGGTCAGCTCGGCATCGCGCGCTCGCGGATCGCGCAGGGCGACGACGCCTGGCTGGTTCGTGGTGGTTGTCGTGATGGTCATCGAACCGCCTTCGACGGAAAAACAACGCTGTTTCCGGGGCCCACCGGTCTGCACCTAAGAGGAGATGGTGTCTCCACTTAGGTGGAGTCCAGTGTTTCCCCGGAGTCCCGCGCCTGTCAAGGAATGGACGTTCGTTTTGCGAGTCGCACAGTTCACCCCCTCGTGGCCTGGCGATCCCCTACCGTTCACGGTACGATCCGCCGCCCGCGTCGAGCACTGCCCACGCACAACGTTATTCACCGGAGACGAGGTCGCGGCCACCCTGGAACGAGTGCGCCCGCGACCAGGCCGGTTCGGCTGTCCTATCGAAGGTTGCTCTGCGGGGAGCCGCTCAGGATGCGCTGCGCTCGACTCGACCCAAGAAGTCGAGAATCGATTCGACGGTGGCGTCGGGCGCTTCGAGCTGAGGCCAGTGCCCGATACCGGGTAGCTCGATGACCTGCGGGTCCGGCACCAGCTCGCGATATCGCGCGACCATGTGGGCGCCGGAATTCGGGTCGGCGGTCCCGTTGACGAAGACCATCGGTACCGCCGCGTCGATGAGCGGCCGAACGAGTCGGTCACGCAACGCTCGCCGCTCCTGGACGAATCTGCCCACCATGTGCGACACGTAGCGACCACCGTTGTGTCGCAACATGTCCAGGAGTGGTTCCAGCTCGCCGTTCGCAGGTTTGGTATCCGGTCCGAACAACCCCGTGACCGCGTTCCGGATCGCCGACCGCGGCAGCAGCGGACCTATCACGTGCCCCACCGGACTGGACAGGATCTTCTGAATCGATCGCGCGCGGTAGGTCTCAGCGAAGAGTCCGCCATTGAGGAAGACCGTGGCGCGGATCGAAGGCAGTGTCGGGTCGTCGGCTCGCCGGGCCAGCATTTCCTGGACGACCGAAACACCCAAGTCGTGACCGACGACGGCGAAATGGTCGACGCCGAGATCTCGTAACAGCGCCTCGTGCATGTCCGCGTGCATCATCAGGCTGTAGCCGGCCCGGATCGGCTTGTCGGAGAACCCCATACCGAGCATGTCCGGTGCGATGACATCGAGGTTCGCCGTCAGCTTGCTCCAAATGCGGTGCCACTCGAATGATCCGAACGGATAGCCGTGGACGAGCAAGACCGTCGGGCCATCGCCCTGGCGTCGATAGAAGATGCGGCGGCCGCGGAACTCGAAGAATCGACCGGTGTCGCGCCATGTCTGCACGGTGTCGTGCGTGCCGACTTCTCCACGGGGTTCGTAGTGCATCAGGACTCCCTTCCGATTTCGCGGCCAGCCTACTGCTTGTAGACCGAGTGGTACAGAGGTAATATCCATGTTCATGAGCGGTGATACGAGACCATCGGTCGATGCGAGTACCGATCGGTCTAGACTTGCCGAGTTGCCGACCCGCGAGCGGCTGGTGGTAGCGGCGGCCGATCTGCTGCAAGTGCAGGGTTACGCGGGCACCGGGATCGCGGAGATTCTCGGGCTCAGTGGCGTCACCAAAGGGTCGCTGTATTTCCACTTCCCCGGCGGCAAGGAGGAACTCGCGGCCGAGGCGTTGCGCCTGCGCGGCAACGAGATCGGCAGGCTGATCGAGCACCTGACTTCCTCGGCGCCCGATGCCGCGACCGCCGTCTGCGCGTTCGCCGTCGCGCTCGCGACACGACTCGAGGACTCGGAGTTCCAGCGTGGTTGCGCGCTCGCCACGGCGGTGCTCGACGCGGGCCCCGATGCCACGACGGTACGAGACGCGGTGCGCACCGGCTACGACCGCTGGCGGGAACTGCTCGCCGCTCGCATCGCCGCCGACGGGGTGGTCGACGACCCGGCAACGGAGGCGATGCTCGTTCTCTCCGCGCTCGAAGGCGCGCTGATCATGGCTCGGGCGCAACGTGATCCAGGGCCGGTGTTGCAGGTCGCGAAAAGGATCACCAGCCAATGGCTCGAACGGAAGCCGGAAGGCCGGCCCGGCTCCGGCACCACCAACAGGGAGGCACAACGATGACCACGACGACACTGACGGCACCGAACCCCGACTTCGCGGCACTGGTCAAGGGTGCGGTGTTGAGCATGCCCGCGGCCAAGCACCTCGGCTTCGAATTCGGCGCTATCGCCCCGGGCGAAGCGGAGCTGGTCCAGCCCTACCGTGCGGAGCTCACCGAGCACAATGGCTACTTCCAGGGCGGCGTGCTCGGCATGCTCGCCGACTTCGCAGGCGGCTCGGCCGCGGGCACCATGCTGCCGCCCGGATGGGTCAACATGACCATCGACTACACGGTGAAGATCGTGGCTCCGGCCAAGGGCGACAAGGTGATCGCCCGCGGTCGAGTGGTGAAGTCGAGCACGACCGTCACCGTCGCGGCGGCCGACGTCTACGCGGTCACCGGCGACACGGAGGCGCTGTGCGCCACCGCGCTGGTAACGATGCGGAACATCGACCTCAACAGGTCCTGAAACTGGACGGCGCGCAGACCGGCCTCGGCGACGCCCCCGACCAGCAGGGCGCGGCGTGGCTCGCTCACACCTGGGCGAGCCACGCCAGGAAGAGGAAAACACCGCCGATGGTGAGGACGATCGCCACCGGAATCGGCCACGCCGGCCCGGTGCGTTCGAAGAGCCTGCGTATGAGCCGCAATTGCAGGGCGGCGAGCCCGGCGAGCGCCGCCAGCCATACCGGAAGCAGCCCGACGCCGAGCGCCGCGTGCACGGCCCACGCCCCGGCCAATGTTGGCCCGCCCCACGAATTCTCGTAGTCATTCGCGCCGACCAGCGGATACGCGACCCCGCGGACGAAAGCGATACCCGCCAGGAAGGCGAGGAACCACGTCAGTAGCCCGACGCCCGCGCTCAGGATCGAATGCGCGACGATCCGCATCGGTGTGATGCCGCGCCGCCGGATCGGTTCACGCAGCCACCTGCGCGGCACGCGCATCCGGGCCGCGACCCGCGCGGCGGCGAGCGGCAGCGCGGCCAGCGCGTACCCGACCCAGCGGGCGAGCGAGCGAACCGACTTCATCCTGGGACCGTATCGCGGGGTGCGCCGCACCGCGCAGTTGCGCCCGCAAGTCGTTCATGGCACGGCCCATCGTCGGCGCGATCTCGCTCGCACGGCTTCGTGCGCGTCGCACAGGTCGGCGGTGGTGCGCGCGCTTCGTCGATCCGGTGAGGGAAGTCCGAGCCGGGGCGAGCCGCCCGGGGGCAAGCGTCAGCGCAGCAGGCCCGCCGCGGCGAGGTCGTCGAAGAGCAACTGGTCGACCGGCGGCACGAGCGGCCGGTCGGCGTAGCCGAACCAGGCCGTTTCGTCGATCTCGTTGCTCGCGGTGAGCGTGCCACGATAGTCGGCGGTGTAGCAGCTCATGCGCACGGTGACGCCGTCGTCCGGTCCGTGCACCGCCGCCTCGTACGTACCCACGTGCCGGGCGGTCTCGGGAATCAATGCGACGGTTAGCTCTTCCTCGATCTCGCGCAGCAGCGTTTCCAGATCCGTCTCCGTGCCTTCCCGCTTGCCGCCGGGAATGTAGAAGATGTCCTTGCCGCGGGGGCGCGCGCACAGGATGCGACCGTCCTCGATGCGCACCCACGCGACCGTGTCGATGACCGTTTCCACTCGCGCGTCCGTCACGCGGGCAGCCTATCGCGGCGGCACGATGCGAGCCGCGTCCGCCGCAAGCGCGGCCGGGATGAGCGTCTTGTCGCTCGCGCCGGGGCCGTACACCGGTCGCAGTTCACAGCCCTGAACATGCTCACCACACTCCGAGCACACGGGTTCGATCGTCGTCCGGTGGCCGCAGGTGGTGTGCACCAACTCGAGCGGCGGACCGTCCGGCGCGGCCCACTCGTCGCCCCACTGACGCATCGCGGTGACGACCAGCCACAGCGAACGCCCCTTCGGCGTGAGCCGGTAGTCGTGTCGTGGCGGATTCTCTTGGTACGGAACCTTTTCCAGGATGCCGTTGGCTACCAGGTTTTCCAGGCGCTGGGTCAGCACATTGCGGGCGATGCCGAGCCGGGCGCGAAAGTCGTCGAAGCGGGTCACGCCGAACAGTGCGTCGCGCACGATCAGCAGCGTCCACCACTCCCCGACCACCTCCAGGCACTGGGCCAGCGAGCAGTTCATCTCTTCGAAGCTCGTCCTGCGCATGCCCGTCAGCCTAGTCGGTTGCTTGAAAGAACTCACTAGCCTATGGTGCGTTTTATGAAGCAACTCACTCAGCGGTCGCTGGGCGACGTGTTCGCGCTCGGCGCGACCAGCCCTGGGACCTGGCAAGCAGAGGTGGATCGAACGTGGCGCGGCTGGACCGGTCCGCACGGCGGTGTGCTCGCCGCGCTGCTGGTCGAGGTGGCCCGGCGCGCGGCGGGCGACGACCTGCCGGTCCGCGCCGTGGACCTCCGCTTCCTCGGCCGGCCCGTCGACGGCGCGTTCACCTTCTCGGCCACCCCGCAGCCGGTCGGGCGCAGCACCGCGATCGTCGATGTGGTCGCGCGCCAGGAATCGGGACCCGTCGCGGCCGCGTCGATCATGCTCGGCCGGACCGCACCGAGCTCGGTGCCGGACCGTGCCGAACGGCCCGCCCCCGAGGTGACCACGGCCGATGCTTGCGCGGCATTCCGGCTGCCACCCGAGATCGTCCCCGCCGCAGCCCATTTCGACATTCGCCCTGCCGCGGGCCCGTTGCCGTTGACCGCGTCCGCGCAGGCCTGGATGTGCGCGTGGCTCGCCCTCGATCCGCCGATGGCCACGGACGCGGCCACGCTCGCGATCCTGGCCGACGCGCTACCGCCGGGCATCTTTCCCACGCTCTCGGCTCCGGTCGCCGTCCCGACGGTCGGGTTCTCGATGTACGTGCACACCGACTTCACCGAGCCCGCCTCGCAGCGGGTGCTCGTGCGCGCCGCCAACACCGGCACCGGTGGCGGCTGGTCGGTGGACGACGTCGATATCTGGGACGAGTCGGGGCGGCTGCTCGTCTCGGCCCGTCAGAACCGCCGAGTTCTCGGCTGAAACGAGAGATGCTGGTGAATACTGTTGCCCCCGAGTCCGATCGGACCACGACGGATTCGCGGCTCGTGCTCGCGATCGTGTCGGTCGGCATCCTGCTGTCGAGCCTCGACCTGTTCATCGTCAACGTGGCGCTGCCGGACATGGCGCGCGATTTCGGCAACACCGAGCTCGCCGGCCTTTCCTGGGTACTGAACGCCTACGCCATCGTGTTCGCGGCGCTCCTGGTGCCCGCGGGTCGCCTCGGCGACCGCGGCAGCAACCGCACCACCTTCCTGCTGGGACTGGCGGTGTTCGTGCTCGGCTCCGCGCTGTGCGCGGCCGCGTGGAATGTGGCCGCGCTGGTGGTGTTCCGAGTGCTCCAGGCGGTCGGTGGCGCCATGCTGACGCCGTCGTCGCTCGGCCTGGTGCTGGCTGCGACGCCGCCCGAGCGGCGTGCCACGGCGGTGCGGCTGTGGGTGGCCTTCGGCGGTCTCGGCGCGGCGCTCGGACCGGTCATCGGCGGCCTGCTCGTCGAAATCGACTGGCGCTGGGTGTTTCTGGTGAACGTGCCGATCGGTCTTGGGGCGCTCGTCGTCGGCCTGCGCAGGCTGCCCGACCCACGCGGCGACGGCGGGGCGCTGCCGGATCTGTTCGGCGCGGCCGCACTGGTCGGGGCGATCGCCTCGCTCGTGCTCGGCCTGGTGAAGGGCGAGGACTGGGGTTGGGCGTCGCCGCAGACGCTGGGCGCCTTCGCGGCGGCGGTGGTGTTCGGTGTCGCGTTCGCGATCTCCTCGGCGCGCCACCACAGTCCGGTCGTCGACCCAGGCTTGCTGCGCGCCCCGAATTTCACGTCGATGGCGGCGAATTCGCTGCTGTTCCAAGTGGCGTTCGCGGGCATGCTGCTGTCGGTGGTGTTGTGGGCGCAGACCGTCTGGGGGTGGTCGGCGCTACGCACCGGGCTCGCCATCGCGCCCGGGCCGCTGGTGGTGCCGGTCGTGGCTGTCCTGGCGGGGCGGTTGATCGGGCGCGTCGGCGCGGGACCGGTGATCGCCGCGGGCGGTGTCGCGTTCGCGGCGGGCATGGTGTGGTGGGCCCGCGCGATCGAGCTCGCGCCGGACTACCCCGCCGGTCTGCTGCCCGGCATGGTCCTCAGCGGTCTCGGCGTCGGCCTGACACTGCCGACCGCGTTCGCCGCGGGCACCAGCGGTTTACCGCCGCAAGGGTTCGCCACGGGGTCGGCAGTGCTGAGCATGGCACGGCAGATCGGTTTGGCTGTCGGCGTCGCAGTGCTGGTCGCGGTTCTCGGCTCCCCCGCCGATCCGCTCGCCACCTTGGATGCGTTCCGCCGCGGATGGTACGTCGTGGCCGCCGTCGCGCTCGCGTCCGGTGTCGTCGGGCTCGGGGCGCGGATGCCGCGTCCCGCCGTGCACACCGCGCCGGAAACGTCGGCACCGGCGCGAACATAGGGCGGTTGCTGCCCGGCATCGCTGAACAATGCCGGGCAGCAACGGTTTTCAGCGACTCAACCGCTGGAAGCGGTGCACCGCGAGAGGCAGGAAGATCGCTGTCAGCACCAGCGGCCACACCACCGCCATCAACACCGCGTGCTGCTCGATCCACGAATCACCACTGCCCACCGGCGTTCCGAACAGTTCGCGGGTGGCGGCCACCGTCGAGGAGATGGGGTTCCACGCCGCGATGTGCCCCAGCCAGCTCGGCATGAGCTGCGGCGCGACGAAGATGCTGGAGATCATCGTCAACGGGAACGCGACGGCGAACAGCCCGCCCGCCGCCTCCGGGTTCGGCACCAGCAGCCCGAGCCAGACGCCGATCCAGATCAGCGCGAACCGAAGCCACAGCAGCAGCGCGAAGGACGCCGCCGCACCCAGGATGCCGCCGTCCGGCCGCCAGCCGATCGCGTACGCGGTGATCATCAGGATGGTCAGCTCGGCGCACGCGACGATCAGATCGGTCACGCCGCGCCCGGACACCACCGCCGAAGGCGCCATCGGCATGGAGCGGAATCGGTCGATGACGCCCTTGGTGGCGTCGTGGACGACGAGCGTCGCGGTGTTGATGAAGCCGAACGCCATCGTCATCGCGAACATGCCCGGCATCAGGAAGTCCCGGTAGTCGCCGCCGCCCGGCACCGTCATGGCGCTGCCGAACACGTAGCCGTAGAGCAGCACCGACAGGATCGGGAAGCCGAGCTGCCAGGCGATGTTCACCGGCTGGCGCTGGTAGTGGGTCAGCCCGCGCCGCACCACATTCCAGCAGTCGGCCAGCGCCCAGTACGCCCGGGAACGGGTCTGCACGAGATCGATGGTGCTCATCAGGCGGCCTCCTCGGCGATCGTCCGGTGCCCGGTCAGTTGCAGGAACACGTCGTCGAGGCTCGGACGGCGCAACCCGATGTCCTCGACCGCGATGTCCTCGTCCTGGAGGGTGCGGGCCACCTCGGTGAGTGCGGCGACGCGGTCGGTCACCGGTGCGTACACCCGGCGCTCGGCGTCGTCGGTGTCCGGCTCACCCGTGCAGACCCTGGCGACCACCTTGGCCACCAGCGGCAGATCGGCCGCGTCGGCGGCGACCACCTCGATCAGGTCGCCGCCCACCGTGTTCTTCAGGCCGTCCGGGGTGTCGTCGGCGATCGCGCGCCCCTGGTCGATGACGGTGATCCGGGAGGCGAGCCGGTCCGCCTCCTCGAGGTACTGCGTGGTGAGCAGCACGGTCGTTCCGTCGGCGACCAACGCGCGCACCGATTCCCACACCTCGCCGCGGCTGCGCGGATCCAGTCCCGTGGTCGGCTCGTCCAGGAAGAGTACGTCTGGAGCGAGGATCATCGAGGCGGCCAGATCGAGTCGCCGCCGCATGCCGCCGCTGTACTTGCCGACGCCGCGGCCGGCGGCGTCGACCAGGTCGAAGCGTTCCAGCAGTTCGTTCGCCCGCTGTTCGGCGCGGCGCCCGCCCAGGTGGAACAGCCTGCCGAACATCTCGAGGTTCTGCCGCCCGGTGAGCACCTCGTCGACCGCCGCGTACTGGCCAGTCAGCCCGATGCGCGCCCGCACCTCCCTGGCTTGCCGCACCACATCGAGCCCGGCCACCGTCGCGTGCCCGCTGTCGAGGCGGATGAGGGTGGACAGGATGCGCACCGCCGTCGTCTTCCCCGCGCCGTTGGGCCCGAGCAGACCGTGCACCGTGCCGCGTCGCACGGTGAGATCGAAGCCGTCGAGCGCGTTCTTGTCCCCGTATCTCTTGCGCAAGCCCTCGGCCCGCACCGCGTAGTCGTTCACCGAATCCTCCCTGTCGAACCCTAACTGGGTACGTTGTACCCGATTTAGAGTACAACGTACCCAGTTTTACGCCAAGCGTTTAATCTGAAGGCATGACGACCACGGAGACCAGCGGCAGCGGCGACATCGCGCGCACACTCGATCTGCTCTGGGACACCGGTCATCGACCGAGCCGCGGGCCCAAACCCACGCTCACACTCGACCGGATCGTCGAAGCCGCGGTGCGGGTGGCCGACGCCGAGGGCTTGGCAGCGGTCACCATGCGGCGCGTCGCCACCGAATTGGGCACCGGAACGATGTCGCTCTACCGGTATCTGCCCGGCAAGGCCGAACTGCTCGATCTCATGCTCGATCGAGTGCAGCAACCCCCCGAGGGGGAGATTCCATCCGAGGGCTGGCGCGAAACGCTACGCGCGTACGCGTACGAATCGCTCGAAATGTATCGCCACCATCCCTGGCTGCTCGAGGTCAACCAGACCCGCCCCGTCCTCGGGCCTGGCGCGCTGGCCGGCATGGAACAGCTGCTCACGCGGATCGGACCGATGGGGCTCGCGGATCCCGAGATGATCGCGGTGCTCGTGATGATCTCCGGCTACGTCGCGGGCGTCGCCCGCACCCGGGTGTTCGCGCAGGAAGCCGAGCGCACGACGGGCATGACCGACGCCGAGTTCTGGAAGGCGCAGGAACCGGCGCTCGAGAAGGCCCTCGCCACCGGCCGCTACCCCGTGGTCGCCGCACTCTCGGAGGCGGCGTTCGACATGTCCTTCGACCACTTCGACTTCGGTCTGCAACGCATCCTCGACGGACTCGAGGTGTTCGTCGCGAAGCGGCCCGGAGACTGACCGCATCGCCGAACGCGATCAGAACCGCGCAGGCACGGACGACGTGTCAGTGCCAGCACGGTGGTTCCAAGGGGAACCCCGATCCGAGAATCGTCCTGTCGCATCGATGGAATACCGCGGGACAGGACCGAACAATGCACGAACTTCGACTGCACATCATTCCCTTGACCAACGAAGAACTGGACACCAACGGTGATCCCGTCAAGCCGTACGACGTCACGCCGATGGAGTTCGCGCAACTCATCGATCGGGTGAACCTCATCTTCGCCGACACGGGTATTCGATTCCTCTTCTATCCGGCTCACGACTGGGCGCCGATGGCGAACACGGAAATCAATACCGATGGGCCCCGTCAGCGCGAGCTCGCCAACCGCATCGCCGCGAGGCTCCCCGGCAAGATCGTCTGCTTTCTCCGCTGGGGTCCGGGACGTGACCGTACCGGCAACGGCAATACGTTTCCACCGCCGGGCGCGGGTCCGAAACCTCCGAGCGTCGGCGACGTCGTGCAGAACTACGTCGCGCTACCGAATCGGATCGCCGCCGATTTCGGGTTGCTCATTCAAGGCGACGGCGGATTCGTCGCCCATGAACTCGGTCACTACCTCGGTCTCTACCACACCTTTCCCGGTTGGACGGATCGCTAAGGGCCGGTGTACGGACACCTCTCGGGTGCGCTGACCGCAGCCGCGGCAGACCAGGCCGTCGTCGATTACATCGCCGGCCACGGCGGGACGATCGATGCGTTGAACGGTGATCTGCTCTCCGACACCGCACCCGATCCGTCGCCGGTCCTCTACGAGGCCCACAACCGACAGGACATCTGCGCCAGTCCGCGTATCACCGTTCGAGGCACGATCGGCGGGCGAACTGTGTCGTTCACGTTCTCCCCCGACCTGAACAACGTGATGAGCTACTACGCGGGATGCCCTCCGCCCGGCTCTGGCGCGAGTTCGAAACATTTCACCCCGCGACAGATCTCGCGGATGATGGACACCCTCCGGCATCCATCGCGACGTGCCCTGGTCGAATCGCCGCCGGAGGCACCCGCGGTTCGCGGGCTCTGCATCATCCAGCAACGCAGCAATTACCGGTTCCTCGACGCCTACACGGCGTCGGACGACTTCGCCGCGGTGACTCGTCCCGCGCAGAACGACGGAAGTCAGCAATGGATGCTCCTTCCCGTGGCCTCCGTCTGCACCGTGCAGCAAAGGGGCACCGGTCGTTTTCTGGATGCCTACGGATCCGCCGAGCAAGACTTTCGCGTCGTCACGCGAACCGCGCAGAACAACGACAGTCAACGCTGGGTGCTCTGGCGAACACCGACCGATGCCGATGCCGTCGCACTGCAACAGTTGAGCGGGGGCCGATTCATGGACGCCCATGAAAGTTCGGGCCACGATTTCGCGGTGGTGACACGTACCGCGCAGAACAACGACAGCCAGCTGTGGACCCTGGAATTTCGAGTCGGCGGCGGCTACTCGCTGCGGCAGAAGAGCAGCATGCGTTTCCTGGATGCCTACGAGTCGTCGCAGAACGACTTCACGGCGGTGACTCGTCCGGAGCAGGAAAACGACACGCAGCGTTGGCAACTGACGATCGTCGGCGCGGTCTACACCATCCAGCACCGGCACAACGGCCGATTCCTCGACGCCCACGAGGACGACAGGGACGACTTCCGCCTGGTCACACGTCCCGCGCAGAACGACGACAGCCAACGGTGGGTCTTCTTGCCGTACAGCGGCGATACGTTCACGGTCCAGCAACTCGCCAACGGCCGCTACGTCGACGCCCATACGTCACCGTCACGCGACTTCGCCGTCGTCACCCGCCCCGCGCAGAACGACGACACTCAGCGCTGGGTCGTCCGCGCGGTGTCCACCCGCTGACCCACCGTGCCGTGCCCGGAGTGCTGGTGCGCCTGCTCACCGGCTGCCTCCGTTGTCGCAGTCAGCGGTTCCAACCCAAAGGGCGCGTACAACTTTCAGGATTCTGTAGGCAGTCGTATTTGGTGAATCTCGGACCGCCTGGCTTCGTATTGATCTGGTAGTACATATCGAACCGCTCGTGCTCGGTGATGCCGACGGCGAGGAACGGTGGCCGGTTCCGATCCGGCACGGTGATCGCGCTTCTCCTGCCTCGATCATCGACGTAGTCGATCTGGAAGCGGAACCGGCACAAGCAGTCGGCAGATTCGACTCGGAGTCCGAGGATCATTTCCTCGGCCCTCACCGGCCGTCTGAACCGAGGGCAGTGCGCTTCGGCAGCCGATCGCGACCATGCGAAACACGATGGCCGTGAGGTGTCGGGGAAGGTCATCGGCCTCCGTTTCAGAATGGTCCACCTCGGTCGCACAGTCATGAGTAGTCGATCACTCGATCGCGACACACTCACGAAGCGCTCTGGTGTGGGAGGGTCGGCCCCTAGGCCACCCGCACGCTCACCGAATCCAGCCCGGCCGCGCGGGCCACGCGGGTCGCGGCGGTGTCGATGTTCTTCGGCAGCGACGCACCGTCGAACATGCTGACGACCACCTCGTCACCCTCGAGTTCCCAAGTGCCCGTGATCCGTCCGTCCACCACGACGATCGGGGCGATCCAGCCCGCGGTCTTGCTGACCAGCGCGCGGTGCGCCTTGGGCAGCAGCTCGGTGTCGCCGGTGCCCGGTCCGAGCACGTACTGGTCGAAGGGGCCGAGCAGGTGCACCGAGGGTGTCGGTTCGGTGGCGGCGAGTTCGTCGGCGTGTTCGGTGAGCACGTAACCGGTGCGGCCCTCCACCTCCACCGGCGTGAGCGCGTCGCCGAACTCCGCGAACCAGCCGCGCACGGTGGTCTTGCGCAGGCTGTTGCGGCTGAGCCAGGCGTCGAAGATCTCCGGTGTCGCGGGACCGTACGCGCCGAGGTAGGCGGTGATGGCGGCGGGCGCGGCGGCGGCGGGTTCGGCCAATTCCTGCCAGTCCGGGACGAGTCGGGCCGGGCTGGTGAAGGTCACCTTGTTGCCGCGTGCCGGTCCGTGGCAGATCGCGCCCTGCCAGGCGAGCGGCTTGAGTAGCGCGCCCCAGCCCGAGCGCAGCTCCTCGCCCAGTTTGTGGAACGCCTTGTCGGCGAGCAGCGCTTCCACCAATTCGTCGCGGGTGAGTTCGGCGTCGGCGAGTATCCCGCCCACCGCTTCGGTCAGTGCGGCCACTTCCGTGGGCGTGGCGCCGAAAGTGCGCTGCCAGGAAGGCTTTTCCCAGGTACGGGCGGACGCGATGAGCGGGAGGACGGCGGCGGCGCCCGCGGGCGTCATGGCGTGCAGGGTGCCGCGCATGGCCCATGTCTTGATCAGCGTGCCGTTCGACAGTGCGCGCACCACCGCCCCGTCTTCGGGTGCGGCGCTGCGCAGCGCGACCGCCGTTTCGGCCGCGGAGGTGACCTGCGCTTGCACACCGCACAGACGACCGACGAGCTCCGGCACGCTCGACGCGGCGGGCTGTGCGACGTAGTGGCGGGCGAGCCGCCAGCCGAAGACCTGATCCCAGGTGACGCGCACCCAATCCTCCTGTGTCAGCAGACGTTCGCTCCGGCACGCTACACCGCCGGTCCGACAACAGCGGCAGGTCAGTTGATCATGGTGCTGCAGAACAGAATGCCGACGGCGATCTCGAACAGGCCGATCACGGTAGCCGCGATCACGCCGAGCAAGGCGGTGCGGTTGGTGGCGCGGTGCACGCCGGTCACCGGGTCGACCAGCCGTTCGGCGCGCGCGAGCACCGCGGTGCCTGCCGCGCCGAGAACGCCGGCCGGCACCGGAGCTCCCGCACCTGCCAGGGCGATCAGCCCGCCGAGCAGTGGTTCGCGGCCGTGGACGCGGGCCGCGCGATCGTCGGCACACATCTCCAGCAGCCTGCCGATCTCCACGTTGCCCACGGAGAGCAGCCGCAGACCGGGCAGGGTGGTCGCCATCGCGCGCAGCGCGGCGGTGAGCGTGGCGTGCCTGCCGCGCAGGTGTGCGTGTTCGTGAGCGAGGACGGCGGCCAGCTGTTCCCCGGTCAGCGCGTCGAGCGCGGCACTGGTGACGACGATCGTGTCGGGGCGGCCCGCGACGCAATAGGCTTGCGGCTCCGGCGAATCCAGCACGACCGCGCCGGCGCCGAGCATCTCTCGACCGACCATTCGTACGGCGCGCCCGTGCGCCATGGTGCGCCCGCGCAGCCGCAGCGCCACCCGCGCGGCCTGCAGCGACATCGCCGCGACGCCGGAGGCGAGAAGCGCCGCCAGCGAATAGGAGGCGAACTGAGTCGCCCACCCCCCGTGCATGTCCACCGGAAACGACAACACCGAGTAGCACGCGCGCAGCGCCTCGCTCGGATGCCGCCAATAGGTGGCGAACTCGACGGCCAACAGGCCTGCCGCGAGCACCCAGGCGCCGAGCGCCCCGGCGATCGCGACCAGCCAGGCCAGCACCCCCAGCCGCGGCGCGACGCCGCGGCGGGTGAGCCGGTGCAGCACCGGCGGTCCGAAGACCGCGACGGTGCTGCCGTAGGCCATCAGGCACAGTGCGACGTTCACGGGGCCTCGGGCGTCCGTCGCGCGGTCAACCTGCGCAGCGCCGCGCGCAGCCCCGCCGACTCCTCGGCGCTGATCCGGTCCACGAAGTGGCTGAGCACCAGGTCCGAGCGCCCGCCGGAGCCGAGCGCCTCCAGCATCAGCCGGGCGCTGTGTTCCTCGCGGGTGAGCGTCGGCCAGTACCGGTAGGCCTTGCCCGCGCGCTCCCGCGCCAGCCACCCCTTGCGGTGCAGGTTGTCCATAGTGGACATCACCGTGGTGTACGCGATACCACGCTCGGCGGAGAGTTCCTCGAAAATCTCTCTCACCGTCGTGGATTCCGCGTCTCTGTCCCAGATGCGGTCCATGATCACCGCCTCCAGGTCTCCGAATCCGCGCACCGTACCGACTCCCTCATCGTCGTCCGATCTACTGTCGCCACAGAGTACCGAGCATCGACCCTGTCTACGTAGGCGAATCGTAGATCCGTGCGGAAGGGATCCCGAATCCCGCTGTCCTGCCAGGTCGGCGAGGATCAAGCTTCCTTCGCGGGCTCGCGGCGGGTATCGCCGGTCAGTGCGGCCGCGGTCAGAGTGAGGTGCCGCGTCAGCGCCTCGGCCGCGGCGTCGGCGTCGCGGGCCAGCGCCGCTTCCTCCAGCCTGCGGTGTTCCTCGACACCGTCTCGGTCGGGGTTGCGGTATGTCGACCACCGGCGAGCCAGCTCGCTCGCGGTCCACATCCGGTCGAAGGTCTCCAGCAGGACGGGATTGCCGCAGCCCTCCAGCAGGGTGCGGTGGAAGACCCGATGGGCTTCGGACCATGCCTCGCTGTAATACTCGCCCTCGTCCGGCACGAACGCCGGGGTGCGCGCCAGCCGGTGGTGGGCGGCTCGGACCTGCGCCTCCCATTCGACGTCGCCGCGCTCGATCGACATGCGAAGCATGACCGGTTCGATGGTCCGGCGGGCCTCCGCGACCTCTTGCCAGCGGCGGTCGGAGAATTCCGGGACGGCGAAACCGCGATTGGGCAGCCGATCGGCGAGGCCCTCGCCGACCACCCGCACGAGAGCTTCGCGCACGACGGCCAGACTCACACACTGCTCCGTGGCGAGATCCTGCGGTTTGAGTGCGTCACCGGGGGCGTAATCCCCGCGCATGATCGCGTTCCGCAGGTGTGCGTAGATCTGCTCGGTGAGCATCTGCTTCCCCGCGGTCGAGGTCTGGGCCGTCCGGGTCATGCTGCCAGCATAGACGATTCGACAGATAATCGATTATCTTTGCTACCGTCGATCTTGCGGTGACGCTCGTCCTCACGGGATGCCGCGGCCCCCCCGTCGGCCGCATCACCGCCCGCACAGCACGGCCCGAAAGGAACGACGCTATGAGCGCCAACAACCCCTTCGCTCGCCTCCCCGAGGCGGCCTCCTTCACCGTCACCAGCGCCACCGTCATCGACGGCGCAGCCTGGTCGCCCGAACAGTTCTCCTCCGAAATCCCCGGCGGGAAGGACGTTTCCCCGCAGCTGTCCTGGAGCGGGGCCCCGGAAGCCACCAAGAGCTACGCCGTCACCGTCTACGACCCCGATGCCCCCACCGGATCCGGGTTCTGGCACTGGGCGGTCGCCGACATCCCCGCCACCGTCACCGAATTGCCCGAGGGCGCAGGGGACGACACCGGCTCGGGTCTGCCCGAGGGCGCCTTCCAGTTGCCCAACGACGTCCGCGCAGCCCGGTTCGTCGGCGCAGCCCCGCCGGCCGGGCACGGCCCGCACCGCTACTTCGTCGTGGTGCACGCCCTCGACGTCGAGTCCATCGGCGTCCCGGCCGACGCCACCCCGGCCGTTCTCGGCTTCACCATGGCTTCGCACACCCTCGGTCGCGCGGTCCTGACCGCTACGGCGGAAACTCCGCCCGTGCGCGAAAACGCCGAAAGGATCGAGGTTTCCCGACTCGTCCCCGCCTCCGCCGACGCCATCTTCGCGGTCCTGACCGACCCGAAGGGCCACGTGGACATCGACGCGTCGGGAATGCTCCTCGACGCCGAAGGGGAACCGGTCACACAGCCCGGCGACCGGTTCCTGGTTCACATGGACAGGGAAGCCCTCGGGGACGTCCCGCTCGGCAAGTACGACGTCGAGGTCGTCATCACCAAGCTCGCCCCGGACGCGGAGATCGCCTGGACCGTCGAAGCGCGGATCCGGCCTCATGTCCGCCATATCTACGGCTACCGGCTGGAGCCGACCGAGGGCGGCACCCTCGTCACGTCGTACTACGACTGGTCGGACGTCGATGAGGAGTCGAAGAGGCGCTTCGCCTTTCCTGTGGTTCCCGAGTCTGCCCTCAAGGCCACACTCGGGATCCTCGAGCGCACCGTCCGCCGGAGGGCCGCCTGACCATAGGTCGTCAGGTCTGTCAGTCGGCGACGTAGCGCAGCATCACCACCTTGTCGAAGTGCTTCGTCTCGGCCAGCCGGAGCTGGATTCGCTTGTCCAGCAACGGGAAGAGCGGCGTGCCGCCGCCGACGACCACCGGATAGAGGAACAGCCAGTACTCGTCGATGAGCCCGTGCGGCATCAGCGAGGCCGCGATTTCCGCGCCGCCGACCTCCATCACGCCATCACCCCCGGCCTTCAGCCTGCGGACCTCCTCGACCGCGTTCTCGCTGATCAGGGTGCTGTTCCAGTGGACCTCGGTGAGCGTCCTGGAGAAGACCACCTTGGGCTTCTCCGTCCAGAGCCTGCCGAACTCGCGCTCGATGCGCGGCGCGTCCTCGGGCACGTGTGGCCAGTACTCGGCCATCAGCTCGTACAGGCGACGACCGTGCAGCGAGAGTTCGATCTCGCGGTACCTGTCGTTGTGGAACTGGTGCAGTTCCTCGTCCGGATTCGTCCAGTCGATGCTGCCGTCGCGGTCGTTGACGTAGCCGTCCACGGACACGCCGAACGAATAGATCAGTTTCCTCATGACTGATAGACCTCCCGGACCCGGAGAACTCATCGGACAAGGACGAGGCGGGGTGCTGCGGCCGCCATCCGGCCACGGAGCCTCTGCAAAAACCCGTTGGCGGACCACAGCGGCCACTGCTACTTTTCTGGAGGCCGTGCGAGAGACCGAGGAGGTGGTACCCGTGAACGCAGTATCGACATGGGTGCTCCTCTCTGGGGTCACGGCCGGGCGGTAGGTCGTCCGGGAGCGCCGTTCGCAAGCACTCCCGAAAGGCACGACTGTGCAATTCATTTCCGAACAGCGCCTCGACGACGAGAGCGTCCTCGAGCGCAGATTCACCCTCGGCGAGATCCCCGGCATCCTGTGGACACCCGCATCCGCATCCACACCGGTGCCGCTGATCCTGCTCGGCCACTCCCCCATCGGACTGCAGAAGATGTACCCGCGATTGCTGGACAGGGCCCGGTACGCCGTGGCGGAAGGTTACGCCGCAGCCTCCATCGAACTCCCCGGCAGCGGTGAGCGGCCCCGTTCCGCTGCCGTCGATCAAGCCCGCGCCGACCTGCACCGGGCGCTTGCCGCTGGCGAGCCGGTCACCGACGACATCGTCGACCGGCTCATCCTCCCTTTGCTCGACCCGGCGGTCTCGGAATGGCAGACCGCTCTGGACGCCCTGCTCGCGCTGCCCGAGATCGGCGGCCCGGTCGGGTATTCGGGAGGGGTGATCTCCATCGGCACACGGCTGGCGGTGGTCGAACCGCGCATCACGGCCGCCGTCCTGTTCGCGGGAAGTTACGTGCCGCGCACCATCATCGCCGAGGCCCGGCAGGTCACCATTCCGCTGCATGTCCTGCTGCAGTGGGACGACGAAGGAAACGACCGGCAAATGGCGCTGGACCTGTTCGACGCCTTCGGCTCCAAGGAGAAGACGCTGAACGCCAATATGGGCGGGCACACCGGCGTCCCGCAGCACGCGGGTGAGGAGGCGAACCGGTTCTTCGCCCGGCACCTGAAGTGAGGCCGGGCCGTCAGGCCGGCAGCACACGATAGGAGCTGTCGGCCAGGATGCCGCTCATCGAGGACAGGTCCCGGCCCTCCTCGATGAGCGGTGGCCGGCACATGCACAAGCTTGGTCAGCTGCGGACCGAGCGGCCCTGTCAATAGGTCTGATGTCAGTAGGTCCGACGCGCCGGACCGGCATGTATGCGAACATATGTTCGTGTCCGATCTCCGCGCCTCCCCCGCCGCCGCGCCGTCGCGCGGCCGCGGAAGGCCGCGGATCGAGGCGCGGGCCGAGGCGTCGATCCTGCACGCGGACCTGGACTCCTTCTACGCCTCCGTCGAACAGCGCGACGAGCCACGGCTGCGCGGCAAGCCGGTGATCGTGGGCGGCGGGGTCGTCCTCGCGGCGTCCTATGAGGCCAAGGCGTTCGGGGTGCGCACGCCGATGAACGGCGCGCAGGCGCGGCGGCTGTGCCCGCAGGCGATCGTGGTGCCGCCGCGCATGAGCGCCTACTCCGAGGCGAGCAAGGCGGTGTTCGAGGTTTTCCGTGACACCACGCCCGTGGTCGAGGGCATCTCGATCGACGAGGCGTTCCTCGATGTCGGCGGTTTGCGCCGCATCGCGGGCCCGCCACTGGACATCGCCCAGCGGCTGCGGGCGCGGGTGCGCGACGAAGTGGGTCTGCCCATTTCGGTCGGCATCGCGCGAACCAAGTTCCTCGCCAAGGTCGCCAGCGCGGTCGCCAAACCCGACGGTCTGCGCCTGGTGCCGCCGTCGGCCGAACTGGACTTCCTGCATCCACTCCCGGTCGAAAGACTCTGGGGCGTAGGCGATGTCACCGCACGCACGCTGCACGAGCACGGCGTCACCCGGATCGGGCAGCTGGCCGATCTCGGCGAGGGCGCACTGCGCGGATTCCTCGGCCCGGCCGCCGCCAGGCACCTGTTCGCGCTCTCGATGGCCAGAGACCCGCGCCGCGTCGAGACCGGGCGCCGCCGCCGCTCCATCGGCGCGCAACGCGCCCTCGGCCGCCGTGCCCGCCCCGCCGACGAGATCGAGGCCTACCTGCACGGGCTCACCGACCGCCTCGGCCGCAGGCTGCGCACCGCCGACCGGGTGTGCCGAACGGTCGTGCTGCGCATGCGTTTCGACGACTTCAGCCGCGCCACCCGATCCCGCACGCTGGCCGAGGCCACCGACCACACCGACACCCTGCTGCTCGCCGCGCGCCTGCTGCTCGCCGACGCCATGCCGATGATTCAGGAGCGCGGCCTCACCCTCATCGGCCTCGCCCTCACCAACCTCGACGACGCGGACGCGGTCCAGCTCACCCTCCCGCTGGAACCGCGCGCCGACAACACGCTCGACGCCACCCTCGACGACCTGCGCCGCCGCTTCGGCTCGGCGGCCGTCACCCGCGCGGCGCTGATCAACCGCGGCGAGGGCCTGTCGGTTCCGCTGCTGCCCGACTGATTCACCGGCTTCGCTTGGGCCGCTTGTCCATCAGCCGCAGGATCAGCGGCGTGAAGATCAGCTGCATCGCCAGTTCCATCTTCCCGCCCGGCACCACGATGCAGTTCGGCCGCGACATGAACGAGTCGTGCAGCATCGACAGCAGGTAGGGAAAGTCGATGACCTTCGGATCGGCGAAACGGATCACCACGAAGCTCTCGTCGGCGGTCGGAATGGTGCGGGCGGTGAACGGATTCGAGGTGTCCACGGTGGGCACCCGCTGGAAGTTGACGTAGGTGCGGGAGAACTGCGGGCAGATGTAGGTGACGTAGTCCGGCATACGACGCAGGATGGTGTCGATCACGGCCTCGCTGGAGTAGCCGCGCTGGTTCTTGTCGCGGTAGACCTTCTGAATCCATTCGAGATTGATGATCGGCACCACTCCGACCAGCAGATCGGTGTACTGCGCGACATCCACCGTCGAGGTGACGGCCGCACCGTGCAGACCCTCGTAGAACAGCAGATCGCTGCCGGGCGTGAGCTCCTCCCACGGAGTGAACGTGCCCGGCGGCTGCCCGTACGGCTTGGCCTCGGCCTCGTCGTGCAGGTATCGGCGCACCGTGCCGACGCCGGTCTCGCCGTAATCGCGGAACAGCGTCTCGAGCTCCTTCAGCAGATTCGCTTCCTCGCCGAAATGCGAGAACCGCACGTTGCGGTTCTGTTCGGCCTCGGCCATGGCGAGCTTCATCTCGTTGCGGTCGAAGCGGTGGAAGGAATCGCCCTCCACGATCGCCGCGTTGATCCCCTCGCGACGGAAGATCTCCTGAAAGGTCCGAGTGACGCTGGTCGTCCCCGCACCGGACGAACCGGTGATCGCGACCACGGGATGTTTGACCGACATGGCACCTCCTGAATTGCCGGACAACGATGTCGATGCGCCGATCAGCGACCGGCCGGCCGGAACAGCGACCGGTTGCCGAACAGGGAACTGTCGAAACTGGGGCCTTCGTCGGGCTCCTGGTGGTAGCGCTCGATGCGCTCGACCTCGTTGCGGGAGCCGAAGATCAACGGCACCCGCTGATGGACCGCGTCGGGCGTCACCTGGAGCACCCGCTCGTTACCCGTCGTCGCCGCTCCACCCGCCTGCTCGACGATGAACGCGATCGGACTGGCTCCGTACAGCAGCGCCACCCGCCCCGGCCGCGCGGGCGGACGGGTGTCGTGCGGGTAGAGGTACACCCCGCCGCGGGTGAGGATGTGGAATGTGTCGGCCACCAGCGACGCCACCCAGCGCATGTTGAAATCCCGGCCGCGCGGCCCGTCGACGCCGTCCAGGCATTCGTGCACGTAGCGCCGCACCGGGCGTTCCCAGAACCGCTCGTTGGCGGCGTTGATGGCGAAACCCGAGGTGTCCTCGGGGATTCGCATGCGCGGGTGGGTCAGCACGAACGCGCCGATCTCGCGGTCCAGCGTGAACCCGTCCACGCCGCGGCCGGTGGTCAGCACCAGCATGGTGGCCGGACCGTAGAGCGTGAAGCCAGCGCACACCTGCTCGGCGCCCGCCTGGAGGAAGTCCGCCGCCGTGGGTTCGCGGCCGGGTCGCCCCCACACCCGCTCCGGCGCCCGCAGCACGCTGAAGATCGTGCCGACGGGCAGGTTCACGTCGATATTGCTCGAACCGTCCAGCGGGTCGAACGCCAACAGATACTTTCCGCGCCGGTGCGTGTCGGGCACGGGATGGATCGCGGACATCTGCTCGGAGAGCAGCGCCGAGAGATGGCCCGTCCATTGGGTTTCCGCCACCATGATGTCGTTGGTGATGGCGTCGAGCTTGCGATGCACCGTGGGCGGGAGGTTGTCCGGCTCGGAGGCGCCGAGCGACCCGACGATCGCGCCGCGGGTGACCTGATTGGCGATGATCTTCGTCGCCGTCGCGACGACGTTCACCAGGGCGGAGAACTCACCGGACGAACCGGGATGCCGGTGCTCCTCCTCGATCGTGTAGCGGGTGAGGGTCTTCAGTCCTTCTGGCATGGCGGCTCATTCGGTCATGCGGGGGCCCTCGCGGTCGGCCCGTCCGGCTGCTCGGTGGTGTTCGACGCGCGGTGCTCCGCTGCACCGTCGCGCGCACCGCTGTCGGTGAACACGCTGCTGCCGTAGACGTCCCGGTCGGTCAGCGTGATCAGATCGGTCCTCGTCAGCGGTCGCCGCAGCTCCACCAGGCGTTTGGCCTGGCGCAACCTGCACCGGTCGAGCGCGTTGCGGACGCTGCGGGCATTCGAGAAGCGCGGGCGGGTCATCCGCAGCTCCAGATACTCCGAGAACGCCGCGGCCGCGGGCGGATCGAAACGGAAGTTCTCCCGCGCGACCATCAGCTCCGCGATGGCCATGAGCTCGGCATGGGTGTAGTCGACGAACTCGAGGTGATGCGCCACCCGGGACGACAAGCCGGGATTGGCCGAGAAGAACCGCTCCATCCGATCCGGATAGCCCGCGAAGATCACCACCAGACTCCCGCGTTCGTTCTCCATCTCCTGCAGCAGGATCTCGATGACCTCCTGCCCGTAATCCCGCTCGTTCTCCGGCCGGAACAGGTAGTAGGCCTCGTCGATGAACAGCACCCCGCCCGCGGCCTTGGCCAGCGCCTCCTTGGTCTTCGGCGCGGTGTGCCCGATGAACTGACCCACCAGATCGTCGCGGGTCACGGTGTGCACCTTGGGCTTTCGGATATAGCCCAGCGCGTGCAGCATCTCGGCCATGCGCAGCGCCACCGTCGTCTTCCCGGTCCCGGGACCGCCCGTGAAGCTCATGTGCATGGTGGGCCGCGAGGCGTCGAGCCCGAACCGCTGCCTGGCCCGGTCGATCAAGAGCAGCGCGGCGATCTCGCGCACCCGCAGCTTCACATTGGCCAGGCCGACCAGCTCCGCGTCCAGCCGGCCCAGCGTCTCCTCGACATCGTTGCCCGCGATATCGGTCGACAGATCGAGCGTCGCGTCCGGGCCGAGGACGGGCGCCTCGGCTTCGGCCTCGGACGCGACGCGCACCGGCCGGGAGTCGTCGACACCCGGCCGGTGCAGGCGGAAACCGGAGCCGTTCCGATCAGCCGCCATACCGCTGTCCCTGGCGGTGATCGGTGGCGTAGGCATGCAGGCCGTAGGTCTGCACGCGGTCCGGGCCCTCGGTGCGGGTCAGGGTGAAGCCCGGCTCGTCCAGCGGACGCTGCACCAGAAAGCTCAGCGCCGTGGTCTGCCTGGTGTAGCTCGCGTCGTAGGCCAGCACTCGAATGTAGTGCCGCGGGAAGGTCGCCCGGCACGCATCGATCTCGGCGAGCACGCCGTCGGGCTCGTCCAGATCGAACAGCGGCAGACCCCACATCTCCCAGTACGCGTTGCGCGGGTGCGGGTCGTCGGTGTACTCGATCGACACCGGCCACCCGTTGAGCAGCGCGTAGCGCACTTGCGCGGCGATCTCGGCGTCGGTGAGATCCGGCAGATACGAGAAGGTTCCGTGACGCAGATACATGCGAACGCCTTTCAGCGGCTGGACGTCGGCACCGCGTCGGGTGCGTCGGTGGAGGTGTAGTCGAAGGTGACGTCGCCCCACGTCGCCAGCGCGACGTCGAGCGGACGGCAGATCTCGGCCGCCTTGCGCAGCACGTCCGGACCTTCCTTGAGCAGGTCGCGGCCCTCGTTGCGCGCCTTGACCACCGCTTCCAGCGCCACCCGGTTGGCCTCGGCGCCCGCCGCGATGCCCAGCGGATGGCCGATGGTGCCGCCGCCGAACTGCAAGATCACGTCGTTGCCGAACAGGTCGAGCAGCTGGTGCATCTGACCCGCGTGAATGCCGCCGGAGGCCACCGGCATCACCCCGGGCAGGCTCGCCCACTCCTGGTCGAAGAAGATGCCGTTGCGCGGTTCGGTGCGAATGTGGTTCTCCCGCAACGTGTCGTAGAACCCCTTGGTGGTCGCAGGATCGCCCTCCAGCTTCCCGACCACGGTGCCCGCGTGCAGGTGATCGACGCCGATCAGCCTGCACCACTTGGCTAGAACGCGGAAGCTCACGCCGTGCGTCTTCTGGCGCGTGAAGGTGGCGTGGCCCGCGCGGTGCAGGTGCAGCAGCACGCCATTGCGTCGCGCCCAATGCGACATGGACTGCATTGCGGTGTAGCCGACCGTCAGGTCCATCATGATGACCACGCTGCCGAGTTCCTTGGCGAACTCCGCGCGCTCGTACATCTGCTCCATGGTGGCCGCGGTGACGTTGAGGTAGTGGCCCTTGATCTCGCCGGTCTCGCACATGGCGCGGTTCACGCCCTCCATGGCGAACAGGTACCGGTCGCGCCACCGCATGAACGGCTGCGAGTTGATGTTCTCGTCGTCCTTGGTGAAATCGAGTCCGCCCTTGCACGCCTCGTAGACCACCCGGCCGTAATTGCGTGCGGAGAGTCCCAATTTCGGCTTCACCGTGGCGCCGAGCAGCGGCCTGCCGTATTTGTTGAGATATTCGCGCTCCATCACCGTGCCGTGCGGCGGGCCCTGGAAGGTCTTGACATACGCCACCGGAATGCGCATGTCCTCCAAGCGCAATGCGAGCAGCGGTTTGAAGCCGAAGACATTGCCGATGACCGAGGACGTCAGATTCGTGATCGAGCCCTCCTCGAACAAATCGATGTCGTAGGCGATGTAGGCGAAGTACTCCCCCGGCCTGCCCGGCACCTCGTCGATCCGGTAGCATTTGGCCTGATATTTCGAGTGTGCCGTGAGCCGGTCGGTCCACACCACCGTCCAAGTGGCCGTTGACGATTCGCCCGCCACCGCGGCCGAGGCCTCGATCGGATCCACGCCGCGCTGCGGCGTCACCCGGAACACGGCGAGCACATCGGTGTCCGACGGCTGGTAGTCCGGTGCGTAATATCCCATCGACGCGTACGACTGGACGCCCGGATCCCACCGATCCCGTTCGATCTCTTCGGCCATCGTTCCTCCTGGAGCGTTGTGCGCCTTGCGAATTCCAGGATGACCGGGCGACCGACCACAAACAATTTGAATGTTTCTGGTAATCCTCAACGTTTTCATTGAGTTTGCTACCGTCGGTAGATGGGTATGGTGAGCGCGGCGCGGATGGAAACATTCCTGGTCGTCGCCCGCCAGAGCAGCATCCGGCGCGCGGCGACCCAGCTGCACGTCACCGAGGCGGCGGTGTCGGCGGCGGTCGCCCACATCGAGAAACAGCTCGGCGCCAAGCTGGTCAGGAAGGCGGGCCGGGGCATCGCGCTCACCGAGGCGGGCCGCGTCTACGCCGAATACTGCCGCAGCATCCTCGGACTCATGAAAGAGGCCCACGCCGCCGTGCGGCAGGCCGAGATCGGACGCCTGCGCATCGGCGTGGTGGCCACTGCGGGCGAATCGGTGCTGCTGCGGCCGCTGGCCAAGTTCCGCAATCGCTATCCCGACATCGAGCTGAGCCTGAGCATCCATCCGCGCGACGTCCTGTTCGTCGAATTGCAGCACCACGAAACGGATCTCGTCATCGCGGGCCGCCCGCCGAGGGAGGCGGGGCTGGTCACCCGCGCCCGCCGCGCCAGCCAGCTCGTCGTCGTCGGCGCGCCCGACCGCTGCCGCGACCCGCTGCGCTCCACCTGGCTGCTGCGCGGACGCGGCTCGGGCACCCGCGACGCCACGCTCGCCCTGCTCGACCAACTCCAGATCACCCCGCCCACCCTCACCCTCGGCTCGCACGGCGCGGTCCTCGCCGCGGCCCGAGAAGGCCTCGGCGTCACCCTGATCCACAACGACGCCGTCGAGCACCACGTCGAATCCGGCGCACTGCGCGTGCTACCGGTGGACGGCACCCCCCTCGACCGCCCCTGGCACGCCATCACCACCCGAACCCCCACCCCCACCACGCGCCTGTTCCTCGCACACATCATGGACCGCGCCGAGGTCGGCGAAGACGCCTTCCACCCCGGCTGACCACAGGGCGTCACCGTGGCTGTCGCGCCCGACGGCCCGGCCGCCGAAGGACGCGCGGAATCGCCCGCCGACTCACACCTGCCCGTGCTGGGAGTCGAAGGTGGCGGTGCGGCCGCCGAGGAGGATTTGCGCGCCGGGGTGGAGGATCACCGGGTGTCCGGGGAGGGCGCGGGTCCAGTCCTGGCCCGGTTGACGGATGTGGGTGCCGTTGGCAGAGCCGCTGTCCACCACGGTGACATCCCAGTCCTTCAAACGGATCTCGGCGTGGGTGCGGGACATGCCGCCGGAGGCGTCGTCCACGCGGATGGGGCGGGCGCCGCGGCGGACCGCCTCGGAGTGGTCGGGTTCGCGACCCAGTACGCAGTCGGAGTCGAGGATATAGGAGGTGCCGTCGTCGAGCAGCAGCAGGCCGAGCGGCGGGCGCACGCCGTCGGTGAGGACGCAGGTGAGCTGATCCATCCGGATACCGCAGACCGCGCAGAACGAGACCCGGGGATCGTTGTGGTGCTGGCGAGCGCACTTGTAGCCCTTGACGATCGCCTGCCCGGGCGAGTGCGCCGACCCTCGACCCGATGGCGGTACGGTTTCGCGGCGCGGTTCCGTGACCGCCCGCCTGCGTGAGCCGTCGATCGGTCCGGAACCGCGGCGGCCGGACGCCGCGGTGGACGCTCGCGGCACGGCGGTCTCGTCCTCGACCGGTGCACTCGGCGCCATCGTCTCCTCGAGATCGATGTCCGTGGTCGGTGGCGCCGCACGATTCGGCGGCACGGAACGCGGCGGCTCCGACCGCGCACGGTCGGTCCCGGGATACACCGAGGCCCGATCTCGTTTCACCACGGGCACTTTCCGCACCGGCTGCCCGTACCAGAGCACCGCCCCCGCGCCGGGAACGACACCCGATGCCAACGTGCACAGTCCGCGGATCCCCGGCAGTTCGATCGCCGAATCCACCTCGTCGACGAACAATCCGGCCCCGATCGCGGGCGCGGGAATCACCACCCGGTCGACAGTGAAACCGGCGTCGCTGCCGCGCAGCACCTCCGAACGGTCCCCGACCGTCAGCACCGCGCTGACCCCGCCGTGCAGGAACACCGCGAGCCCGGTCACGCAGGGGGTGAGCACGCCGAACTCGACGGCGTCCTCGTCGTCGAGACCCATCAGCCAGGTGGTGGCAAGGCGTGCGAACATGCGCCCGGTGCGCGTGCTCTCCTTGGCGGCCGCCTCGTCGACCAGACCGCACAGCGCGGTCAACGCCGCGCCCGCCGCCGTGTCCTCGGTCGGTGTCACATCGTGCCGATGGGCCACCACCACGACCACCCCGTCGCAGCACGCCACGAGATGCGTGCCGGGCAGCACCTCGACCTGCGGATCCGTCACCGCCACCCTCCTTCGCGGCGCCCGTCCCGGTCGGGCCGGTGCGCCGCCCCGCTCACAGGAACCTGCCTCCGTTGTACCGCCAGCGGTGGAAGAACAACCGGATCGGCCCGTTCACGAAGAGCCAGAACACGATCCAGGTGACCACGAAGTGGATCAGGAACGCCGCCGCCGAAGGCCGCAGGTGCTCGGGCAGCACGATCGTGGTGGTGCGCAGCAGCAGCCAGATCAGCAGCCCCTCGTTCACGATCGTCAGCAGCCCGAACAACGTCGGCCAGTCCTTCTCCCATCGGAATTGCTGCAGGAAGTGGTACAGCAGCTCCCAGAGCACGCCGACCAGGATCACCGCGAGCAGCACCGACAGGGTCACCCGATAGGACTGGCCGAGGGAGAGCGATCCGGTCGGCAGCAGCGGCGTGACGAACAGCGCCACCAGCAGCCCGATCGCGCCGAGCACGAACACACGGGTCTGGATTCGCCCGTTCAGTGTGGGAGTCATCGGTCAGATCTTCTTGTCGTTGACCCACAGCCACCACTGCCGAGCCGAGCGCAGCGGGCCGAGGCGCGGGCAGAAACCGAGCGCGGCGAGGTCGTCCGCCATTTCCAGTGCGGCGTACTGCAGGCCGAGGAACGAGTCGACGCCCGCGTAGTAGCCGCCGAGCGTCGCGCTGCCCGCGGCGTACACGCGCCCCGCACCGCTACGGGTGCCGACCAGCTCGAACGTGCGGTCCACGTCGAGCCTGCCGACCGGGTTGCGCCCGGCCCCCGCGTGGTCGAGCAGGTCGGCGAGCAGCCGGTGTTCGCGGATGTCGGCCTCCAGGCCGGTGCAGTCGATGATGTAGTCGGCGTGGGTGTCGAACGGTTGTGTCGGCGGCCGAAAAGGCAACGGCGCCTGCGCGTCCGGCTCGATGGTGGTCACCACGCCCGGCCTGCCCTCGGCGGGGCGCAGGTCGCGAGCGCTGCCCGCCATCACCTGGTACCAGCCCTGGGCGCGGCCACGCTTCAGTTGCTCCTGCCAGCTCTTGCGCACCGGAGTGTTGGTGCCGCCGAGCATCTTGTACAGCGCGGCGCGCTCCTCCCCCTCCAGTCCGCGCAGCTTCGCTTTCAGCTGCCCGCCCCAGGCGCCCTTCGGCCAGTTGAATCCCTGATAGGCCCATCCGTCGGCGCCTTTGCGGCGCATGAACACGCTCGGCCCGTGCGGACTGGCGACGTAACTGCGGAACAGATGCAGGATCTGGGTGTTGAGCCGGTGGCTGTCGCGATCGTCGATCAAACGCTGCAACACGCGGCTGGCCACGATCCCGGCGCCGCGGATCATGACCGTCCCCGGTCTTCGCTGCAACGCCTGATACACGTGCTCATGCGGTTCGTACGCGTTCACCACCCGGGTGGGATCGCGGAAGCGCTCGCGATAGGCCTGCAGGTCGGGCAGCAACCGCAGACCCGGATAGCCCACGGCCACATGCACATACGTGCTGCGGAAGGCCACCCGCTTGGTCGGTGTCGTGCCGTCGGGCGGCGTCAGGATCGTGTAATAGCCGCCGCCGTGGCGCTTGCGCACCATCCGGACCTGCCCCTTGTAGAGCGAGCGCGCGTAGTCGACGCGGTGGTACTCGCGCTCCATCGCGGCGAACACCTGCCCGGCGCGCGGTGTGTAGTAGTTGGTGAGGATCGGTTCGGTGAGCACGTTCCACAGCGGAGCCAGCGACTTGTCGGCAATCGCCTCGCGCACCGCGTACGACGGGAAGCCCCAGATGTTCTCGGGGGTGCTGCCGGAATCGCTGCGCAATCGCTCGCCGCGCGGAATCTGCGACACCCTGGTCAGGTATTCGTAGCCGGACCACGGCACGTCCTGCGGACCGAGCACCGCGATCGACCGCGCGGGCACGCCGTAGATCCGGAGAGTGTCGAAGGCGACGAACGACCCGATTCCACTGCCGATCGTCACGAACGGTACGTCGATGACCGGTATCCCGGCCTGGTTGAGCATGTCGTCGGTCCAGATGTCGGTGTCGACGAGGACCGGGGTGAGATCTCCCCGCATTCGCCGGATGGTACCGCCAAATTCCTATGGGGCGCTTGCGATCACCTTGTCCTCGCATACCTCGTTCGCGGCGACGCGCGCATCGATCTGCGCCAACCTGCCACGGGGCGGACCGCGGCGGACGTACCATCCCTGCGTGGCCGACTCGACTCGTTCCACCCCGCTGCGGGTGCTGGTGTACAGCAACGACGCCGATACCCGGCGCCAGGTGATGCTGGCGCTGGGCAGGAACCCGCACCCCGAACTACCCGAGCTGGACTACCTCGAGGTGGCCACCGCGCCGGTGGTCATCGAGCGGATGGACGAGGGCGGCATCGACCTCGCCATCCTCGACGGCGAATCGACGCCGGCGGGCGGGCTCGGCATCGCCAAGCAGCTCAAGGACGAGATCGAGCAGTGCCCTCCGGTGCTCGTATTGACCGGCCGTCCGGACGACGCATGGCTGGCGACCTGGTCGCGGGCCGAGGCGGCGGTCGCGCATCCGATCGATCCGATCCGACTCACCGAGGCCGTCGTCACTCTGCTGCGCAACCGCACCGCCGCGTGATTCAGAGGCGAATGTCATCATCGGGTAGCCGGACCGCGAGGCCGTCCTTCCCGGCGACCGATTAGCAATCGTCACCAATAGCGTCCGGCAATCACCGCGGGTGCGGGATCGTCGCGTGTGGCGCCGTCACCAGCGCGAGCAACTCATCGGCACTGGCGATACTCGCCGGTAGCTTTGGCGTGGTCCCGCAGCTGGGACGACGTCCCGGTTCGTCACGTGACGACGCCGACCGATTACCCCACATCAGTCATAAATCGTAGTTCCGAATTCGATCAAAGATCCGGGGTCAAAGGCGTCGCGGCCACTCGTATCAGTTGTAGGCTGTGCCGTAGCTCACATGGGCGAGAGCGCAGGTATGAGACCGGCTGTGTCCGATCTCCCTGACGCACGCCCCGCCGAGCGAGGCCATGGGGCGAGTCTGGCCGAGGCGGACAACGACGTCAGCCCGCCTCGGAAGCTGCCACCAGCCGCCGTCGAGGGAGCCCCGGGCTCGCAGGAGGGGAAGTGCAGTCGTGAACATGGAGTTGCCGACCCTGGTGCTCGGCGCGGTCGCCGCGGCATTCGCGGTCTTTTCCATCATCTTGGCGGCCCTCATCGGGCCGAAGCGCTACAACCGGGCCAAGCTGGAGGCCTACGAGTGCGGCATCGAGCCCACTCCGCACGCCGTCGCGGGCGGGCCGGGAAGCATTACCGGACAGCGTTTTCCGGTGAAGTACTACCTGACCGCCATGCTGTTCATCATCTTCGACATCGAGATCGTGTTCCTCTACCCGTGGGCTGTCCACTTCGATGCGCTCGGTCTCTTCGGTCTCGCCGCGATGGCGCTGTTCATCTTCAACGTCTCGGTTGCCTACGCCTACGAGTGGCGCCGGGGCGGACTCAGTTGGGACTGATCGCCACAAGGTTTCACCCGCACAGTGGAAGTGAGAGTTAGTCGGAAATGGGTCTCGAGGAAAAACTGCCCAGCGGCTTTCTGCTGAGCACGGTGGAGGATTTCGCCGGATATCTGCGCAAGGGCTCGCTGTGGCCTGCCACCTTCGGTCTCGCCTGCTGCGCCATCGAGATGATGGCCACCGGCGCAGGACGATTCGACATCGCCCGCTTCGGTATGGAGGCCTTCCGCGCCTCGCCGAGACAGGCCGACCTGATGATCGTCGCGGGCCGGGTCAGCCAGAAGATGGCGCCGGTGCTGCGGCAGGTCTACGACCAGATGACCGAGCCGAAATGGGTGCTCGCCATGGGGGTCTGCGCCTCCTCCGGCGGCATGTTCAACAACTACGCCATCGTGCAGGGCGTCGACCACGTGGTGCCGGTCGACATCTATCTGCCCGGCTGCCCGCCGCGCCCGGAGATGCTGCTGAACGCGATTCTGACACTGCACGCCAAGATTCAGGAGATGCCGCTCGGCGTCAACCGCGAAGAGGCGATCCGCGCCGCCGAGCAGGCGGCGCTCGCGTCGACCCCGACCATCCGGATGGAGGGTCTGCTGCGATGACCTTCGACTCCCCCGAGAACACCGACACCAGCACGCCCCAGTCGGAAATCGACGCGGCGGCGACCGCGGGACCCGAGGGCACGCTGCCACCGTCGACCGAACCCGAGCCGACGGGCGAGGAGGTCATCGGCGTGCGCCGCGGCATGTTCGGCATCTCCGGCACCGGCGACACCTCCGGTTACGGTCGCCTGGTCCGTCCGGTCACCCTCCCCGGCAGCACACCCGCGCCCTACGGCGGCTACTTCGACGAGGTCGTCGACGCGCTGCGGACAGCGATGGCGGCCACCGGAACGCCCTTCGAGAGCGCGATCGAGAAGATCGTCGTCTTCCGCGGCGAGCTCACCCTGCACGTGCGCAGGGAGCACCTGCCGCGCGTCGCGCAGGCGTTGCGCGACGACGCCGCACTGCGTTTCGAGCTGTGCCTCGGCGTCAACGGTGTGCACTACCCGCACGACACCGGCCGCGAACTGCACGCGGTCTATCACCTGATGTCGGTCACCCACAGCCGCAGGCTGCGCGTCGAGGCCTCGGCGCCCGACGCCGATCCGCACATCCCCTCGCTGTACTCGGTGTACCCCACCACCGACTGGCACGAGCGGGAGACCTACGACTTCTTCGGCATCCTCTTCGACGGTCATCCGTCGTTGACCCGCATCGCCATGCCCGACGACTGGCGTGGCCACCCCCAGCGCAAGGACTACCCGCTCGGCGGGATCCCGGTCGAATACAAGGGCGCGCGCATCCCGCCGCCCGACGAGCGGAGGGCGTACAGCTAGTGAACGACATCGATACTCAGCCCGGCGTCGACACCACGGACTCCGGGCGCGAACCCGCTGCGGACCGACAGCGGGAGCACGCCGTGAACCCTTCGGAGCCGACCGTCGTCACCGTCGCCGGTCAGGACTGGGACACCGTCACCGAAACCCTCGACGGCGCAGGCGAAGAACGCATCGTCGTCAACATGGGTCCGCAGCATCCGTCCACGCACGGCGTACTGCGCCTCATCCTGGAGATCGAGGGCGAGACCGTCACCGAGGCCCGCTGCGGCATCGGCTATCTGCACACCGGCATCGAGAAGAATCTCGAGTTCCGCAACTGGATGCAGGGCGTCACCTTCGTGACCCGGATGGACTACCTGTCCCCGTTCTTCAACGAGACGGCGTACTGCCTCGGAGTGGAGAAGCTGCTCGACGTCACCGAGCAGATTCCCGAGCGCGCCACCGTCATCCGGGTGCTGCTGATGGAGCTCAACCGGATCTCCTCGCACCTCGTCGCGCTGGCCACCGGCGGCATGGAACTGGGCGCGCTCACCCCGATGCTGTTCGGGTTCCGAGAGCGCGAACTCATCCTCGACGTTTTCGAGACCATCACCGGTCTGCGGATGAACCACGCCTACATCCGCCCCGGCGGACTGGTCCAGGACCTACCCGAGGACGGCGTCACCAAGGTCCGCGAGCTGCTGGCCCTGCTGCCGAAACGGCTGCGCGACATGGAACATCTGCTCACCCAGAACCCCATCTGGAAGGCCCGCACCCAGGACATCGGCTACCTCGATCTGACCGGATGCATGGCCCTCGGCATCACCGGCCCGGTGCTGCGCGCCACCGGCCTGCCGCTGGATCTGCGCAAGGCACAGCCCTACTGCGGTTACGAGAACTACGAATTCGACGTCCCCACCACCACCGGCTGCGACGCCTACGGCCGCTACCTGATCCGGGTGGAGGAGATGAAGGAATCGCTCAAGATCGCCGAACAGTGCCTGGACAGGCTGCGGCCGGGACCGGTGATGATCGAGGACAAGAAGCTGGCCTGGCCCGCCGATCTGCAGCTCGGGCCCGACGGACTCGGCAACTCCCCCAAGCACATCGGCCGCATCATGGGCACGTCGATGGAGGGCCTCATCCATCACTTCAAGCTCGTCACCGAAGGCATTCGCGTGCCTGCGGGCCAGGTGTACATCGCGGTCGAATCGCCGCGCGGTGAGCTGGGCGTGCACATGGTCAGCGACGGTGGCACCCGGCCCTACCGCGTGCACTATCGCGATCCCTCGTTCACGAATCTGCAAGCGGTGGCTGCGATGTGCGAGGGCGGCATGGTCGCCGACGTCATCGCCTCCGTCGCCAGCATCGACCCGGTGATGGGTGGTGTCGACCGATGACCGAAATCCTGTTGAAGCTCTCCACCCGGCCCGAGCCCTTCCCGCCCTATGTGCGCGAGCGACTGGAGACCGACGCGGCGGCGATCATCGCCCGCTACCCGCACCCGCGCTCGGCGCTGCTGCCGCTGCTGCATCTGGTGCAGTCCGAGGAGGGCCACGTCTCGGGCACCGGCATCGATTTCTGCGCCGACCAGCTCGGTCTCACCGGCGCGGAGGTGACCGCGGTGGCCACCTTCTACTCCATGTTCCGGCGCACGCCCACCGGCGATTACCACGTCGGCGTGTGCACCAACACGCTCTGCGCGGTCATGGGCGGCGACGCGATCCTGGCCGCGCTGGAGACCCACCTGGGCCTGCGTCACGGCGAGACCACCGACGACGGGTCGATCACCCTCGAACACATCGAATGCAACGCCGCCTGCGATTTCGCGCCGGTCGTGATGGTGAACTGGGAGTTCTTCGACAACCAGACGCCGGAATCGGCCCAGGCTCTGGTCGACGCGCTGCGCGCCGGGCAGCAGGTGACCCCGACCCGCGGCGCGCCGCTGTGCACGTTCCGGCAGACCGCGCGAATCCTGGCGGGCTTCCCCGACGAACGTCCCGGCGTGCTCGACGGCGCGGCGGGCGAGCCGACGGTCGCCGGTCTGCGGGTGGCCAAGAACCTCGAGATGCACGCGCCGCGGCCGAACGGGGAGGACCTCCGATGACCACCCTGACACCGGTGCTCTCCAAGTACTGGGACGACCCGCAGTCCTGGACCATCGCCACCTATCGCAGGCACGACGGCTACAAGGCGCTGCGCAAGGCATTGGGTATGGAGCCGGACCAGATCATCCAGACGGTCAAGGACGCCGGACTGCGCGGCCGCGGCGGCGCCGGCTTCCCGACCGGCATGAAATGGAGCTTCATCCCGCAGGGTCCCGGCCCCGACGGCACGGTGAAACCGCACTACCTGGTGGTCAACGCCGACGAGTCGGAACCCGGTACCTGCAAAGACATTCCGCTCATGCTGGCCACGCCGCACGTACTGATCGAGGGCGTGATCATCGCCGCCTACGCCATCCGCGCCGCGACGGCCTTCATCTACGTACGCGGCGAAGTGGTGCCGGTGCTGCGCCGGTTGCAGGCCGCGGTCGCGCAGGCGTACGACGCGGGCTATCTGGGCCGCGACATCCTCGGCTCCGGCTACGACCTGGAGTTGATCGTGCACGCGGGCGCGGGCGCCTACATCTGCGGCGAGGAGACCGCCCTACTGGACTCACTGGAGGGTCGCCGCGGCCAGCCGAGGCTGCGGCCGCCGTTTCCCGCCGTCGCCGGCCTGTACGCCTGCCCGACGGTGGTCAACAACGTGGAGTCGATCGCCAGCGTGCCGCCCATCATCCTCAACGGCACCGGCTGGTTCCGCTCCATGGGCAGCGAGAAATCGCCCGGCTTCACCCTGTACTCGCTGTCCGGCCACGTGGCCAGGCCCGGCCAGTACGAGGCGCCGCTCGGCATCACGCTGCGGGAGCTGCTCGACTACGCGGGCGGCGTGCGCGTGGGCCACCGGGTGAAGTTCTGGACGCCGGGCGGCTCGTCCACCCCGCTGTTCACCGACGAACACCTGGACGTGCCGCTCGACTACGAGGGCGTCATGGGCGCCGGATCCATGTTGGGCACCAAGGCTTTACAGATCTTCGACGACACCACCTGCGTGGTGCGCGCGGTGCTGCGCTGGACCGAGTTCTACGCCCACGAGTCGTGCGGCAAGTGCACCCCGTGCCGGGAGGGCACCTACTGGCTGGTCCAGCTGCTGAAGCGGGTGGAAGAGGGCCGCGGCACCGAATCGGATCTGGACAAGCTGCTCGACATCAGCGACAGCATCAACGGCAAATCGTTCTGCGCGCTCGGCGACGGCGCGGCCAGCCCGATTCTCTCCTCGCTGAAGTACTTCCGCGACGAGTACATCGATCATCTGCGCTCGGGCGGCTGTCCGTTCGATCCCGCGCGCTCGACGGCCTGGGCCGAGGCAGGAGAAGGGGCGCAATGAACGCAGTATCGCGTAGCGATTCGATGGGGGGTGGCGGCCGGGCGACGGGTGGGCCTGCGACCGTGAGCAGCAACACCAGCGGACTTGCGCCCGCCGATCTCGTCACCGTTGTCATCGACGGCACGGCCGTGAGCGTGCCCGCCGGGACCTTGGTGATCCGCGCCGCGGAATTGATCGGCATCCAGATTCCGCGCTTCTGCGACCATCCGCTGCTGGACCCGGTCGGCGCCTGCCGCCAATGCCTGGTCGAGGTAGAAGGCCAGCGCAAACCGGTCGCGTCCTGCACTCAGACCGTGGCCGATGGCATGATCGTGCGCACCCAGCTCACCTCGCCCGCCGCCGAACGCGCGCAGGAGGGGGTGATGGAGCTGCTGCTGATCAACCATCCCCTGGACTGCCCCGTCTGCGACAAGGGCGGCGAGTGTCCGCTGCAGAACCAGGCCATGTCCTCCGGCCGGCCGGAGACCCGGTTCGACGGCGTGAAACGCACGTACCCCAAACCGATTCCGCTGTCCACGGCCGTCCTGCTCGACCGGGAACGCTGCGTGCTGTGTGCCCGCTGCACCCGCTTCTCCCAGCAGGTCGCCGGCGACCCGTTCATCGAGCTGATGGACCGCGGCGCGCTCGAACAGGTCGGCACCGCCCAGGCCGAGCCGTTCGACTCCTATTTCTCCGGCAACACGGTGCAGATCTGCCCGGTCGGCGCGCTCACCGGCACCAGCTACCGGTTCCGCGCCCGCCCCTTCGACCTGGTCTCCAGCCCCAGCGTGTGCGAGCACTGCGCCTCGGGCTGCGCGCAGCGCACCGATCACCGCCGCGGCAAGGTGCTGCGCAGGCTCGCGGGCGACGACCCGCAGGTGAACGAGGAATGGAACTGCGACAAGGGACGCTGGGCCTTCGCCTACGCCACCGAGCGCGATCGCCTCACCACCCCGCTGGTGCGCGGCTGGGACGGCAACCTGCACCCCGCGTCCTGGTCCGAAGCGCTCGCCGCGGCCGCCGAGGGACTCGCCGCCGCGCACGGCAGCGCCGGTGTGCTCGTCGGCGGACGGGTGACCGAGGAGGACGCCTACGCCTACTCGAAGTTCGCGCGAGTCGCGTTGGACACCAACGACATCGACTTCCGTACCCGCCCGCACTCGGCGGAGGAGGCCGATTTCCTCGCGGCCAGGGTCGCGGGCCAGGGCGTCACCGTCGACTACGACGGGCTGGAGCGCGCGTCGATCGTGCTGCTCGTCGGCTTCGAGCCCGAGGAAGAGTCGCCGATCGTCTACCTGCGGCTGCGCAAGGCCGCCCGCAAGAGCGGCCTGCCCGTCTACTCGCTCGCGCCGTACGCCTCGCGCGGACTGGAACGCATGTCGGGCACACTGATCTCGGCGATGCCGGGGGCCGAGCCGCACCTCATGGACGCCCTGCGCACGGGCGAGATCCCGTTCGGTGGCCCGGAATTCGAGACCGTGGTCGCGGCGGCGCGCCTGCTGCGCACGCCCGGCGCGGTGATCATGGTCGGCGAGCGCATGGCGGGTGTGCCGGGCGCGCTGTCGGCCGCCGTCCGGCTGGCCGACGAGACCGGGGCGGCGCTGGCCTGGGTGCCGCGGCGCGCCGGCGAGCGCGGCGCGGTCGAAGCGGGTGCGCTTCCCGGGCTGCTGCCCGGTGGGCGGCCGGTGGCGGATCCGTCTGCCAGGCAACAGGTTCGCACGATTTGGAACGTCGACGAGCTGCCGGTGACCGTGGGGCGCGACACCGCCGCCATCCTGGACGCCGCGCCGACGCTCGGCGCGCTGGTCGTCGGCGGTGTCGACATCGCCGATCTGCCGGACCCCAACGCCGCGCTCACCGCCATCGACGCGGCCCGCTTCGTGGTCAGTCTCGAGTTGCGGCACAGCGCCGTCACCGAGCGCGCCGACGTGGTCTTCCCGGTGGCCACGGCCATGGAGAAGTCGGGCACCTTCCGCACCTGGGAGGGCAGGCCGCGCCGGTTCGACGCCGCGCTCGGCGAATCCACCGTGCGCCGCACCGCGGCGCCGCTCTCCGATCAGCGGGTGCTGCAAGCCATCGCCGACGAGATGGGCGTGCGCCTCGGCCTGCCCGACACCGCGGCGGCCCGCGCCGAACTCGCGGAGCTCGGCGCCTGGGACGGCCAGCCGGTGGCGCCGCCCGCGCATCGGACGCATCCGATCACCCAGCCCAGGCAGGGCACCGCGGTGCTCGCGGGCTGGCGCATGCTGCTCGACCGCGGCCGGATGCAGGACGGCGAGCCGAATCTGGCGGGTGTCGCCCGGCCACCGGTGATCCGGCTCTCGCCCGCGACCGCCGCCGAAATCGGTGCGGCCGACGACGATCCGGTCACCGTCAGCTCCGAGCGCGGCACGCTCACGCTGCCGCTGCTCATTACCGAGATGCCCGAACGGGTGGTGTGGCTGCCGCTGAATTCGCCCGGCAGCTCGGTGCCCGAACAACTGGCCACCCAGCCGGGCGGCGTCGTGCAAGTACGCCGCGCCGACGAGAGGATGAAGGAACACCGCCATGAGTGATCCCGCTCTGTTCGTCACGGCGACTGTGGGGCCCTCCGTGGCTACGCAAGTTACCGCCTCCGGACCTGACACGCTGGCCATCTTCGGCCACGATCCCCTGTGGCTCGTCATCGCGAAATCCGTGGCGATCTTCGTCTTCCTGCTGCTCACCCCGATGATCGCGGTGCTGGCCGAACGAAAGATCGTGGCGCGCATGCAGATGCGCATCGGGCCGAACCGGGTCGGCCCCAAAGGCTCGCTGCAGAGCATCGCCGACGGCGTGAAGATGGCGCTCAAAGAGGACATCGTCCCCGCCATCGTGGACAAGCCGATCTACATCCTCGCGCCGATCATCGCGGCCATCCCGGCCTTCATGGCCTTCGCGGTGATCCCGTTCGGCGGTGAGGTCTCCATCCTCGGCGAACGCACCGCGCTGCAGCTGACCGATATGCCGGTCGGCGTGCTGTACATCCTCGCCATCACCTCGATCGGCGTGTACGGCATCGTGCTGGCGGGCTGGGCGTCCGGCTCCACCTATCCGCTGCTCGGCGGCCTGCGTTCGACGGCGCAGGTCATCTCCTACGAGATCGCGATGGCGCTGTGCTTCGCCGCGGTGTTCCTGCATGCGGGCACCATGGCCACCTCCGGCATCGTCGCCGCCCAGGACGGCACCTGGTACGTCTTCCTGCTGCTGCCCTCGTTCCTGATCTACTGCGTGTCGATGGTCGGCGAGACCAACCGAGCCCCGTTCGACCTCCCCGAGGCCGAGGGCGAACTGGTCGGCGGCTTCCACACCGAGTACTCCTCGCTCAAGTTCGCCATGTTCATGCTGGCCGAATACGTCAACATGGCAACGGTTTCGGCACTGGCCACCACGCTGTTCCTGGGTGGCTGGCACGCGCCGTGGCCGATCAACATGTGGCCGGGCGCGAACTCGGGCTGGTGGGGCCTGCTCTGGTTCACCGCCAAGGTGTGGACGTTCCTGTTCGTGTTCATCTGGCTGCGCGGCACGCTGCCCCGCCTGCGCTACGACCAGTTCATGAATCTGGGCTGGAAGCTGCTCATTCCGGTGTCGCTGCTGTGGGTGATGCTCGTCGCCGCGGCGCGGGTGCTCGACGCCGAGGGATTCGCCTGGGCGACCGCCGCCATGATCGTCGCGGGCCTGCTGATCACCGGCATGATGATCGGCATGTTCCTGCGGGCCGGGCGCCGCCCCGGAGCCCCGCCCCTGGTGGACGAGCACGCGGTGGACGAGCACGCGCCGAGCGGAACCGGCGTCTTCCTCGGCTTCCCGACACCGCCGCTGCCCGCCGACGTCCGCCACATAGACCCGACGAAAGGCCACCCGCTGGAACCGCTTTCTGGTTTCGCGGTCACAGCGCTCACCATGTTCAAGAAGCCGAACACCGAGTTCTACCCGGAGCACAAGGTGCCGACCGCGCCCCGCTATCACGGTCGCCACCAGCTCAACCGCCATCCAGACGGGCTGGAGAAGTGCATCGGCTGCGAGTTGTGCGCCTGGGCCTGCCCCGCCGACGCGATCTACGTCGAAGGCGCCGACAACACCGAGACCGAACGCTTCTCCCCCGGCGAACGGTACGGCCGCGTCTACCAGATCAACTATCTGCGCTGCATCGGCTGCGGTCTGTGCATCGAGGCCTGCCCCACCCGAGCCCTCACCATGACCAACGAGTACGAGCTCGCCGACGACAACCGGGCCGACCTCATCTACGAGAAGGACCGGTTGCTCGCGCCAATGGAACCGGGCATGACCCCGCCGCCGCACGCCATGTACCCCGGGACGACCGAGGGCGACTACTACCGCGGCACCGTCCCCGGCACGGCCACCGAATCCGACGAGAAGCAGCCCGCGACAGCAGGCGCGGAAGGAGGGACGCGGTGACGATACTGATGGCCGCCGAGCCACTGACCCGCACATCCACCGGTGAGGCCGTGCAGTTCTGGATAATGGCCCCGCTCGCCGTGCTCGGCGCGCTGGGCATGGTGTTCGCGGCCAAGGCCGTGCACTCGGCGATCTGCCTGGCCGCCACCATGATCACGCTGGCCGTGTTCTACATCGCCCAGGACGCGCTGTTCCTCGGTGTGGTGCAGATCGTGGTCTACACCGGCGCGGTGATGATGCTGTTCCTGTTCGTGCTCATGCTGGTGGGCGTCGACTCCGCGGAATCGCTGAAGGAAACCCTGCGCGGCCAGCGTTTCGCCGCCGCCGCGGTCGGGCTCGGCTTCGGCATCCTGTTCGTCAGCGGCATCGCGACCGGCATTCGCAATTCCGAAATCCGGTTCCCCGCCACGGGTTTCGCCGGTCGCGACGTGATCGGCGGACTCGCCGAACTGATCTTCGTCCGGTACGTGTGGGCCTTCGAGCTCACCGGAGCGCTGCTCATCACCGCCACCATCGGCGCCATGGTGCTCGCGCACCGGGAACGTTTCGGCCCGCGGATGGATCAGCGCGAACTGTCTCGCAGGCGGTTCCGTGACGGCACGAGCCGCGCCACCCCGCTGCCGACGCCCGGCGTCTACGCCAGGCACAACGCCGTGGACATTCCCGCCCGGCTGCCGGACGGCTCGTTCGAGGAGCTGTCGGTCAGCACCATCCTGCGGCACCGCCGCACCAGGGCGCTGACCGAGGCGGCCGTCATCTCGGTCGGCTCCGGCTCCGGCGACGCGAAGACCAACGGCCACGAAACCGCCGACGAGGAAGGCACCCGGTGAACCCCGAGAACTATCTGTTCCTGTCCGCCCTGCTGTTCACGATCGGTGCGGCCGGAGTGCTGTTGCGGCGCAACGCGATCGTGGTGTTCATGTGCATCGAGCTGATGCTCAACGCGGTGAACCTCGCGTTCGTCACGTTCGCGAGGATGCACGCGAACCTGGACGGCCAGGTGTTCGCGTTCTTCACAATGGTGGTCGCCGCGGCCGAGGTGGTCGTCGGCCTAGCCATCATCATGACCATCTTCCGCGCCCGCCGCTCGACCTCGGTCGACGACGCCAACCTGCTGAAGTTCTGACGTGGATACCACGATCCTGACGCTGCTGCCCACGCTGCCGCTGGCCGGGGCCGTCGTACTGCTGCTCCTCGGCCGCGCCGCCGACAAGTGGGGCCATCTGCTCGGCTGCCTTGCCGCGCTGGCCTCCTTCGGCGTGGCCGTGTGGGCGTTCGTCGTCATGCTGGGGCGCGACGGCGCCGAGCGAGCCGTGCACGCCAACCTGTTCAGCTGGGTGCCGGTGACCGGTCTCCAGGTGGACTTCGGTCTCCAGATCGACCAGCTGTCACTGTGTTTCGCGCTGTTGATCACCGGGGTCGGCTCGCTGATCCACCTGTACTCGATCGGGTACATGAGCCACGACCCGGATCGGCGGCGGTTCTTCGCCTACCTCAACCTGTTCCTCGCGGCGATGCTGCTGCTGGTGCTGGCGAACAACTACCTGGTGCTCTACCTCGGCTGGGAGGGGGTCGGTCTGGCCTCCTACCTGCTGATCGGCTTCTGGTACGGAAAGCCGTCCGCCGCGACGGCCGCCAAGAAGGCTTTCGTGGTCAACCGGGTCGGCGACATGGGCTTGGCACTGGCCATGTTCACGATGTTCGCCACGTTCGGCTCGATCGGCTTCGGTGAGGTGTTCGCCGCCGCACCGGGCGCGAGCGAGGGCACGCTCACCGTGATCGGCCTGTTCCTGCTGCTGGCCGCCTGCGGCAAGTCCGCGCAGGTGCCGCTGCAATCCTGGCTCGGTGACGCGATGGAGGGCCCGACGCCGGTGTCGGCGCTCATCCACGCGGCCACCATGGTCACCGCAGGCGTCTACCTGATCGCCCGGTCCAACGCGATCTTCGATCTCGCGCCGAATGCTCGACTGGCGGTGGTGCTCGTCGGCGCGGTGACGCTGCTCTTCGGCGCGATCGTCGGCTGCGCCAAGGACGACATCAAGAAGGCGCTGGCCGCGTCCACCATGAGCCAGATCGGGTACATGGTCCTCGCCGCGGGCCTCGGCCCCGCCGGTTACGCCTTCGCGATCATGCACCTGCTCACCCACGGCTTCTTCAAGGCGGGACTCTTCCTCGGTGCGGGCTCGGTGATGCACGCGATGGACGACGAAGTCGACATGCGCCGCTACGGCGGACTGCGCAAGCTGCTCCCGATCACCTACGTCACCTTCGGGATCGGCTACCTCGCCATCATCGGTGTGCCGCCGTTCGCGGGTTTCTTCTCCAAGGACAAGATCATCGAGGTGGCCTTCAACGAGGGCGGCGTGTCCGGTCTGGCGCTCGGCACGGCCACCCTGCTCGGTGCGGGACTCACCGCGTTCTACATGACGCGCGTGATGCTGATGACGTTCTTCGGCGAGCGACGCTGGAAGCCCGACACGCACCCGCACGAGGCGCCGATCGTGATGACCGGCCCGATGATCCTGCTGGCCATCGGCTCGCTCGCCTCCGGCCTGGTGTTCGTGTTCGGCAACGCGCTGGTGAACTGGTTGGAGCCGGTGGTCGGCGCGCACCACGGCGAGGAGGTCGTGCCCGCGGGCGTGGTCACCGCCCTCGCGCTGGCCGTCGTCGCGGTCGGCGTCGGCATCGCCTACAACCAGTACGCGCAGCGTGACATCCCGGAAACCGCGCCGGAGGACGTGTCCGTGCTGACCGTCGCCGCCCGCAACGATCTCTACGGCGACGCGGTCAACGAGGGCGTGTTCATGCGGCCCGGCCAGCACCTCACCCGGTCGCTGGTGTTCGTCGACAACCGCGGCATCGACGGCATCGTCAACGGCACGGCCGCGCTGATCGGCGGGCTCTCGGCCCGCGTCCGCCGGGTCCAGTCCGGATTCGTGCGGTCCTACGCCCTGTCCATGTTCACCGGCGCGGCCCTGGTGGCCGCCGCCCTGCTGGCGGTGAGGATCTGGTGACTACATATCCCTGGTTGACCACCCTCTGGCTGCTTCCGGTCGTCGGCGCCGTCGTCGTGCTGGCGTTGCCCGCGACACGGCGCGTGCTGGCACGCAGTGTGGCGCTGACGTTTTCGGTGGCCGTGCTGGTGCTCGCCGTCGTGCTCGCCACGCGTTTCGATCCCGGCGGGGAGCAGTACCAGTTCGTCGAATCACACGAGTGGATCCCCGCTTTCGGCGCCGGATACACCCTCGGCCTGGACGGCATCGCGCTGGTGCTGGTGCTGCTCACCACCGCGCTGATGCCGCTGCTGATCCTGGCGGGCTGGCACGACGACCGCGCGGCCGGCTCGGGCAAGCGGGTGGCGCACACCTACATGGCGCTGATCTTGCTCGTCGAGGCGATGGTGCTGGTCTCCTTCCTGGCGCTGGACATCCTGCTGTTCTACGTGTTCTTCGAGGCCATGCTCATCCCGATGTACTTCCTCATCGGCGGCTTCGGCCCGCGCACAGCGGATGTGCACCTGCGCCAGCAGCGCTCGCGGGCGGCGGTGAAGTTCCTGCTGTACAACCTGTTCGGCGGACTGATCATGCTGGCCGCGGTCATCGGCCTGTACGTGGTGACAGCGCGCGACGGCCTCGGCGCGGACGGTGCGGGCACCTTCGACTTCCGTGCCGTGGTCGCCGCCGCCAACTCCGGTGAGCTCGGCGCGGGCCCCGCGGTGCTGAACGCGCTGTTCCTCGGGTTCATGTTCGCCTTCGCCGTGAAGGCTCCGCTCTGGCCCCTGCACACCTGGCTGCCCGACGCCGCCGTCGCCGCCACACCGTCCAGCGCGGTGCTGATGATGGCGGTGGTCGACAAAGTCGGCACCTTCGGCATGCTCCGCTACTGCCTGATGCTGTTCCCCGACGCGTCGGGAACCTATGCGCCGCTGGTGATCACGCTCGCGGTGATCGGCATCGTCTACGGTGCGCTGCTGGCGATCGGCCAGACCGACCTGATGCGGCTGATCGCCTACACCTCGATCTCGCACTTCGGCTTCATCATCCTCGGCATCTTCGCCATGACCAGCCAGGCCCAGTCCGGGGCCGCGCTCTACATGATCAACCACGGCATCTCCACCGCCGCGCTGTTCTTGATCGCCGGGTTCCTCGTCTCGCGGCGTGGCACCCGGATCATCGCCGAGTACGGCGGGGTGCAGAAGGTGGCACCGGTGCTGGCCGGAACGTTCCTCATCGCGGGTCTCGCGACGCTGTCGCTGCCGGGCTTGGCTCCGTTCGTCAGCGAATTCCTGGTGCTGATCGGCACTTTCAGCCGCTACCAGCTGGCCGCGATCATCGCGACCAGTGCATTGGTGCTCGCCGCGGTCTACGTGCTGTGGCTCTACCAGCGGATGATGACCGGCCCGGTCAGGAAGGGCAACGAGAACCTCTACGATCTGGTGCCTCGTGAGCTTGCCGTCGTCGTGCCGCTCATCGCGGCCCTGCTGTTCCTCGGCCTCTATCCGAAACCGGTGCTGGACTTCATCGATCCGGCGGTGAGCCAGACCCTGACCACCATCGGCCGCCACGATCCCGCGCCGACGGTTCCGGCGCCCGAGGCAGGCGCGGCGAATCTTCAGGAAGGCGGGCACAAGTGACCACGCATCCGATCCCCCTCGCCGCGACCGTGGCCACGCCGAGCATCGAATACGGCTTGCTCTCCCCGATGCTCATCGTGTTCGGTGTCGCGGTCGCCGCGGTGCTGGTGGAAGCGTTCGTCGCGCGCCGGTACCGCTACGGCACCCAGGTGATACTGAGCCTGGCCGGTCTCGCCGCGGCGCTGGCGGCCGTCGTCCGCTTGGCGGGCACAGAGTCCACCGCGATCGCGGGCGCCGTGGCCATCGACGGGGTGACGCTGTTCCTGCAGGGCACCATCCTGGTGGTGTCGATCCTCGGGGTGCTGTTCATCGCGGAACGTAGCGCGCAACCACGCGTCGAGGCACGATCAGGGCCGGGCACCTGGAGCCTGGCCGCGGCGACCGTGGGGCGCGGCGCGGACGCGTTCACACCGCAGGCGTCCGCGGTCCCCGGCAGCGCCGACGAGCAGGCCGCGATTCGCGCAGGAATCGCCACCACCGAGGTCTTCCCGCTCACGCTGCTCGCGGTCGGCGGCCTGATGCTCTTCCCCGCCTCGAACGATCTGCTGACCATGTTCGTCGCGCTGGAGGTGCTCTCGCTGCCGCTGTATCTGCTGTGCGGGCTCGCGCGGCGCAAGCGGCTGCTCTCGCAGGAGGCGGCGCTGAAATACTTCCTGCTCGGGGCGTTTTCGTCGGCGTTCTTCCTCTATGGCGTCGCGCTGCTGTACGGCCAAGCGGGGACGGTCCGGCTCGCCGGGATCGCCGACGCGATCGCCGCGCACCCCTCCGAGGCGATGCTCGCGCTGCTCGGCCTGGCGATGCTGGCGGTCGGGCTGCTGTTCAAGATCGGCGCGGTCCCGTTCCAGTCCTGGGTGCCCGACGTCTACCAGGGCGCACCGACCCCGATCACCGCGTTCATGGCGGCCGCGACCAAGATCGCGGCGGTCGGCGCCATGCTGCGCATCCTGCAGATCGCGGTGCCGGGGCTGCGGGACGACTGGCGGCCGGTGCTCGCGGCGGTCGCGATCGCGACGATGGTCGTCGGCGCGGTCCTCGCGGTGACGCAGACCGACGTGAAGCGGATGCTGGCGTATTCGTCTGTGGCGCATGCCGGTTTCATCATCGTCGGCTTGGTCGCCGCCAACGACGCGGGCATCGCGGCGGTGCTGTTCTATCTGGTCGCCTACGGCCTGGGCACCCTCGGCGCGTTCGCGGTGGTGAGCCTGGTCCGCGAGCCCGATGGTGCGGAGGCGACCGCGCTGGCGCAGTGGTCCGGGCTCGGCCGCCGTTCCCCGTGGCTGGGAGCGGTGTTCGCGCTGCTGCTGCTCTCCTTCGCCGGTCTGCCGCTCACCAGCGGGTTCGTCAGCAAGTTCGCGGTGTTCGAGGCAGCCGTGTCCGGCGATGCCGTCACGCTGGTGATCGTCGGCGTCATCTCCAGCGCCATCGCGGCGTTCTTCTACATCCGGGTGATCGTGCTGATGTTCTTCACCGATCCCCCGGCCGACGCGCCGATGGTGATCACTCCCCCGCTCACCCGGGCGATCGTTCTGCTGACCGCCGCGGCGACCATCGTGCTCGGTCTGTTGCCGCAGTCGCTGCTCGATCTCGCCGAGCGAGCGTCGACCCTCGTGCGCTGATCTCGTCCCTGAAGGGGCCCCGGCCGATCGTTCGGCCAGGGCCCCTTCTTGTGCGCTACTTGTCGAGTTTCGCCCGGAACGGACCGCCGATGCTGTTGAACAGCAGGTCGCCGTTCGGGAATGCCTCGATGATCGCGTACGCGCCGTTGCCGTAGTTCGACGGCCCGAAGATGGTGCGGTGCACGGTCTCTCCGGTCTTCCAGTCCAGGCCGGTGACCTCCCAGCCGTCGGCCTCGCTGTAGCCGTTGACGAACACGACGCCGGCCGTGGTCGACACCGCGGGCACCATGGACGTGGACACCACGTCGCCGCGCTCCCACGCCGAGGTCCACTTGTCCGCGGCCGGGTCCCATTCGAAGCGCTGCATGCCGTGCGGCGGATCGTCGACCGGGCCGTTGGCCATCACGTCGACGAGCCGGTCGGGTTCGCCACCGGAGCCGATGTTCTGCACGACGAACGCTCCGTAGTCGTGCACCACCACGGACTGCTCGCTCTGGATGAACTCGGGCTTCGGTTCCGGCAGGCCCGCCGTCACCTCGATCTGGTCGGCGATGCGGTTCGACTCGGCGCTCGCCTTCGGCTGGAAGCCCTCGGGAATCTCATTGCGCCAGAAAGCGACCAGCTTCATGTGGTCGGCGCCGTCGGTGATCACCACGAGTTCGTCGCTGTCGTCGCCGAATCCCATGAGGGTGGGCGTGGAGCCGCTGCCGACGCCGAACTTCACCGCGGGCGGCTGGCGGCCGAAGTCGTAGGGCGCGGACCAGGCGCCATCGGCCTCGTCGGTGGACAGCTTGGCGCCGGTCCACACGACCTTGCGCATCACCTTGTCGGAGGCGACGTAGATGCCGCCCTTCTCGTCGACGGCGATGGAATTGGAGACGGTCTCGTCGTCGCCGAAGCGAATCTGCTGCGGTGGCCCCGACAGCTCGCGGTCGATCGCGAGCAGGCCGCGCGAGGAGACGACGACGAGGTGGCCGTCGTAGGTCATGTTGACGCCGACGATGCTCTCAGGGATGCCGAGCGTGGTGGTGCCCGTCCCGAGCAGCGGCTTGAAGTCGAAGCGCTCGACGATCTCGATGCCTTCTTCGGGCTTGTCGTTGTTCTTCAGGCCGAAAACGAGGAGCTCGGAGTTCTGGGTGGTGTAGTAGATGCGATTGTCCTTGTCCACCAAGCCGTAGACGCCGTTGGCGATGCGCTGCCAGGTCGCGCCGCCCCAGTCGTCGCGGATGGCGTTCTGGATCTGGGCGGTATCGGTGAACGTCTGATCGAGCACCTGGTCCAGTGCCTGCGTCGGGATGGGTTGCACCCCGGGCGCGTCCATCGCGGCGACCTCGCGGAATCCACGGTCGGAGACGTCGACGTACCGCACGCCGGAGCTCGACGAGACCCACATGTACTTCTCCGACGTCGAGGCCAAGGTGATGATGTTGACCGGGCCCGCGGGCACGCGCGGCATCTGCTGGGGGTCGACCCGGAACGTGCCCCTCGGCACGGGGTCGGCGAAGCTGTCGGACTGGCCGGAATCCAAGTGGGTGACCGCGTATTTGTCCGCGGCCAGGTACGGGTTCTTCGCCGGACCGCGTACCGTGCTGTTCGCGGCCGGACTAGGGTCCGACGATTCCGGCGAATCGTCGCCACACCCGGGTACCGCGCAGGCCACGGCCACGGCCAGGACCGCGATACCGATGGAAGATCGATGCTTGCTCACAGCAGTGCTCCTGTTCTCGCGACGGGTACTGCGTTCGAATCGAGCTGACGAACGAACCGTCGACCGCAACACCGCCGACGGCGACCAGCGGAACCACACGAACTGAGACAAGATGCCTTCGGGCTTCCGCGACGCTAACACGACGCGCGCCACAACAAGATCACTTCCGCACACTGCACGTGGGGACCTCGAACCAGGCAGGTCGCGTCCACTGCCGTTACGCACTCGATGCCGCAATCGGATCGGCGAGCTGGTAGGAGCCGCAGCTCAGGGCTTGGAGTGCCGTTCCCACGCGACTGTGTCGAGTCGCTGCCAGTAATTCAGGCGGTCCCAGGTGAGTCCGCGCAGTGTGTCTCGCGACCGTTCGTTTGTCCTGCTCAGCAAGGGCGCTGCCGGATGTGGAAGGGTGGGTTCATCAATGAGTTCGGTTCTGTGGATACCCGATCACGAGTACCCGATGGAATCTCGAGCGAGGAGCGGCTTGGTGGAAGCAATGTTCGATGTGGCTGGGCTGGTGGGACATCGCTATCGTGCGGATGACTACTACGAGGTGGGCCGGGAGAAGATCCGCGAGTATGCGCGGGCTGTCCAGGATTTCCACCCGGCGCACTGGAGCGAGTGCGCCGCCGGCGACCTCGGCTACGCCGGTTTGGTCGCGCCGACCACATTCATCTCGATAGCCGCGATGCTGGCCAACCGTAAGCTCTTCGAAACGGTGATCACGGGCTATGACGTGTTCGTGCAGACCGATCAGGTCTTCGAGATGTACAAGCCGGTGCTCACCGGTGACCGGCTGGTCAGTGATGTCGAAATCACTTCGGTTCGTCGCATAGCGGGCAAGGATTTGCTGACGATTACCAATACCTTCTTCGACCAGACCGGTGCGGTGGTGCAGATCATGCATACAACCGTCGTCGGCATCACCGGCGACGAGGTCGGCGCCGGCATCAGTGACGCGATCGAACGTGTGGTCATGCACGGTATCAACGTGTCGTCTCGAACCGCGACCTCGGCCGCGACGGCGCGGACTGCGACGGACCCGGTTTCCGAGACCGGCCCACGCCTGTCCCCTATCTCGCGCACGCGTGTCCCGCGCACCGCAATCCGATTCGAAGACATCACCGTCGGCGACGAGCTTCCTGCTCGGATCGTGCGACTGACACGCGGTGATCTGGTGAATTACGCGGGGGTCTCCGGTGACGCGAACCCCATCCACTGGCACGACGAGGTCGCCGCGCTAGTGGGTCTTCCCGATGTGATCGCGCACGGCATGCTCACCATGGGCCTCGGAGCAGGATTCGTCACCGGATGGCTCGGCGATCCAGGCGCGATCACCAGGTACGGGGTCCGGTTGTCGAACTACACCGTCGTCGAAGCCGCCACTGTCGGGAGCGTCGAGTTCACCGGGCGCATCAAGTCGGTCGACCCCGAGGCCAGGACCGCCGTCGTCGTCATCATCGCCAAGTCCGCAGGACGCAAAATCTTCGGCCTGGCCACCGCGGATATCCGTCTCGCGTAGTCCTCGGCCCACGCACTCCGACACCGCCGCCGGCTGACCGGCCGCCCTGCCCTGCCGGCGCCGGGCGGCTCCGCGATCGGAACAGGGTGTCGCGGACTCGTAGCTCGTCATCGATGCGCTGATCTATGCGGCGCATCTTCCTCACGGCAAGCCACAAGCCCAGACGATCACGGCGTTGGTGGCCAGGGGCGAACACCCTGCCTACTTGTCGTGCTGTCGGCGCACCATTTCGGTGATCCAGGTGGGCGCGAACGGAGACGTGCAGTTCGGTGGAGTCGGGTAGTCCTTCAGCACCTCCAGGCGCTCACCGATGTCGATCGCACGGGCGCGGTGCTCGGCGTGCTCGATCCCGATCTGAGCGAGGCAGTGGTTCATCGCCCACTGCAAGCGATCCGGTGCGTCTTTCATCTGCGCCTCGATGACGTCGAGCAGTCCTGCCAGGTCGAGGCCCTCGGGCTGCTTCGCCACGCGTTCGGTGGTCAGCGCCCATCCGGCGCTCGCGACCACCGGATCCGGATCGGCGGACCAGGCCAGGCGCAGTTCTTCGGCGTGCGGGTTCTTCTTCACCACGTAGTTCACGAGCCAGTCGTGCACCTTGGGTGTGCGCGCCTGGCGCACCATGACGTCCAACTCGTCACGCTCGAACGTCTTCGGGCGGCAGAGGAGTGTTGCCAGCAGTTTCGCCGCGGTGTCGTCCGTTTCCCACAGCCCGCGCGCGAGTTCCTGTTGCGTTTTCAGCCGCTTGGCGAGCGCGCGCAGTTTGCTGAGGTTCACACCGTGATCGTCACCGTGCTTCTCGTTCACCGCGCGGATCTTCGGGTCCTCGAGCGCGACCAGTTCGGCCATGACCTCGGCCACCGTCGTCTCGGCCACCTCGACCTCCTGTCCGTCACATGGGAGATTCAGCCTATGGCTTCCCGCTGTCGATCACGCGGAGCCGCTCTCGACCTGAACCACGCGCGGCCGACCGGGTCGGATTCCCTACCGGCGGCGCGTGGTGTCCGAGGCCAACATTCGTCGGCCTGCCGAGACCGGCTCACGCGGCGACGCGCTGGAACAACCGTCCCGCGAGGTCGATGCCGACGACCGCGCCGCTCTCGTCGCGGGAGAAGAAACCGAGCTGTCCACGCAGACCGCCGTGGGTGACGAGGTATTCGTCGCCATCGCCGGGCAGCAGGCCGATGGCGGCCGCCGGGTAGTCCGGCGGCACTTCCTGATCCGATGCCGCGCGGATCTCCGGTTTGACCCCGACCGCGAGGTTCAGCCCGGTCTCGTCGGCGGCAATGGTGAGGGTCATGGCGTCGATGGCGTACGTGCCGACCAGTTCCGCGGCGCGGGACGAGTCGTAGGAGATCGGTTCGGGGTCGCGGTCGAGGACGCGCAGGTAGCGCTCGAGCGCCCAGCGCACGATCGCCTGGTTGCAGGCGATGCCCTCGGGTCCCGCGTTCGACATCACCACGATCGCGAAATCGCGTTCGGGGACGATGAGCAGTTCGGCGAACTGCCCGTTGCCGGATCCGCCGTGACCGATGGCCCGCACGCCGTCGATGTCACGCAGGAACCAGCCGACGCCGATGGCGTCGCCGAACGTGCTCGCCCGCAGCGCGACCGTCGGACGACGCATCGCGCGCAGCGTGTCGGTGGGCAACACCGCGCCGCCGTCACCGAGATGGAAACGCGCCCAGCGCAATTGGTCGGCCGCCGAGGACGCCAGTCCGCCGCCGGGGTTGTTCGCTCGCCATGGCCGCCACAGACGCGCAACCGTCAGCGAACCGTCAGCCTCGGCATTGTGGCCCTCCGCGAACCGGCGGGCGGTGATCTCGCGCGACGCGAAGAAGCTGTGCGTGAGGCCGAGCGGCGCGAAGATCAGCTCCGCGATGGCCTGTTCGAACGGCTGCCCGGTGACCTTCTCGATGACCCGTCCGGCCAGGTTGTATCCGGCCTGGCTGTAGGAGGCACGAGCGCCGGACGCGGCGATCAGGCCGAGTTCCGGGAGCCTGGCGACGAATTCGGCGAGCGCGTCTTCGCCGTCGCCGGTGTCGACGAGGAGGTTCCAGTCCAGTCCGGCGGTGTGGTTCAACAGGTTCGCCACGGTGATCCGGGTGGCGGCGTCTTCGTCGGCGAGCGCGAGTTCGGGAAGGTAGGTCCGCACCGGGGCGTCCAGCTCGACCCGGCCCTGCGCGGCCAAGCGCATGAGCGCGGTCGCGGTGTAGGTCTTGGTGACCGAGCCGAGCTGGAACAGCGTGTCGCTGTCGACCGGTTGCGGGTTGTCCAGGCTCGTGACGCCGTGGCAGGCGAAGACGTCCTGGCCGTCGATCAGCACCCCGACCGCGACTCCGGGAATCCCGAACTGCGTGGCGGTCGCTTCGACGAACTCGGACAACGTGACATCGGACATCGGGCGTTTCCTTTCGCTTCGTGGAACGCCCATGACGATGCCGGTCGGCGCTGACAGCGCACCGACGGCGGGCTGACAGCCCGTCAGTCGGCGCGCAGCACGCCGCGCAGGTATGCGGCGAATGCCGACGTATCCCCGATGAATCCGGTGTGATCGCCGGGGAACAGTGTGGGTACCAGGCCGAGCGCCGCGGCCAGCGCACGACTGCTGCGGTCGCAGAGCTGTCCGGCGGAGTCGACGCCGATACCGATGACGATCCGAGCCTGGGTCGCGCGCAACGTGTTGAGATCGGGTCGCCAGCCGACGGTGCCGAGCAGCTCGTGGTCGAACCAGTAGCGTTCGGAGGCTGCCCGGGCGGGATCGCGGTCGCCGCCGAACATCTGCTGAAGTACCGGTTCCGGCAGCTGAATGTTCGCCTGCGCGAGGAACTTCCGGAAGGCGCCGAGCACGTCGCCTGCGCCGTAGGTGGCGATCATGTCCTCGGTGCCCGCCCGCAGCTCGGCGCGGTCGTCGAGCAGCTCGATCAGCGGCGGTTCGTGCGCGACCACCGTGGTGACCAGATCAGGATGGGCCTCGACCAGGGCCAGCGCGCTCGCCGCGCCACCGCTGGACCCGACGACCACGGCCGGGCCGATGCCGAGGTGGTCGATCAGCCGGGCGAGATCCTCACCCCGCAGTTCAGGCGTGGAGTCCTGGTGCGGATCGGTGAGCACGCTGCCACCGTGGCCGCGCGGGTCGAGGGTGAGGACGGTGTGGTCGGTGGCGAGCAGGTCGGCCAGCGGCGCGAAATCCGCGGCGGCCATGGGCGCGCCCGCCAAGACGATGAGCGGACCATTCCCGCGGACCTCGTAGTAGAGGCTGACGTCGGAGAATTCGACGGTGGCGGCGACGGCGGCAGGGCTGACGGTCATAAGGTCTCCTAGGTGTGAACGCGTCCCTTCGACTGTGTGGACGGGCGGGGCGTGGGAAATTCATCGCGGCCTCGGAATCGGGTGCGCGTCGGGTGTCACAACCGGCCCTGCGGTGGTGTCTAGTGGGTGTCGTCGAGCCCGGCCCGGCGACGCCCATCCGACCATTCGCCCCGAAGGACCAGCCCCATGTCGACCGACGAAGAAACGAGCAACAAGGCGACCTTGGAACGCCTGCATGCCGCCCTCAACTCCCACGATACGGAGCGCATCACGGCGACGATCGACGAGGTAGTCGCGCCCGACGCACTGATCCGCACCCCGGCGCCGGTCGGCGTCACCGGCGCGCGAGCGCTCGAAGAGGTGTTCCGCAGGCTCCACCTGGCTTTCCCCGACCTCCACGTCGGGGTCGAAGACACGATCGCGGAGGGTGACAAGGTCGTCAGTAGGAACACGGTCACCGGCACCCACCGAGGCGAGTACATGGGCCTCCCGCCGACCGGCAAACCCATCACCTACAACGAGATCTTCATCTTCCGCTTCGTCGACGGCCGAGTCGCCGAGACCTGGGGCGTTGTCGATACTTTGGGGCTGATGCGTCAGCTCGGCGCGCTTCCTTGGTGACACCGCGACGTAGTAGTTGTTTACCGTCAGGTCGCTCGCTCGGTCATTGGTAGGCTCCCCGCGTAGTGACGGGATCTACAGGGGCGGGCGCGTGATGCAGGGACGACGTTCAAGGGAGCCGATCCGGTGATCGAATCCGTCCAGCAGCTCAGGCAACTGGTCTCGCCGCCGCCGAATCGCCGAGATATCGACTGGGATGGCGTCGAACGGGACCTAGGTGATGAGCTTCCGGCCGACTACAAGGAATTGATCGGCATCTACGGCGGCGGCTACTGGGACAACTACCTCTACATCCTCGAACCTGGCTGTGCCAACGACGATTACAACCTTCTCGACTGGAAGGGCTGGCACACCGAAGTCCTGGAAGACCTCTGGGAGTTCGAGGACAAACCGGCCGAACTCAACGAAGACGGCGCCAGGCTGCTGCCATGGGCCACGACCGACAACGGTGAACTCCTCTACTGGCTGATCCGCCCCGGCCGGCGATCCGATGACTGGACCGTCATGGTGAACGAGGCGCGCGGCGACCACTGGGAACACTTCGGACACACCTGCACGCAATTCCTCGCGTCGGCTCTCACCGGAGACATCCGCTCGACCCTGCTATCAGCCCACTACTTCCCGCTTCCAGTTCACACACACAGGCGATTACGCCCGACGGATCAGTAACGGCCGCAACGCATCCAGTGTCGATCTGGTGGACGATGCCTGAATGCGTTGTGTATTCACCGACCTCACGCAGCTGACCGCTGTGCCCCGGGTCGCCGTCGTCGTCGACGTCATGCGTGCGTTCACCACCGCGGCATACGCTTTTGCCGGTGGGGCGGGCAAGATCGTCTTCGCTGAAACCGATGACGCGGCCTTGAAATCGAAGGCACGCCATCCGGATTGGCTGGCTGTGCGCGACGGGACGCCCGCGCCGGGTTTCGATCTCGCGAACTCACCTGGGCAGATCAGGGCACGGGATCTCCGTGGCCGGACCCTCGTGCTGAGAACAACCGCGGGCACGGCGGGCGCACTGGCCGTGGCGGGCGCAGATGTGATCTTGTGCGCGAGTTTCGTTGTCGCACAAGCGACAGCGAGCTTCCTGCGGAGCCTGGCGCCCGGCGAGGTGGTGTTCGTGATCACCGGGGACAACGGACGCGCCGACGAGGACCTGGCATGCGCCCACTACATCGCCGAGTTACTGACAGCCGAAGAGGTAGACCCGTCGCCGTTCATCGAACGGGCGCGTCGCTCGGTCGCCGCCGAGGACCTCGCAGAGGGCCTGCGACAGGGATACCGGGGAGTGCATCCCGACGACGTACCGCTCTGTCTGGAAGCCGACGTCCACGCGTTCGCTATGACCGCAACCAGCGGAGCGTGGGGAATGACCTTGGGCGCCAGAAGGCCACGCAGATGAGGCCAGCGCGAGCGCCTCACTCGTCGAGGCCGGACCGTCGACTTGGCTGAGGCTCATGGCCACGACTACCGAAGCCGCCCTCACGCGTCGTAAGTGACCAGCACGGGCCGATCACCCCCGACGTCGCATGAGCACTGAGTAGAACGACCCTGTCCCCCAGCCGGTTTCACGAAGCGAGCCCGCCACCCGACATCTCCATTCGCATGCCGCCGAAACGGCTACACATCGCCCGGTCGTGGGTCACGATCACGACCGCGCCCGGATAGTCCGCCAGTGCGGCCTCCAACTCCTCCACCAGAGCGGGGGCGAGGTGGTTGGTCGACTCGTCGAGCAGCAGCAAACGGCCGAATCGCGTTGGCGTCAACCCCGTTCCGCGGGAACGTGATCCGGATCGCGCCACGGTGGAAAGCGCAGATAGGTGACTGCCCGCAGCAACCACTCCACCGGCCCGTACCGGTGGTCGCGCAACCACCACGCGCTCAGCGCGAGTTGCGCCGCGTAGGTGAGCAGGGCGAACCCGATCACCCCGGCGGGCGGCACCTTGTCGGCGAGGGCGAAGCCGTAGCCGGTGTAGAGCACCATGAGAACGATCGACTGCCCGATGTAGTTCGAGGCCGCCATCCTGCCCGCGGGCGCCAGTCTGCCGACGGCTCGCGCGGTGCGCGGTGCGCGGGCGAGCAGGAGGATGCCCGCGATGTAGGCGAAGGTCATCACCGGGTTCACCAGTTCCTGCACGCCCATCCACCACCACGGCGCGTGCAGCAGGCCGACCGAGTTCGCGAACGTCACCGCCGAGATGGGCAGTCCGAGCGCCAGCCCGATGGCCAGCACCCGCGGCGCCCACCGATCCAGTGTCTCGGCGTCCTCGAACAGGCCACGTTTGCCCGCCGCCATGCCGATGAGGAACAGCCCGAGACTGGTCATCCCCTGCGCGACCCAGGTGAGCAGCATGAAGCTGGGCGCTACGGACAGTTGCATGTCGAGCGTGTCGGCGAAGCTGCCGGTGTAGCCGGCGCGCAGTGCGGGCAGGTCGATGAATCTCGACAACTCCTGGTACATGTCGCCGCCGGGCCCGGGTACGAACGCCCACAGAGACCACAGAGCGTAGAGGACCACACCGGTGATCAGCGCCGTGCGTGGCCGCAGGTTCCGCAGCATGATCAGGATCAGGCACAGCAGCGCGTACAGGGTCAGGATGTCGCCGATCCAGAGCAGCACGACGTGCGCGAGTCCGATCGCCATCAACGCCGCGCAACGCCGCAGCAACCGTGCGTTCGCCGACGCTCCTGCCCGCTGCGCGGCCGCGATCTGCAAGGTGAAGGAGTAACCGAAGAGGAATGCGAACAGCAGGTAGAACCGTCCGGAGAACAGCGCGTCCACCACGCCGGTGACGATGTGGTCGACGGTGCCCCGGTAGTGCTGCCGGATGTCCTGCTCGGTTCCGTCGAACGACCACAGCACCGTCGCCACGGTCACATTGGTGAGCAGAATCCCGAACAGCGCGAAGCCGCGCAGGATGTCGACCTCCGCGATCCGCCGACCGGTGGTCGCGGCGGGCAGCACGGATTCGGTGGCACCGGACATGATCCGACGTTAACCGCCGCGACGACCGGGGCGCGTCACCCGTTCGAGCGATTCGCGCACCGGCCGAAGTCAGGGCGAGCCACGACCTCCGGCGTATTGACCGCGGATCGGCGTCAGCCGAGATCCGCTACCTCCAGGTAGATCTGGCGTTCGACGGTGAGTTCGGCGAGGAACCCCTGCTCGCCGCCGACGGACTCGGTCGCGCGGAACGCCGCCACCGCGATCTCACCGGTCCGCAGGCGCTGACCGTGGAATTCACGCTGCCCCAAGATGATCGGCTGCGCGGTGTCGAAACCCACCTCACGCACGTCGTCGGGCAGCCGCCTGCCGAGCATGTCGGTGACCGTGCCCGGAATCAGGCGCACGGCCACGATCTGATCGAAGCTGGGCCGCCGCGCGATGCGATGCGCGAGATACAACCGGCCCGGCCGCCCGAAGCACAGGTGCGTGAGCAGTTCTTCGCCGCGGTACGGCTGAAGTTCGGCGAAGTACTCGACGCTGCGAACGGTGGCGACGACGTCGCGCGCGATGATCGGACCACCGCGTTCCAGGTGACCGCGGAACAGGGTGCCGCGCAGTTCGGTGCGCGGCCGTTCACCGCGCGGATCGAGCTCGGTGAGCGGGAAGAAGTCGGGTTCGAAGGTGTGAAACCCCTCGTATCCGATCCTGCGGTCGGCGCCCAACGCGCGCCGCCCGTGCTCGTCCAGCTCGACGGCGAGCAACACCTGGTAGTTGTGCGGCGCCTCGAACGTCGGCATATGCGACAGGTAGCAGTCGACCCCGGTGCCGAACACCAGCATGGCGTGCGTATCGGTCGTGCCCGCCATGGCGCCCGAACGCTCCAGCGCGTGGGGATGGATCCCGAACATGGGGGGCTCCTCTCTCTCCAGTCCCTACAGGGAGAGTGGCACCAAACCCGGTCACGGCCACGAGTGCCGGGCTACTCGATTCCGCACGTTCCGGCTACTCGCCAGGGCCGATCCGTCGCGCGCTGGGCGCTCGGGCCCTCGGTCACACTTCCGTTTACAACTGAATCATCGTCGCGACAGCGCCGAACGCAACACCTCAGTTATACGAGTGGGTGACCCCGTCGAGCAGATGCTCCATGGTCTCGAAGGTCGGCGGGTCGACGACGTCGATCAGATCGGCGGGCGCCGGCACCTTGTGTTGGGCGCTGACCTGGGCGAACTGTGCCGCGTCACCGGTGCGGAAGCCGTGCTCTGCGGCTAGTCGCTGCAGCTCGGCATCGGTGGACAGCAGCCGGCCCAGCCGGTCGCCGGAGGCGTCCAGCGGCACCAGCGTGTGGGTGGACAGGACGGTCGGCGACGGGTACGTCAGCACCATGTCCGGCTTCAGCTGCCTCTGCACGGCCGCCTCGACGAACTGGGCCTCGTAGATCATCACCAGCGGTGTCGGCCCCATCCCGGCGGTGAGGTACTCCTGGAACGGGCCCGCGCTCGAGTTCTCCGCGTACCCCTGGCCGGTGAACAGCCGCGAGATGATCGGCAGCACCCGCTGCTCGGCCTCCGCGCCCTGCACGACCGCGTTGTCGTTCGCGACGAACCCGGCGATGGCCAGGTACATCGCGGCCGAGTTGGAGGTGCGCGGGTCGGTGGTGGAGACGAGGATGTTCTTGCGCACCGGGTAGGCGGTGTTGCCCGGCAGGTGCGCCCACTCGGTGTTGCGGCTCACCAGGTCTAGGTAGCGGGCCACATCGAAGGTCGGCACGGGACCCGGACGTACCACGCCCGCCGCGGTGAGCAGGTCCGCAATCGGCCGGAAGGTGGCGATCGCCATCGGCGAAGCGAACGGCGTGTACTTGGTCGCGATATTGCGAGCCCGCTGGATCCGCTCGGCGGCGGGCGCGCTGGACGGGAACGCGAAGCTGTGATTCGTCAGGTCGATCGCGGCGATCTGGCGCGAGCCCGCGGGCTCGACCTCGGCCTTCAGCCCGTGCTCGGCGAGCTCCTGCACGACGCGCGGGTCCTCGAAGAACGCCATCTTCTCCGATCCGACGACGCCGCGCACGATGGTGAGCCCGGAACCGGGAATCGCCGTGGGCGCGGGATCGGGCTGTCGCGCCACCAGCGCGACGACCAGCAGCGCCACCACGGCCAGCGCGCCGCCGAGCAGCGCGACCGACCGCTTGCTGTTCAGCGGGGACTGCCGCAGCCGGGCGACGAGGTCGAGGCGCGGGCCGTCGGCCTGCGCCGCCGCGGTGTCGATGCGTTCGGCCGGGGTGTCGGCGGGTTCGGGTTCGAGTTCCCTGCGCACGATCCGTTCGATGAGGATCGGTACGAATTCCCGCACCGGACGGCCGTCGAAGCGCTGCCGGGCCGAGCCGATCGCGGAGTGGATCTGCTCGGCGGAGTGGGTCTCGGTGTAATTCTCGACCAGACTGTCGGTCAACCGGCGCATCGCCTGTTCTTCGCGGACAGTGTCGACAGCCACCAGTTCTCCTCGATGTCACAGCTGGATCGGATCTCGCGACAGCATTCGAGCACCTGTTCGCGCGCGCCGAAACCATACCGGCATTTCCGGCCGGCCGATACACCGCGCAAACCCGCGCGAGGGCGATTCGACTGCGGGTGAACGCATTTCGGTGAGGCGGCACCGGTCGCCGACGGACGTCTTCGCCGCAGGTCAGCGCGGGTTCTATTGCGGGAAAGACGTCGCTGCGCTCGGTACTGCGCGGCCGTGGAGCCGGTCGCACAGCGGCTTCGGCAAACGCGCAGAGTTCAATCCGACATCGGCTGCGCGCCATCGAATGTTGTGCCGCGGTTCACCGATCGACACGGATTCAGCCAGACCGCCTGTCGCGGTTTGGTATTCGCTGATCGACGGGTCTACGACGCATGAGGGACTGCGCCGTAGCACGGGCGCTTCACTGGTTCGGATTGCGGCGCAACCTGTTTGGTGGCCTTGTGCCGCGGTTCACTCGTCAGCTCCAGCTCGTCTCAGGTTCGAGGGCGGACGCGTCCTCCCGACGGCCCGCGCCTGAGCGTCGCGCGCGCTTCGACGCCAGGACTTCTTCGGTTCGCGAAGACGATCCAGTTCTGGGATCTCGATCTCACAAAGGAGGTCCGTCCAACAACGGGACGACGAACGAAAGGGAGCATCAACTCCTTTCCATTTTCAACATATAGCGCACAGGGGGCCTTGCGGCAAGACCCGGGTCGTGCCGCACAATCGCTGGCCGAGATCGAAACCTGCGGAAATGGGAGCAGCGAGAGGCGGCACGATCCGCGGCTGAACCGCCCATGCCCGCGCCGACCGCGCGGGATCGTCGTGCCAGGGAAAGTGAGGGGTGTGTGTCAACTCAGGGATATGAAGACGAACTGCGGTCCGAACGGAGCTACGTGGCCGGTCTCTACGCACGGCTCGATGCCGAGCGCGCACGGGTGAAGGGTCGATACAGCGCGGCCTTGCGGGGCACCGGCGGCACACCCATGGAACGGGATTTCGAGGTGCGCGCGCTGGCCAAGGAGGCGAAGCGGTTGGACGTGGCCGACAACGGGCTGTGTTTCGGCCGGTTGGACGCTGTGTCGGGCGAGCATACGTACATCGGCAGGGTCGGCATTTTCGACGAGGCGAACGAGTACGAACCGTTGTTGCTCGATTGGCGGGCGCCCGCGTCGCGCGCGTTCTACGTCGCCACCGCCGCGAGCCCGGAGAACATGCGTCGGCGCCGCCAGTTCCACGCTCGCGGTCGTCGAGTGGTCGATTTCACCGACGAGGTGCTCGGCCGCCCCGGTGGTGGCGAGCGCGGGGATGCGGCCTTGCTCGCGGCGGTCGATGCGCCTCGCGGCGAGGGCATGCGCGACATCGTGGCGACGATCCAGGCCGAACAGGACGAGATCATCCGGCTCGATCATCCGGGCGTCGTGGTGATCGAGGGCGGCCCCGGCACCGGGAAGACCGTGGTGGCGCTGCACCGCGTCGCGTACTTGCTCTACACCCAGCGGGAAAAGATGGAACGCAACGGTGTGCTCGTGATCGGGCCCAACCCGGCGTTCCTGAACCACATCGGCCGCGTGCTGCCGTCGCTGGGCGAGTCCAACGTGGTGTTCATGACCACCGGCGACTTCGTTCCCGGTCTGCGCGTCACCGCGGAGGACACCCCGGAAGCCGCGCGGCTCAAGGGCTCGCTGAAGATCCTGGACGTGCTCGCGGCGGCGGTCGCGGATCGGCAGCGGCTGCCCGAGCATCCGCTGCCCATCGCGCTGGCCGACGTCACGGTGCGGATCGACGCCGAGACCGCGGAGTGGGCGAGGGAGGAGGCGCGCGGGAGCGGGCTGCCGCACAACGAGGCTCGCGCGGTGTTCACCGAGATCGTCACGTGGGTGCTCACCGAACGGGCGATCGGGCGGATCGGCCGGGGCTGGCTGACCTGGAAGGATCGGGAAGCGTGGGAGCAACTGCGGGCGGACTTGCTGACCGAGCTCGCCGGTGACGACAAATTCACCGCCGCGCTCGACGAGCTCTGGCCGATACTGACGCCGGAAGACCTGCTGGCATCGCTGTACGCCTCCCCCGAGCGGCTGCGAGCGGCGGGCGCCGACGAGGCGCTGTGGCGCGCCGACGGCGACGCCTGGACGGTATCGGACGTGCCGCTGCTCGACGAACTGGTCGATCTGCTCGGCACCGACAAGTCGGTGGACCGGTCGGCCGAGCGGGAGCGGAAGGACGAGGCCGAATACGCCGCGGGTGTGCTGGACATCCTGGTCAGCCGCGAGGACATGATGGACGACGAGGATCATCTGTTCGCCCACGACATGCTCTACGCCGAGGATCTCGCGGATCGTTTCGTCGAGCGCGACACCCGTGAACTCGCCGAACGCGCTGCCGCGGACCGGGATTGGACCTACCGGCATGTGGTGGTCGACGAGGCCCAGGAGCTGTCCGAGATGGACTGGCGGGTGCTGATGCGGCGTTGCCCGGGCCGGTCCTGCACGGTGGTCGGCGATCTCGCCCAACGCCGCTCGGCCGCCGGGGCGACCTCGTGGGACACGATGCTCGAGCCGTACGTGCCGGGCCGCTGGCTCTACCGGTCGCTGTCGGTGAACTACCGAACCCCGGCGGAGATCATGACCGTCGCCGCCGCGCTGCTCGCCGAGTTCGCACCCGAGGTCACGCCGCCGGAGTCGGTTCGCGCGTGCGGCGTCCAGCCGTGGTCCCGGCGCGTCACCGAGGACGAATTGCGCGCTGCCATCGAGGAATTCGTCCGTGACGAAGCGGGTCGCGAAGGCACCAGTATCGTGATCGGGCCACCGGGTGTGCCGGGCACGGTGGCAGCGTCGGAGACCAAGGGCCTGGAGTTCGACGCCGTCCTGGTGGTGGAGCCGGAACGGATACTCGCCGACGGTCCGCGCGGCGCGGCCGAACTCTACGTCGCCCTCACCCGCGCCACCCAACGCCTCGGCGTCCTGCACCGGAGGCCGCTGCCGCAGGCACTGCGTGGACTCGTCGAAACCGGGACACCCGCGGAGACGGGGTATCAACGGTCGGCGTGATTCGCGTGCGGCCGCTCACGCCCGGCGTGCTCGATCACGCCGGGCACGAGCGAGCCTCCGACGACGAGCTACTGCTCCCCCACCATGGCGCGGATGTCGGGCAGATTCCCGATCCGCTGCGTGGTCGGCCGTCCACCGGCTTCGGTCTGCGGGGACCCGGTGGCTCGCAGCAGCCGTCGCACCTGCGCCGGATCGTGCATCTCGAAACTCGTGGAGGTAATGCCCAGGTAGCACGCCAGCGCACCCACGACGATGGGGGACGCACTGGAGGTGCCGCTGAATTCGTCGGTGTACCAGTAGTCTTCGTCGGTTCCGCCTTGCAGGTCACCGTAGCCGGTGGTGGTCACCTCCCGGCCCCAGCCTTGCGCGTCGATGCGGGACCCGTAGTTGGAGAACGCGAGCCGCGATCGCGCCGGACCGTGATCGCTGCCGTGCGTGCCCGGCGGCGGAGCCCCCGCGCCCACCAGCACCGCGCCGGAATCGTCGGCGTCGCCGCGGAAGGGGTTGCGCCACGACTCCGGGAATCCGCTCGGGCGCGTGTCGTACAGCGCGGCGTCGAGGTCCTCGCCGCCGTTGCCCGCCGCTTCCACCACGATGACGCCACGCGCGGTGGCGTAGCGGATCGCGGCGAGGTCGTCGGGCCACCACTCGATCGCGATGTAGCCCAATTGGTCCGCGCGGTTCTGGTAGTTGCGGCGCGGCCCAGGCCGGTGCAGTTCGATGAGGATGATGTCGCCCGGACCCAACGCGTCGGCGGCGGTGCGGATCGCCGTCGCCGACCCCGGGCCGAATACCGAGACGGCGCGGATCGTGGCCTCCGGTGCGATGCCGGTGATGCCGAACATGTTGGCGTCGCCGCTGATCTCGCCCGCGACCGCGGTGCCGTGGTTGCGCCAGCCTTCGTCGGCGGAGGGTTCGCCGCCGATCACGCCGCCCTGGTTCTGGGTGAGGTCCTCGTGGGTGAATCGCCACGCGCCCTCGATGTCGATCACCCGCACGCCCGTTCCGCGTCCGCCGGGCCGGGTCCACGCCCAGCGTGCGTCGATACCGGCCGGTGCGGCGTCCAGATATCCCTGCCTGGCTTGGAAATCCGGCGTCTCCGGCGGGGCGGCTGCCGTCGATCGCATCATCGTGGTCCTCGGCGCGATCGGCGGTTCCGCCGGTGGTTTGACGTACGCGCCGGCCACCGCTTCGTTCTCTCGCAACTGTTCGGCAACCGCTTCGAGGTCTTCGGCGACGCCGACCACGGCGAAGTAGTTCAGGTAGTGCGCGGCGACCGGTTCCTGATCGGTGCCGCGCAACCGCCCGGGCAGCCGGTCGCCCGGACCGAAGATCGGGGACAGCCGCGCGCCGCCGGGCAGCGACGCCGCCAGATGCGATCGCCCGGCGGCGTTCTCGCGCAACGCGATCGGCCCGATGGGCCGCACCGCGCCGTGGGTGACGACGATGAGTTCCGCCGGAGACCGCATCGAACCCGGTACCGATGGCCGTGCCGAACTGCGCCGCTGATCCGTTGGTGCCATAAAGACAGTGAACCGGTTGCGCGGGCGACCCGCCAGTTCAACTGCGCGGCACGGGTACTCGCGTTGCGCCGGGCGCCCGGACCGGACCGGCGCGACCGACGCCGACCAGCGCGATCTCCAGCCCGCCGAGCATCGCGAGGCAGCTGCCGACGACCACGCCGAGGGAGCTCAGTTCCTCCAGCGGAAGACCGAGCACGACGATGCCGACGATCATCGTGAACAGCCCGAACAGTTCGTGCCGCAGGCTTTCGGAGAGCTGCTCGTCGTCCCACGCCGCGACGGTCGCCTGGGTGATGCCGCGAATGGTCCAGCTCAGCCCGATCCACATCGAGAGCAGCAGCACCGAATTCCCACCGCGCAGACACAATACGGCCAACACCAGCGAGAGCAGCCCGCTGACGAGCACCAGCACCCGCAGCGGCAGCGCGAACCGCGCGCCGATCGCGAGCCACAGCTGTGCCACTCCGTTGGCCAGCAGATACAGGCCGAACAGCAACTCCAGGATCGGCACGGTCTTCTCCGGCCAGATCGCGATCAGAACGCCGAGGGCGACGGAGCAGACACCCACGACCAGAATCGCCTCCCGTCCCCCACGGACCCGCGATTCCACACGCCCCTCACCATCGTTTCCGGGCATAGCACCATGATATGACCGGAAGACATGGTTAGCCTGATGTTTGCCGTATTTGTGGAGGCGGTCCGGAGATCAGCCGTGCGCCGACAGCAGAATCGACCGCGTCACCTCGCCACCCGGCCCCCGCCACGGCGCGGTGACGGTGGCGAGGCCCGGCGGCGGCGCTTCCGGATCGAGCCGCCGATGAACTCGGAGGAGCGGTCCGCCGACCACGGTGATCTCGGTGTCGTCGACGCCGTCCGCCACCGCGAATTCCGCCACCGCGGAATCGGATACCGAGTTCGCGACGACGACCGAAGAATCCGGGGTGTCGCTCTGGCTCTGCGCCTGCGGTTGCGCGTTCCCGCTCATCAGCGCGGCGATCTGCGCGACGGCCACCGGGTCGTGCGATCCGTCGTAGATCCAGCGCAGTCCGAGCACACCGTGCTCCGAGGTACCGATCAGCGCGTGCGCACCGCCGGGCAGCTCGGCGCCGCGGTAGGTCATCGGCAGGTGATAGGTCACCGGTCGCACACCCGAATCGTCGGTGACGACCATGAACTCGATGCCCACCTCCCCTGCCGGGTCGTCGAGCCGGAACCCGCCCACTTTCGTCGGCCGCGGTCGGGTCCCACCGCGATACCACGGGCGGCTCGGCAGCCAGACGGTGAGCAGATCCCGCTTGCTCGGGGACATGGTCGTGCGGTGGATGACAGCCATACCGCACCATAGCGCGCGGGCTGGATCGTAGGCCGCGCTCGGGCTTTCGGTCAGGAGCTCTCGACCGGTTCCGGCGTGACGGGGACTCGCGCGGCCGCGAGCAGCTCGTCGAGTTGGCGTTCGGCACGTTCGGCACGGGCGAGTGTTTGGGTGCGAGCGTCATCGAGGGCGGCGATGCGCTCGCCGGCCTCGGCGCGCGCCTGCTCGAGCGATACGGCCGCTGCCGAGCGCTGAGCGGCCGCTTCGGCGGAGGCGGTGCGGCGCAGGTCGGTGAGTTCGATTCGGGTGGCGTCCAGTTCGCCGCGCAGGCGGGTGAGTTCCTCGCGGGCTTCGGCGAGAGCCTGGGCGCGTTCGGCGGTGGCCTGTTCGGCGCGGTCGATGGCGCGGTCGGCGTCGGCGGCGCGCTGCACGGCGAGGTCGCGTTCGGCGCCCGCCGCGGTGACCTGCTGCGCGGCTTCCCTGCGCACCTGCTCGATCTCGGCGGCAGCCTTACGCCGTGCCTTGTCCACGTCCTCTGTCGCCTGCTGGCGGGCGCGTTCGATGTCGTCGGCGGCTTCGCGTCGCACCGTGCGGATCTCGGCGTCGGCGTCGGCGCGGGCGGCGAAGACATCGTCGGCGGCCTGCTTGCTCACCCGCTCCACCTCGCGCAACGCATCGTCGCGCGCGGTGTTCGCCTCGGCGACCAGTGTTTCCGCGCGTTCCGCAGCGGTCGCCGCGTCGTCGGCGGCGGATTCCGCGATCCGGCGGGCGTCCTCGGCCTCCCGGCGCGCTTGCTCGGCAGCCACCGTCGCGACCTCGGCCTCCGCGATGCGGCGGGCGGCATCGGCCTGCACGGCCTGCACCTGCGCCTCGGCGATCGAGGGATCGGCCAGCGTGGACAGTTCCACCACCGCCGCATTCAGGTTGTTGCTCAGTTGTTCGGCGAGGCCACGGAACTGGGTGAGCAGTTCGTCGGCCCGCGCCCGAGCGGCCGTGATCGGACCCTGTGGCGTCACAGTGACAGAAGCGACGGGTGTCTCCGACTCCTGTTGCAGCCGTTGCCTTTCCCGCCATGCCCGCCACCGCGTGTGGTCGGGGTGTTCACAGTATTCGGACGGACGTCCGGGGCCGCCACCCCGCGTGATGGGCCGGGTGCATCCCGGAAAGCTGCAAGTGCTCGACACCCGGGAATCGTAGCGTTGATTTCGTTGGATTCGACGTATTGACACGAAACGAAACCCGTGTCGGCACTTAGGAAGGGCTTTGCGCGACAGGAGGTTCTGACCACCGATAAGTGAACATTATCGGCGGTCAGAATCTGAGACTCCCCCGCATGCGGCCACATTCGTTTCGTTTCCGTTTGGTCACACCAAATGAAACGTAACGTCAACGAAAGTCGCTGAAAACTAGGATTGCTGGGACAGCCGTACCACTGCTGGGTTCTCACACCACCCGACGCTGACCCGAAAGCCCTAGCCGGGGAGATGGCGGTGTGCCTGGGACTGCCCGTCGGCCGCCACGACTCCCCTAAGCCCTCGCGCACGCGGTCGCCGCAGTGATGCGCCGGGCGGGCACCCGGCAGTAGTCATGGCCATTCTCGCGCTCTGGCGAAAGACCGCCGCACTGCTGCCGTTCCGGGTCCGGCCGGTCCGCGGCGAGACCACCCGTGATCAGGGTCTGCTCGTCGGCGGCCGACAGCTCCTGTCGTCGGCATCAACTCTGGCTCGGGGAGTTCTCCGCACCGCTGCCGGTGGACCTCAGCTCCGCACCCGAGATCGCGAAGGCAATTCATCAGCGCGACAAGCTGTTTCGCAGCGACGAGGACCGCGACTGGACTTCCGGCCACGTCAACGCAGCCCGAGACATCATGACCGCCCGGCGGTTCAACCCCGATCCGCTCATGCAGTGGCGGCTCAGCCAACGATGGAACGACCGTGACGCCGCGGTCAAGGCCGTCAACCAAGCCCAGCAACTGCTGCCGACCTGGCTGCTCGTTCTGCCCGAATCGGTGATCCTCGCCGAAATCCTGATGGATCCGGCCTGGCGTCGCCGGATCGGGCTCGCGGAGCAGCTCCACGAACAGCGACCGTTCGCCCACCGTCTCGGGCTCCGCGGCTGGGCTGCGGGCATGCACACCGACAACGACCCACTACGCCGCTGGGTCCACCAGCACCGAATCCAGCACCCAGACACGGCCTCGCTAGCCGGCTACCGGTCTGCGATCGACGATCTCACCAGACGAATCGAAGGGCTCACGACCCGCCGGACGACGCTGATCGCTCAACTGGACCAAGCCGCTCACCGCACCGGCACTGCCGCACAGGTCCATGAGAAAGAGGTAACCATGCCCGAATTCACCAGCCTGTCTGCCGAATTGCCAGCCCCCGCCGATGACGGAGCAGCAGCTCACCTGCCCGGCACGAGAATTCCGTCCCTCACGCTCCAGGCAACCAGCGGCGACGACATTCGTCTCGACGATCTCGGTTCCGGCAGGACAGTCATCTACATCTATCCGTTGACCGGTCGACCGGGGACCGACCTGCCTGACGGCTGGGACTCGATACCGGGAGCACGCGGTTGCACACCCGAAGCATGCAGCTTCCGCGACCACTACCAGGAACTGCGCGGAGCTGGCGCCGACAACGTGTTCGGGTTCTCCAGCCAGGACACCGCCTACCAGGCGGAAGTGGTTGAGCGACTCCATCTCCCCTTCAAGATGCTTTCAGACCCTACCCGGAGCCTGGGCCAGGCGCTCACCTTGCCAACGTTCACGGCCAGCGGTCTGACCCTCTACAAACGGCTGACCCTCATCGTCAACGATGGAGCGATCGAGAATGTCTTCTACCCAATCCACCCGCCGAACGACCACGCCAGCCAGGTTTTGACCTGGCTGCGAAAGAACCTGCGATAACACCCGCCGGGCCGATCGTTCAGGTTCCTAGGTCAGGTGTTGAGGGTCATGACGCTGTCCACCGCGATCGTGATGACGACCCGCTCGGGCGGGTTGGGTGGCGGCGACTGATAGCGCCTGGTGTACCGGGACACGCCGTCGGACACCTCGCGTGAATCGTTGGACACGGTCGCCGTGCCTTCGAGCGTGATCCAGCGAAAACCGTCCACCTGGCACAGGGCGACGCGGCTGCCCGGGTTCGCCGCCAGGTTGCGGGCCTTGCGTGAGGAGCCGACCGTCATGACCCGGGCCAGCCCCGCCTCACCGTCCCAGGTGAAGCGAACCGGCGCAGCGTGCAGCGAGCCGTCCGGCCGAATAGTCGTCAGGGTGGCAGACAGCGGTTCGGCCAGGAAAGTCTCGGCCGAGGCCGACAGCGGCTTGTGGCGGGTCACTTGAACGCTGTAATGGTGCGTGCCACCCATTCGGCGAAGGTGCGGGGTGGGCGTCCGAGGAGTCGTTCGATATCGGGGCTGACGGCCTGCTCGGCGGCGGAGGGTGTGCCGAGCGCGTCGAGGGTGGCCTCCACGATCGGCTCGGGCATGTACCTCAGCATCTGGGTCCGCGCTTCCGCACGGCTCTGCTCGACGAACCGCACCGACTCGCCCAGTGCGGCACCGATCGCCGCGGCCTGCTGCCGGGGTGAGATCGGTTCCGGCCCGGTCAGCGTATAGATGGTGCCCTGGTGTCCTTGCTCGCGTAGCGCGATGGCGGCTACCTCGGCGATGTCGGCCGGGTCGATGGCCGGGACTGCGACATCACCGAACGGTGCCGCGACCACCCGCTGTGTACGGACCATATCGGCCCATTGCAGCGCGTTGGAGTCGAAGTTGCCCGGCCTCAGCATCGTCCATTCCAGACCTGACTGCTGAACAGAGTCTTCCAGCACCGACGGATGACGTCCCGTGCCAACGCCATGGGACGACAACAGAACCACGCGCGGGACATCGGCCGCGCGCACGACGTCGAGGACGGCATTGATATTGCCGTTCGCCATGAAGTCTGGGGAGGTCAGCAGAAATAACACCGCTGCTCCCTGGAGGGCTGGCGCGAGGCTCTGCGGCTCGGCCAAGTCGGCCTGGTGATGCCGGACTCCCGCCGGTACCCCGATCTCCCTCCGGGACACGGCGATCACCGGCTCGTCAGCCCGGACGAGCGCCTGAACGAGCGGCTGCCCCACATTTCCGGTCGCTCCCGTCACCACAATCATCTCTGTCTCCTGTTCCGCGTTTGTTCAACGCATTCGGCGACGCTACTATCCGAGAGCTAGTAGGTACCTAGGGGAAAGTGGTTTTCAGGTGACCGAGGCCACATCGCAGGTCCCTCCGGAGCTGGCTTGCCCAATCGCTCCGGTGGTCGATCTAGTCTTCAGCCGCTGGACCACGCCGATCCTGTGGACACTCAACGAGTTCGGGCGGCAACGGTTCAGCGAGCTGGAACGCCGCATCACAACGATCACGCCCAAGGTCCTGACGCAGCGGCTCCGGCAACTGGAACGTGACGGGCTTGTCGTGCGCACTTATCACCCCGAGGTCCCACCCCGGGTGGAGTACGAGATCAGCGCACTGGGGCGCAGCCTGGCACCACTTTTCGCAACACTCGCCGAATGGTCGGTCAACCTGGACAAGGTCGATCGGGCCCGACAGGACTACGACGCCCGCGACCGGGCCCCTCACCGTCGAACCTGATCCGAGACAGTGGTAGTGACATGATGTTTCGGCGCCGGAATGAACGTTCGCGCGGAATCCGGCGCTAAGGATTTACCGCAGCGCGGGACCTGCTGGCTCGTGGCCGATTCGTCGGCTGTCGCATCGTCTCAACCGATCCGATTTCCCGGCCGATGCCGCGGTAGCGCCGTACCCTGAAGCGAGCGCCACAGCGAATCAGGGCGAGGGGGCGGGGATGGCGACCCGGGACGAATTGCTGGCCACGCTGTCCGAGCGGCTCGACGAGGCGCTGGCCGCCGACGATCTTTCCGCACTGCTCGGCAAGAAAGTGCTCCGCCAGGCCGAAGAGCTTGTGGCGCAGAGCGATCCGCTCCACGACGTGGAGGTGGCGTACACGCTCGGGTGGTTGCGCTGGTTGCCGTTCGAGGCGCAGCTGACCAGCTTCACCGAAGCGGAGCTCATCACCGTGATGAGCTGGTTCCAGACCGTGTACGCGGCCGATCCGGACGCCGTCCCGGCCCCGCTGCGCGAGGTCATCGAGGAGGACGACCCGCCGCAGGCCCGGGCCGATGCCGACCGCGCGGAGCGACTGATCGACGAGTACGAGGCTCACCAGGACGCCGGCGTGCTGGTCCGCGCCATCGAACTGCTCCGCGCGGCGATCGATGCGACACCCGAGACCAGCTTCCGATACGCGCCGCGGCTGGTGAATCTGTCGGGGCTGCTCGGGCTGTTGGACGAGGAGATGCCCGAAGCCGGCATCCTCGCGGAGGCGATCGACACCGCGCGGCGAGCCGCAGACGCCGCCGCCGACGACGACAGGATCCGCTGGCTCGCGATCGGTAATCTCACGCGAGCCCTCTGGCGCGACTACCAGCGAACCGCCGATCCGGAGTCCTTGCGCGAGGCGATCGAGCTGCTACAGGAAAGCCTCGAGCAGCTCTCCGAGGGTGAGGCGACGCCCACGCGCGAGTTCCTCGCCGAATTGACCGAGGAGTGGGATTCACACGCCGAGGAGTTCGCACGCGCGGCGGAGGCCGCGGCGAATTTCGATGTGGAGGACTCGATTTCGCAATTGCGCGCCGAATTCCTGACCGCACGGCCGGAGGATCCGGACTACGGCGGCCGACTGGCCAACTTTGCGAATGTTCTGATTCAGGCATACGACTACGCCGGGTATCCGCAGCTGCTCGACGAGGCCGTGCGCGTCGCCAGGGAGGGGGCGGCGCTGACGCCGGAGGACGTGTGGTTCTTCCACATCGTGCACAACACCCTCGCTGCCATTCGGCTGCGGCGCTATCGCACCTACGGTGATCCGGGCGATCTCGATCACGCCGTGGACGCGCTCAACCGGGCGATCGATTCGATCGATTCCGCGCATGCCGAATACGAGCATCTCACCACCAACCGGGCACTCATCTCCAGCGCCCAACCGGAAGGCACGAACGACGAGGGGGCGAGCACGGAGGCGGCGACGCTCACCGATGCCGGTCGCACTATCGCCGCGCCCGACTTCGCCGACGATCCCGAGCGGCTGTGCGCTGTAGCGGGCAGCCTGTACATCCGCGCCGACGCGCTGCACGACATGGCTGCCGTGTCCAGGGCGATCGGCTACACCGAGCGTGCCCTCGAACTGCTTCCAGCCGGAGACGACCGGCGCGGCGACGCGTTCGACCTGCTGAGCCTGCTGCATCAGCTCCGCTACCGGCGCACCGATGGCGAGAACGATCCCGACGCCGCCGTGGCCGCCGCCGAGCAAGCCGTCCGGTACGCGACCGAGCCCGGCGGTCGGCGGGCGGGATTTCTGTCCAATCTCGCCTCGGCCCTGCTGCTGCGTTCCGCGCCCGGTGATGCCGCGCGCCGCGCCGATTATCTCGCGGAGAGTGTCCGGCTGGCGTCGGCGTCCGGCGACGACCGGCAGGCGATCACTGTGTCGCTCAACGAGATCGGCCTCCTAGTGGAGATGGGCGACTACACCGCGGCGGCCAACGCCCTCACCGATTCGGCCGGGCTGTTCGACGCGACACTGGCCCCGCTCGCCCGGCGCTCGCCCGATCACGGCCGCATCCGACTCGGTCTCGCGGTGCATTGGAGCCGGATCGCGCTCGCCACCCGGCTGGCGGGCCATTTCGACCAGGCGATCGCCGCCACCCGGCGCGCGGTCGAGGTCATCGTCTCCGAACCCAATGACAATCACGCATGGCTGCTGCAACTGGCCGGTCTCACCAGGGAACGCGCCACCCTGTTCCTCGATCCCGCGGACCTCGACACCGCGGAAACAGCGCTGCGCCATCTCATTCGGAGCGGACCCGACCCGGACGAACTCGCCGAGAGTCACTGGCAGCTCGGCGCGGTCTTGCGATTACGCCACAGTCTCACCCGCGATCCCGCACTGCTCGACGAGGCCGTCACGCTGCTGCGGGCAGCCGCCGATGGGGAGCTCGACGACCTCAACCGGCGCAAGATCGTCGGGCCCAGTCTGGCCGCCGTCCTGCTGGCCCGAGTCGCGAGCGGCCGGGGCACCGAATCCGATCTGGACGAAAGTGTCGCGCTGCTGGCCGATTCCGTGGCCGACCGATTCGAGACCGGCCTCGATGACACCGACTTGGACGCGCGGAATCTGTACAACTACGCGGGCGCGCTCTATCAGCGATACCTGGCTCGGCGCGACACCACCGACCTGGATGCCGCGATCGACTCCGCGCGACAGGCGGCCGACGAAAGGGATCCCGGCGAGCCGAACCGCGCCCCCATGCTGTGCAACCTCGCCGTCTACCTGCACCGCAGATTCGCCGATACCGGGGACGGCGCCGACTGGGTGCGGGCCGCCGACACCTGGCGGCAAGCCTGGGAGACGCCGGGCGCACCGCTGGTGCCGCTGCTGCGCATCGCGCTCGGATGGGGCACGGCCACCACGCAGTCGGGTGATCCCGCGCGCGGAGCCGACATCCTCGGCCGAGGCGTGGCGCTGCTGCCCGCGCTGGCCTGGCGCGGCTTGGCCCACGCGGACCGACGGCTGCTGCTGCAAGCCGAGGCGGGCGAGTTGACCCAGAACGCGACCGCGGCGGCAATCGCGGCGGGGCGATTCGAGCGCGCGATCGAACTGACCGAAGCAGGGCGGGGCATACTGTGGACCCAGCGACGGGAGGTTCGTGCCGACATCGAGGGATTGCGTAGCGCCGCACCGGAACTCGCCGACGAATTCGAGGTCTGCGCGGCCGCCCTCGATGGCACCGGCGAGCCCGGCGAGCAGGAAACGACGCGGTACGAGCGGGCTGATTCCGCGCGGCGGTTCGAGCGGCTGCTCGACCGGATCCGTGGCCTCGACGCCACCGCCGGATTCCCGCGTCCGGCGGAATTTCTGCTCCCCCAACCATTCTCGGCGTTGCGCCCGCAGACCCCCGGCGAATGGATCGTGCTGATCAATTGCAGTGAACTGCGCTGCGACGCGGTCGCGGTGAGCCGGGATCGCGTGGTCGCGGTCCCGCTGCCGGGACTCGATGCCGACACCGCGGTCCGGCAGGCCGAGCTGCACGTGAACACAGTCAAGCGGTACGCCGCCAGTCGGCGCACCACCACCGACACTCAGGTGTTCGACGCGGGCCTGGCCAGAACTGCCGCCTGGATGTGGACCGCTATTGCCGAACCAGTGCTGTGCGCACTGGGTTTCACCGATCGCCCGGCCGCGGGTGCACCGCCCCCACGCATCTGGTGGTGTCCGACCGGTGTCCTCACCGTCATGCCCTTGCACGCCGCCGGATTCCACGCCGAAGGAGCGGGCCGCACGGTGCTGGACCGCACGATCTCGTCGTGGGCCACCTCGCTCACGCACCTCGCGCACGCCCGCCGCACCCACACCGAATCCGAGCCCGCCACCGTCGACGCCCACCTCGACACCTCGGATGGCCGCCGCGCCACCACAGACGCCCACCCCGGCACCCGGCGCGCCGAGTATCCGGGCGCCATGCTGATATTCGCGGTCCCGGAGACCCCCGGACTCGATCCGATCCCGGCCGCGGCCGAGGAGGCCGAGGATCTGGTGAAACTATTGGGCGCACAACCGCATACGGCGCTGATCGGCGCAGCGGCCACCCGGGCGGCCCTGCTCTCCGGGCTCGCGGACCACACCTGGTTACACGTGGCCTGTCACGGGACGCAGGACCTGTTCGATCCGGCGGACGCGGGGTTGTATCCGTACGACTGGCAGGAGGCGGGCGTGGTCGGCATCGACGATCTCACCGGAACCAGCCGTGGCAGTGGGGAGTTCGCGTTCTTGTCCGCCTGCGAAACCCATGTCGGCGACGCGCGGAATCTGGACGAGTCGATCACGCTCGCGGCCGCGTTGCAGAGCCGGGGCTGGCGGCACGTGATCGGCGCCATGTGGGCGATCGGGGACGTCGCGGCGCACCGCATGTCCCAATGTGTGTACCCCGCACTGCTCGGTTCCGGTCGACCGAGCGCCGACGCCGCAGCGACCGCACTGCACGGCGCAGCGATGGAGTTGCGCGACGCCGAACCGCACGCCATGCGCCACTGGGCGGCGTTCTTGCACATCGGCCCCTAGCCGCAACGAATTCGAAGGGAGCACAACAGGATTGGCACCACCACCTGTCTCGGGCCGCACCGCACGCGCTTGGTGGTGTGAGAACCTCCCGGCCTTCACCGAGATCGCCGAGCAAGCCGGTTGGCGCGGTGCACTCGACGCCGCCGTGGCCGACATCGCCGCCGGAACCGCCGTGGCCGAGGCGATTCGCGATCGCGGCCTGCCGGTCGATCCGGCCGAGGCCGTGACCCCGCGACCGGCGCCCGGCGATCGGCACGGGATCGATCCCAGCGATCTGGACCGGTTCGGTGTGCCCGCCGTACCGGTCCGCGGCGGATACGGGTGCCCGACCAGAGCCTGTGACCGGCGGGCGACCGCGGATCCCCGCACCGGTCACCGGCCGCGCTGCGCAATCGGCGACACCGACATGGTCCGGCGCCTGCCCGGGTTGCGTGGTGGCCGCTCGTGACCGACATCCTGATCGGCCTCGGTAAACGATTGAGCGAAACCTGGTTCACTGCCATCGCCCTGCCGGGATTGCTGTACACCGCGCTCGCGGTCTGGGCGGCACTGGCCGCCCACCGGCACGCGCTCGATCCGGGATTCGTCAGCAGCCGGGTACAGTCGCTCACCCGAGGCGGTCGCGATCTCGCGGCGCTGACCGTCTGGGCCATCCTGCTGCTGGCCGCCGCGACCCTGGCGGGGTTCCTGGCCGCACTGGTCGCGGAAAACCTGGTGCACCGCTGGTGGATTCGCGTGGCGCGGCCCGTGCGCCGCGATCGGCGTCAGGCTGCGGCGCGAGAGCGGTGGCAGGACCGTCACGAGCCGCCACCCGCGCGATACCTGCCGACCCGGGCGACCGCGGTCGGTGAGCACTTCCGCCTGCTGGGTGAACGCGTCGACGCCGAGTACGGGCTGTCCCTGGTGCATGCCTGGCCGCGTCTGTGGCTGTTGATCGGCGCTGAGCGTCGCGAACTCGTCGTCGCGGCGCAGCGCGGCTATTTCACCGACGCCCTCCTCGTCGCCTGGGGCGTTCTCCTGCTGCCGTGGGCCGTATGGTGGTGGCCCGCAGCTCTTCTCGCCTCGGCTGCGGTACTCACCGGGGCTTGGCGGGCCCGCGACAGTTCGCGGGTACTCGCGACGCTGATGGAGTCCACCCTCGACATCCACCAGGCCGACCTGGCCGAAGCCCTCGGCGTCGAACTGCCCAGCGGCCGCATTACCGTCGATCTCGGCAATCAGATCAACGACATACTGAACAAGCGGGCCTGATCACCGAACTGGTTTGTGGCTGGAAACGTTGCCCGGCTAGTGCAACTGCTCGGCGAGATCGGCCGCCGCGGTCATCAGCACCAGCAGCGGAACCACCTTCGCTGGAGGGATGCGGTAGGCGCCGCGGCTATGCTGCTCGATGATCTTCGCGGCGGTGAGCGCGCGGACGTGATGGTAGAGCTGACCGGTCGAGGTCAAGCCGACGGCCTCGGCCAGTTCAGCGCCGGTGCGGGGACCGTCCAGCAGCGCCTGGATCAGTGCTTGCCGCACCGGATGTCCGAGTGCAGCAAGCGCTTCCACCCGGGCGGCGGCTGGCAGGTTCAGGACCGAGGACGCGGCGTAGCGGATCGTCCAGCTGATCTCACTGCCGAAATCGACGGTCCCGCGGTATTCGATGAAGCCGCGGGCGGCGTCCTCGATGACCGGGCGCCCCTCCAGGGCCTCGATCCGCACCTCGAGTTCGGCGAGTTTACCCTCGACATCGGTCATACCGCGCACCTCAACCGGTGCAGGGTGTCCGGTTCGGTCAAGACCCCATCGCCTCGAACCCCTCCGGCGGAGCCTGCCATTCCAGCTGGGCGCGAGCGATATCCGCGCCCGCGCCGAAACTGCCCGTGGCGATCGCGCGGTGCAGGGCGGTGAGCTGGCGCGCCGAACCCGTCGGCGTGCTGTCGGCCCACGCCAGCTGAGTATCCAAGGGCTGGCAATGTCTTCGACTGGATCTCGGTGCGATAGCCGGGGTCGGCGGCATGACGCCGCGCAGCGGCCCACGGATCGGTGACGGCCGGATCGAGCAGGCGGATCGCATCGCCGAGCTTCGTGGACGGCGAGTAGCCGGTCCAACTGCCGGCCGCCGCGGCCTCGATCAGCGCCTGGTCGCCCAGGCGATCGCGCGGGTAATCCGGTGCGGCGTTGTCGCTTTCGCGGATCATGGCGCTGACCATCTGGTCCAGGGTGACCGTATCGCCCGGGAGCCGGGTGCGCGCCGTGTCGTGCGCGCCGCCGTCGGTGCCCGGCAGGTACCAGCGTTCCCAGTCGGTGACGGCGATCCGCTCCTGCGGGTCGAGGGCTCCCGTGGCGACCGCGCGGGCATAGGCCGCCAGCGGGACCACCTTCACCGCCGAGGCGAGGGGTTGCTGACGACCTCAACTCCGGCCCCGGGCGATGTCGAGTGCGGCCGCGGATCATCCGGTCAGCCGAGGCCGGGCGGGGACTTCCGGCCGTTCGGTGCTGCTGATGGTGGCGTTGACTACGGATGCATCGGTGGACTTGTGGAACTTCAGCTGGAAGAGACGGCTTCCTCGTAGGCGCGAAGTGTTGTGATGACCAGGGCGCGCTGCTCGGCCGTCAGCGGGCCCAGCGCGGCGCGCCATCCGCGGTCCGCGCCACCGAGCCAGGCCGCTACCGCCGTTCGATGCGAGTCGGCGATGGTGACAAGGGTGCGTCGCCGGTCGTTCTCGTCGGTCCGGCGGTCCAGTACGCCTTGGCGGCTGAGGTCGCTGATCATCAGGCTCACGGTGGTGGGCGCCACCTCCAGTCGACTCGCCAGCTCGTTCACTGTGAGCGGCCCGTCGAACAGCACATACGTCAACAACGACAGATGGCGCGGTGCCAAATCGAACGATTGCAGAGCTTCGGGAACCGGTAGGCGTTTCGCGCGGCCGACCAGCCGCGGCATCAGCAACACCATGGCTCGAACGCTGTCGTCCAGGGATAGACCGTGCTCCGTTGACATACCTCTCTCTCCCAAATATCTTTGCTTTCAAAGCAATAACGGTGAACGAGACCAATCGTCCCACGCGGACGGGCGGTCGCACCCCTTCGTGGAGGAGAGTCGATGACCGAAGCAACCGCACGCCTCCGAGCACTGACCATCGGATTGCATCCACAAGCCATGGACTACAGTCGTTTTCCTGATCTGGACGAGGCGCAGCTCACGGCCAGGGTCGACGTCGCCAATGCCGCTCTCCAGAACACCGAATTCGATGTGATGCCGTGCATGGTCCGCGCGTCGCCCGAGGAGGCTGAAACCGAAATCCGCACACTGCTGGCGGACCAGCAGTTCGACCTCGTCATGGTGGGCGGGGCGGTGCGGGCCTTCCCCGAGCACACCCTGTTGTTCGAGCGCATTGTCAATGTCATCGTCGACGCGGCGCCGGGAATCCGGTTCTGCTTCAACACCTCACCGGAGACCAGTCTCGACGCCCTCCGCAGAGCAGCCGCATCCGTCTGAATCGCGATTACGCGCTTGCCCCGGGGCGTGCCGTGGATCCGAAGATGAGCTGCCCGCTCGCCCCAACCCCGACAACCTCAGGCGAGAGCGTGGACTGGCGGCGGGCGGCAACTCCTCGACCGACAGAGGGAGAGGCCGGACCGGGTGTGGCAACTGCACAGAGCACTTGCCACACCCACACGATCGGCCGTCAGTGTTCGACGGGGAAGCCCGCCTCGGTCCAATCCTGAATGCCCTCAGGGTATTTGCGCACATTGGTGTAGCCGAGGGCCGTCAGCTTGGCGGCGACCTGCCCGCTGTTGGGGCACGCCGGGTTCGAGCAGTAGGTGACGATCGCCGCATCCTTGTTCGGAAGCAGTTGCGACGCTTTCGCTTCCACATCGGCTTCGACAAGGTTGAGCGCGCCGGGCAGGTGCGCCCTGGCGTAATACTCGGCCGGGAGCGCATCGATCACGGTCAGCGAACCGGTCTCGAGCTCTCTTGCGAGTTCGTCACGGGTGATCAGGGCAGTCATCAGGAGGACCTTTCTCGAGCACAAATTTGCGTGCGTGCGCACGCTACTACATGCGTGCGCGCGCACGCAATCGACTAGGATGCGTACCGTGCCGAACCATGCGAACCGATCACACCCGGCCGTCAGCGCCTGGGCCGCGTTGCTTCAGGTGCACGCCAAACTCGTCCCCGAGCTGGACGCGGAACTACGTCGCACCACCGGACTGCCCCTGAGCTGGTACGACGTGCTGCTGGAGCTAAATGGTCCGCAGCCATTGCGCATGAGCGACCTGGGCGAACAGGTGGTGCTCAGCCGAACCCGGGTGAGCAGGCTGGTCACCGAACTGGAGTCACACGGCCTGGTGCTCCGCGAATCCAATCCGGACGACGGCCGCTCCGCCTTCGTCAGCATCACCGACACCGGCCGACAACGCCTCCGGGCAGCCGCTCCGCACTACCTCGCCGCCATCGAACGCCGCTTCACCGGCCTCGACACCACAGAACTCGACGCCATCTCATCGGCACTCCGGAAAGTCTTGGGCCAGAACGACCTTCCCCATCCCACCATCAGAGGTCATCGGTCGTAGTCGCCGAAAATGGAGTACCCGAGTGAATATCGGACCTGAGGTCCGTACGACTGCCGGAGTCGTGCGAGGCGGATGGGAGAACACCGTCGTCCGATCGATCACCCGAGTCCGGCGGGTCACCTGGAGAGGGAGCCGGCGCTGTTTGCTCGGCCTGGATCTCGATCTCGACCTGAGTTCGCGCCGCGCCCGGATCCCACATGTCCTGGAACGGACCGATGACCGAAACACCACCGATCCCCCGCCGACGCGCGCGAGTCGTAGCCCACGCGAATCCACCCGTGATCAGCACGACGGGACCGACGGATATCACGAACAGCAAGAAACCGTCCATGCCCCGATGCTACTTCCCACGACACCTCCTGACACGAAACCGGAACGACAGCGCGGCGACAGCACCGGACGGAACCTTCGACCTCCCCACTGCCGACGACGGCGGGCCGCCGCCGAGCGAAGACGGTGCGAACGTTCGGGTGAACGCCCGGTTTCCGGGTCAGTGATCGATGAGTGCGGTGAGCTCGCGGCGGAGCTCGTCGTCGGGTTCTGTTGCGGCAGTGGCGGTTACCCAGCTGCGAATGTCGTCAGGGAGGTCGTGGCCGTACCATTCGACGAGGGTTCGCAGAGCTGCGCGGCGCAACCGTACTGGATTGGCGCCGAGCGCGGAGCGCACCAGCGGCAGGCCGGTTCCCGGCGCCGCGCGCCGCACAGTCGACACCATGATCTCCAGGATGTGGTCATCGGCGCGACGCCTGCCGCCAGGCTTCGGCCCGCGGGTGATCTCGTCCAGCGGTAGCAGATCGTGCGCCAGGTCGGCCAGCGCGGCAACCGCGTGGTCGGGCGTCCTTTTGGACACCCATTGCCACGCGTAACCGTTGCGTGGATTGCGTCGAAGATGGGCCAGGGCCTGCGGATATGCCTGGACCCCGACGGCTTCTGCGCAGGACAGTGCTTGGTTGAAGCCGAATTCGCCTTCCGGCTGGGCCAGGCGCGCCCGGACCTCGTCGGCCCAGTCGGTCCGCGCGAGCAGCGCCGCGTATTCGGTGGCCAGACCGGTGACCTCGTCGGAGGGCCAATCCAGTTCCGGGGGTGGGTCGTTCAGTAGACCTGTGATCGTCCGCGTACTGCGGATGCGGGTGAGGGTCGGAGCAGCGGTGGCGAGCAACTCGGCGAACCGGATCAGCACCGGCAGTGCGTCGGGGTAGTGCCGGATGTCCGCGGCTGGTCCGCCGTGGAGGGCCAGCGCGGCGAGAATGTCGGCGGCGCCGTCGAGGAGTTCGTCGCCGACCTCGGAGGCGAGCAGCGCGCCGCGGAGATCGCCGGTGGTGGCGGCGAGATGGGCGAGGTATTCGTTCATCACGCCGTTGCGGAAGCCGGTTCGCAGCAGCCATGCCTTGATCTCGGGATCGGTGGTTCTCGCCAACCGCTCCACGGCGTGGATTCGTCCCCATCCGTCGACGCGGCGAGCGAGCTGGTACACCGCGCGATGCCGATCCGGTTGCGAATTGCCCAGCGCTACCACCGCATACAGCGTCAGATCGCCCAGAGTCCCCAATGTCAGCAGCAATTCGCGGTCTCGCTCGTCGCCGGTCACTCCGAGGATGACGATGCCGAGCGCCACGGCATTGCGGCGGGTGCCGTGTTCGGTCAGCCACCGCGCCACCGACCGCACCTCGTCGCGCGGCAACGTGGCAGCGCGCAGCTCACGAACCAATGCGTCGGCCAGCGCGAGCGCTGAGCGCTCGGCCAACTGATCGTGCAATGCGGCCAGTGCCGAATCACTCGGCGCGGCAACGATATCGGTGATCGTAGCGACGGCGGCAGCGGCGACGTCCGGCTCGGCCGGGGCCGTGGCGTGATGGGTCTGCACACCATCGAGGACGGTCGAGTTCAGGAGCTTCCGCTCGTCAGGTGAATCGTCCGGCAGCGGACGGCCTTCCGCAGGCCATGGGCCTGGCCCGTGCAGGGCAGCGAGACTGATTGCGTGGGCGAGAAAAGTGGTCTGGTCATCGATGTCGTCGGAGACCAGCCACTCGCCGGGGGTCACCGGCAGGGGCGCGCGGCGCCCTTTCCGTTAGAGAAAGTCACCGCGACACCATACGACAATGGGGAGGGTTTGTGCACGCCCACATCTCCCCCGCGGCGTGAATTGCCATGGCGCAAGCCCGCGAAGAAGTTCTCGAGGTCGACGAAATCGGTCAACGACGGGCCTCGAGGATCGAGACGATCCCGGTTTGCCCACGCCGCTGGGCATTGTCGAGAGCGGTGCGTCCGGATGCGTCGCGGATCGAGGGGTCGGCGCCCGCGTCGAGCAGGGCGGTCACGACCCGCTGGTAGCGCTCGGATCCGTCTCCGTAAACGATCGCCTCGTGCATCGCGGTCCAGCCCGGCTCGTTGACGTGGTCGACTTCGACGCCCGCGTCGATCAACAGCCGCACCGTGCTGAGGTATCCGTGTTCGCTGGCCGGGATCAAGGCGGTGCCGCCGTAGCGGTTCACGCTGTGCACGTCGGCGCCGTGGCGCAGGGTGAGCTCGAGGATGTCGTCGATGCCTTCGGCGCCCGCGTAGAGGTAGGCCGAATCTTCCATGTCGTCCTTGGCGTTGACGTCGGCACCCGCCTCGATCAGTGCCCGCGCCGCGGCGGAAGCCCGGTTCTTCGTGGCCGCGATGAGCGGAGTGCGATCGTGGTCGCCGCGGAACTCGATGTCGGCCCCACCGGCGATGAGCTCGCCTACCTTCTCGGCGTCGTCGGCCGCGGCCGCCCGCACCAGCTGCGGTCCGAGTGCGGGGTCGCGGAGAGCGCGCACGGGGGACGGCTCCGCAGCGGAGGTACTCCTCGGGTCGACCGGCGGCTGCACGGTCCGGTCGCCGGGAGGATCGGCCGTGCAGGCCGCGATCGAGAAAGCCAGTGCGGCCGCGGCCAGCACGATTCGGTGGGAACGCTGGATCAATGGAGAACTCCTGACTCGGGTTGCCGATATCCCCACCATGCCCAGGAATCGCGATAGTGCCCAATACAGAGGTCCCATGGTTGCGATAGAGCGCGTCTATAGTTCGTTCATGGAGCTGCGCCTCATCCGGTATCTGCTCGCGGTCGCCGATCACGGCAACTTCACCCGTGCGGCGGAGTTCCTCCACGTGTCACAGCCGACGTTGTCGCAGCAGGTCAGGCAGCTCGAGCGCGCGCTCGGCGTGCAGCTGCTCGATCGCTCCGGTCGCGCCGTGCGGCTGACCGAGGCCGGGGAGGCGTACGCGCATCACGCCCGGCTCGCCCTGCGCGATCTGGATGCCGGTGAGCGCGCGATCCACGATGTGCAGGATCTGTCCCGCGGCCAGCTCCGGGTGGCGATGACGCCGACGTTCACCGCCTACTTCATCGGTCCGCTCGTGCACGAGTTCCATGCCGCGTACCCGGGTGTGACGCTCACCGTCGTCGAGACGACCCAGGACCGGATCGAGGCCGACTTGCTCGCCGACCGTGTCGATCTCGGTATCGCCTTCGCGGGCGCCCATGCCGCCGGGGTCGAGGGCGTCGCGTTGTTCGCCGAACGCCTCAGCTTGGTGGTCGGATCGACCCACGCCCTGGCCGGCCGCGCGAAGCCGCTGCCGGTCGCGCGGCTGGCGCGGTTTCCGCTGGCGCTGCTCACGCGCGATTTCGCGACCAGGACGCACATCGATGCCTACTTCGAGGAAAGCCGCAGCACGCCGAGCATCGCGGTGGAAGCCAATTCCATCGGAGCGCTGGTCGAGTTCGTGCGCCGCGGTTCGCTGGCCACCGTGCTGCCCGATGCGATCACTCGCGCGCACGCCGAACTGGTTCCGATCGACTTGGCGCCCGGGTTGCCCACCCGGACCGTGGAGTTGTTGCGGCGCGGGACCGCCTATCAGTCGGCCGCCGCGCGAGCGTTCGCCGCGCTCATGAAGGACGCCGCCCGGTCGAACTGAACGCGGCGACCTCCCTCCGAATCGATCTGCCACGCAGTCCATTCGGCGCGCAATGAGGACGGTGCGAACGCCGGTCGATCTTCGCGCAGCCTTCAACTATTGGCGTGAACAATCGCAAGCATGGGAACTGCGTCTTGGACGCTATAGCCGCAGGTTGTGCATGGTGGATTCGTCAGGCCCTACCGAAGGGAGCGATCCATGCACGACCTCGCCGCCGGCGTCGCGAGTTTCCAACGCGATGTCTTCCCGTCCAAGGCGGATCTGTTCGCCCGTTTGGCGACGAGGCACCGTCCCGAGACGCTGTTCATCGGCTGTTCCGACGCGCGTGTGGTTCCTGAGCTGGTGACGAACAGTGAGCCCGGCGAGCTTTTCGTGATCCGCACCGCGGGGAATCTGGTTCCCGCCTACTCGGACACCGACGGGGTGACGGCGAGCATCGAGTACGCCGTCGCCGTGCTGGGTGTCTCGCGCATCGTGGTGTGCGGCCATTCCGGCTGCGGCGCGATGACCGCCCTGGCCGAAGGTCGCGATCTGAGCAGGACTCCGATGCTCGCCGAGTGGTTGCGGCACGCGGGCTCCACCGCCCTCGGCGTCTCCGTTCCAGCGCTCGTGCGAGCGAATGTCCTCGCACAGCTGGCCAACCTGGCGGGTCACCCGCAGGTTGCCCGGGCGGTCGCGGCGGGCGGCCTAACCGTCGAGGGATGGGTATTCGACATCGGCACCGGCGCGATCACCGTCCTCGACGGCTCGGATTCCGGCAACGTGCCGGCTGCCTGACCTCCCACGCGAAAACCGAAGCGGTCCGGACTTGCCGGGCCGGTCGACCAGAAAGGAACAACCCACTATGGTGCACGCACAATTCGATCCCACCGCCCGCCAAGCTTTGGCCGCCGCGGCGGTGGACGCGAAGATCACCAAAGATCTCACCTGGCAGCAGCTCGCCGACGCGGCCGGGCTGTCGGTCGCCTTCGTCACCGCCGCGGTGCTGGGCCAGCACGCCCTTCCGCGCGAGGCCGCCACGGCGGTCGCCGAGCTGCTGGGCATGGACGACGACGCGGCGAAGTTGCTGCAGACGATCCCGACTCGCGGGTCCATTCCCGGCGGTATCCCGACCGATCCGACGATCTACCGCTTCTACGAGATGTTGCAGGTCTACGGCACAACCCTCAAAGCACTGGTGCACGAGCAGTTCGGCGACGGCATCATCAGCGCGATCAATTTCAAGCTCGACGTGCGCAAGGTCGCCGACCCGGAGGGCGGCGAACGCGCCGTGATCACCCTCGACGGCAAGTATCTGCCCACCAAACCGTTCTGAGAAGCGAGGAGTAGCAATGGATTTCACACAGCGCACCATCGGTCTCGCGCGCCGCAACGTCACCGAGGGCGGGCGGCCCTTCGCGACCGTGGGACCAGCGCCGCCTGCCCATGCGCTACGCGCCGCACGACGAAGCGGTCGACGTCTATCGCCTCTGGCAGGAACGCAACGGCGGCGAGCGGCGCGTCGCGGGCGCCCCGACCGGCAGCTAACGCTTCGCAGGCTCGGCCAGTGAGCGCGTGCCCATGACCACCTCGGTCGCGGCGGCCAAGTCGAGGTGGAGTTCGAGGTCAGGGGCCTCGGCGGGGCCGTCGTGGTGGCTGATGCCCGCGCCGGTCACCACGTAGTGGAACGTGGTCTCGCCGATGTGAACAGTGACGACCCCCTCGGGGAGCAGGTCGGCGACCGCGCGGCCCAGCGGCAGGGCGAACCAGTGCGCGCGGACGGCATCGGTGGCGCCACGCTCGCCGAGCAGCGGTGCGCCCCAAGCCGACAGCGCGGCGAGCACGGGCCGCAGGCCGAGGCCGACCTCGGTGAGTTCGTAGACGGCGGTCGCCGCGCGGGGACCGACGCGGCGACGGGTGAGGATGCCGTCGCGCTCGAGGTCCTTGAGCCGGGCGGCCAGCACGTCGGTGCTGATGCCCGGCAGGTCCGCGAACAGATCGCTGTAGCGGCGCGGACCCGACGACAGTTCGCGGACCACAAGCAGCGTCCACCGGTCGCCGACGACATCGAGTGCGCGGCTGACGGCGCAGAAGTGGGCATAGCTTCGACGTGGCACCATGCCACTGTATCGAATCGCTTGGAAAATCCAAGTGCATACTTGGAAAAACCAAGTAGAGTGTGCGGCAACCGCACTCAGAAGGGATGTTCATGCAGGTCAAGCAGTCGAGCAAGCTCGCGGGCGTGTCGTACGAGATCCGTGGCCCGGTGGCCGAGCACGCCGCGCGGCTGGAGGCCGAGGGCCACCACGTCGTGAAGCTGAACACCGGCAATCCCCTGCCGTTCGGCTTCGAAGCGCCCGCGGAGCTCTTGCAGGACATCATCCGCACGCTGCCCGCCTCGAGCGGTTACTCGTCGTCGAAAGGCCTGTTGTCGGCGCGGCGGGCGGTCGTGCAGTACTACCAAACCCTCGGTGTCGACGATGTCGACGTGGAGGAAGTGTTCCTCGGCAACGGGGTTTCCGAGCTGATCATGATGGCGATGACCGCCCTGCTGGAGAACGGCGACGAGGTGCTCGTCCCCTCGCCCGACTTTCCGCTGTGGACCGCGGCGACCACGCTCAACGGTGGCAGGCCGGTGCACTACGTCTGCGACGAGTCCTCGGACTGGTTTCCCGACGTGGCCGATATCGCCGCCAAAGTCACCGACCGCACCCGGGCGATCGTGCTCATCAACCCGAACAACCCGACCGGCGCGGTCTATTCGCCGGAGGTGCTGCGCCAGGTCCTCGAGATCGCGCGCCGCCACAATCTCGTCGTGTTCTCCGACGAGATCTACGACAAGATCCATTACGACGATCTCACCCACACGGCCACCGCCGCGCTCGCCCCCGATCTGCTGTGTCTGACCTTCTCCGGGCTCTCCAAGTCGTACCGGGCGGCCGGATTCCGGTCCGGCTGGCTGGTGGTGTCGGGTCCCACCGAGCACGCCGAGAACTACCTGGAAGGTCTGACGATGCTCGCCGGGCTGCGTCTGTGCGCGAATGTGCCCGCGCAGCAAGCGATTCAGGCCGCGCTCGGTGGGCATCAGAGCATCACCGACCTCACCTTGCCCGGCGGCAGGCTGCGCGAGCAACGCGACCGCGCCTGGGAAGCGCTGAACGCGATTCCCGGTGTCTCCTGCGTCAAACCCAAGGGCGCGATCTACGCCTTCCCGCGCATCGACCTCGACATGTATCCGATTCACAACGACGAACAATTCGTGCTGGATCTGCTACTCCAGGAGAAGCTGCACATCGTGCAGGGCACGGGCTTCAACTGGAAACGACCCGACCACTTCCGCATCGTCACCCTACCGCACGCCGACGAGCTCGAAGCGATCATCGAACGCATCGGCCGCTTCCTGGCCACCTACCGCCAGTGATCGTCGGGCGAATGCCGCTGTTTCGCAGCGGGATTCGCCTGATGCTCGGCCGAACCTGCCCGACGAGACGTCGGCCGAGCGCAGAGATCACACGCGGGCGACACCGAATTGTTCGGCGAAGCACGACAGTTCGTCGAGTTGTTCGTTCGGGTCCGACGCGGTGGCGCTGACGACGACACGGGTGACGCCCTGCGCGGCGAAGGCGGCGAGCCGTTCGTCGGTCATATCGATGCCGCTCCAGCGGGTGTATTCGAGCGCGTCCGGGTCCCGCCCGGCTTCCTGGGCCGTCGAGCGCGCCAGATCCCACTGGACCTTGCGCTCTTGCGGGACCAGCATGCCGCCCGCGAAGTATCCGTCGCCGCGCAGACCCGCTCGGCGCGCGGCAGGCAGGCTCGATCCGCCGACGTGAATCGGCAATGTCGTGGCCTGGTAGGGCTTCGGGTACTGGACGAGATCATCGAAGGCGAAGAACTCGCCTTGGTAGCTGACGCCTTCTTCGCCACCCGCCCACAGCAGCCGCAGCACATCGATCGCTTCGTCGGCGCGTCGTCCGCGGGCGCGGAATTCCACACCGGTGGCCGCCGCTTCTTCGGGCAGGGTGCCCAATCCCACTGTCAGCAAACGCATCCGGCCCTTGGACAGCACGTCGATGGTCGCCAACTGCTTCGCGAGCACCACCGGGTGCCGGTACGGCAGCAGCAGCACGCCGGTGCCGAGCAGCAGCCGCTCGGTCGCCGCGGCGACGTAGGCGAGGGTGTCGAGCGGGTCGAGGAACGGCAGCGTGGGCGGGACCTCGAAGGTGTGCATCTTCGCGCCGGGAAACAGCACCAGATGTTCGGGCAGGTACAGGCCCTCGAATCCGCAGGCCTCGGCGTGGCGCGCGTAGTCGATGATCCGGTCCGGATCGGCCCCGAAATGGGCGCTGCTGTAACTGACCGCGAACTTCATATTCGATCCCTTCCGGCGCGATGTCCGTGTCGCCGTTCAGTGCTGATACCGGCTCCGGTGTATATCGCCGGGTCCGGCGGTCGTCCGCGGGGAGAACCTTGCCGTGCTCGAGAAAAATTCCCGACCCGACATCGGGTTGTCGCGACCGCTACTCCGACCGAGTCGCGCGGTAGGAACCGCGCCACCGCTGTCCACGACCGCAATATGGCGTCCGGGTGCGCGACCAGCTCTCCGCCAGCGCATAGTCTGGGCTCGAATGCGGTCGGCGCCATTACGTTCTGTGCGCTGCCGACCCGGGGCAGTGAGGAGCGGAAGTGGGCGACAGCGTCGTGGCCGTGCCGGAAGCGGTGCGCACCGAGCTGCGTCGTGGCGTGCGCAGCGTGCTGGTCGACCCGGCCGCCTTGCATGTGGTGCGTGAGCGATTCGACGACGTCCAGGCCGGTTCGCTGCGCCGGTACCTGGAGGCGTCGCAGTCGGCGAACACGCTGCGCGCCTACCGCACCGACTGGATCGCCTGGGCGGGGTGGTGCGCGGCCGAAGGGCGGCAGGCGCTTCCGGCCGACGCGCTCGATGTCGCGGTGTATCTGGCGGCCGCGGCCGACGCGCGACGCCCGAACGGCGAATGGGCGTTCGGCCCCGCCACATTGGAACGCAAATCGGCCGCGATCGCCGCCGTGCACGCCGCCAACGGACTGCCCTCCCCCACCCGCTCCGACGTGGTCCGCCTGACCCTGCGCGGTATCCGGCGCACCCGCCGCACACCGCCCACCAGGAAGCGCCCCATCCTGCTGCACACCCTCGACCAGTTGCTCGCCGGTCTGCCCGAGCCCGGCTGGCCCACCGAACCTGCCCGCCGCCGCGACGCCCTCGCCCTGCTGATCGGCTTCGCGGGCGCGTTGCGCCGCAGCGAACTCGCGAGCCTGCGGGTCGCCGACGTCCGGGTGAGCACGGATCACGCCACCGGCGAACCGATCCTGCTCGTGCACTTGCCGACCACCAAGACCGACCCCACCGGCGCCGCCGAACAGCGTGTGGCACTACCGCGCGGACAACGCCCGCGCACCTGCCCCGTCTGCGCCTGCGCGGCCTGGCTCGAGCTCCTCGAAATCCACACGGCCGCAGGACCACTCGCTCTCCGCGACCACTGCACGACACCCATGGCGAATGACGGAATCCACCGCTGCCACGGCTTCACCGGCACTCCCCTCGCCGAACACCCGGACCTGCCGCTGTTTCCCACGATCACCCGCCACGGCGGCATCGGCGACCGCCCGATGTCGGGGCGCGCCGTCGCCGAACTCGTGAAACGCTACGCCGCCCGCGCGGGCCTCGACCCGAACCTCTTCTCCGGACACTCTTTACGCGCGGGCTTCGCCACCCAAGCCGCCCTCGGCGGCGCCAGCGACCGCGAAATCATGCGCCAGGGGCGCTGGTCAAATCCCCGCACCGTGCACGGATACATCCGCACGGCGAACCCGCTGGAAGACAACGCCGTCACCAAACTCGGTCTGTGACAGGTAACCGACTCGGCGCGGGCGAAGCGGTGTGCGGTTCGCCTGTCGGCCAGTCCGGCAACCAGCGCACAGAACTTGAAAAGATTGTCGAATTCGTTCCGACGCGGGCATAGTTGAAATATCGATAGACTGGATAACTAATCATCTAGAACGCGCCGATTGGTTGCGCCCGACAACTAGTTGGCCCGCCCACCCGAGCGTGGAAGCCGCCCACCCGGGGTGAGCATGTTTCCACCCCTACGGGTGGTGTTTGCTGGCAGGTATCTGAGGAATTATTCATGCCAGGTGTTCGACGGGAACGCCACCAGTCCGGCGGCAAAGCTTCCGGCGGGTTCGGTCTCGATTGAAGGAAATTATGACGACTGCGTACGTGAACAAGATTTCCACCGCTGTTCCAACGAACGAAGTCCATCAACTGCTGTGTGACAACCTCCTCGAGGTGACCCAGCTGAAGCGTCACAGGCTGTTATTGGAAAAGGTCATTCCGCAGTGTCAGATCTCGAGCCGCTACTCGGTGCTGGATCAGCCGTCCGAGTTCTACGGCTCCGATCCGGACGGGGTCAGCACCGCGGCCAGAATGGCCGCGTACAAGGAGGCTGCCCCCGACCTCGCCGCCAGGGCCGTGGCCGGACTGGAGATCGACGACATCGCCGCCGACATCACGCACATCGTCGTCATCACCTGCACGGGATTCTTCTCCCCGGGTCTGGACCTCGAGTTGATCAAACGGTTCGGCATCAATCCCAACGCGGAGCGCACGACCGTCGGTTTCATGGGGTGCTTCGCCGGCGTGAACGGCTTGAAATTCGCGAACCACATCGTTCGCTCCGAGCCCAACGCAAAGGTGCTGGTGCTTTCCCTCGAACTCTGCTCACTTCACCTGCAGATGCCCAAGAACCTCGAGATGTCCATCTCGTCGCTGCTGTTTGCCGACGGTTGCGCCGCAGCGCTGATCACCAGCGAGGAACAGGGTATCGGCCTCGATTCCTTTACCGCGTTGGTAGTGCCGGATACGCACGATCAGATGTCTTGGCATATCGGCGACACCGGGTTCGACATGGTCCTGTCCCGTCGTGTGCCGGGAGCTCTGAAGGATGCGCTGAACGCCGAGAACACCCAGATCATTCTCAATGGCGCACAGACGGATTCGATCGATCTGTGGGCAGTCCATCCCGGTGGACGGCTCATCCTGGATTCGGTCGAAGAGGCCCTGGAGCTCGGGTCCACCGACCTCCGGCACTCACGAGACATTCTCGATCGGTACGGGAATATGTCATCCGCAACCATTTTCTTCGTCCTCCAGCAGATGATGAGTGCCGGCGACGGAGCCAATAGCGGCAAGCGCGGGTGCGGGATGGCCTTCGGCCCCGGCCTCACGGCCGAGACCATGCTGTTCCATATCGCCTGAGAGGACACGCTGTGAATAGCTACTTGTCTCAGGCACCTGGCGACACACTCGAGCCGAAGATGGTCCGTCAGCCACGGCCTTCCCGGTCGGCCGCCACCGGTCGATACGACGCTGTCGTCGTGGGCGGCGGCCTTGCCGGGTCGGCGGTCGCGATCGGACTGGCGCGCAGCGGCGCGCGGGTTGCGCTACTGGAAAAGGAGGCCCGAACCTTCGGCAAGGTGTGCGGCGAGTTCCTCAGCCGTGAGGCGCTGACGTACCTCGATCGGCTCGGCGTCGATCCCGACGGGCTCGGTGGGGTGCCGATGGACGGCGTGCGGTTGCGTAGCCGCCAGCACAACGTCGACGTACGGCTTCCGTTCCGTGCGCTGGGCCTGTCACGTCACATCCTCGACGAGGAGTTGATCGGCCGCGCCGCGCAGGAGGGCGTCGATGTGCACCGCGGCATCCGCGCGCGCAAGCTGACAGGCGAAGTCGGCCGATGGAGCGTCGAGACCGACAAGCAGAGTTTCGATGGCCGCGAGATCTTCCTCGCTACCGGAAAGCACGACCTACGCGGATGGACCCGTGAATGCGGCAAGGGCGTGCAATCCGGGTTGGCGGGATTCAAACAACACTGGAAGCTCACGCCCGCACAGTCCGGCGCACTCGGCAACCATGTCGAGCTGGTCTTCGTACCAGGGGGCTACTGCGGGATCAACCCGGTCGAGGGCGGGGAGACGAACGTCTGTCTGCTGCTCGACAAGGCGCAGGCGGGACCGGGATGGGATCGGGACTTCGGAAGTATCGACCCGGCAATCGCGGAGCGGTTGGCTGGTGCTGATCCGGTTCATCCGAAGATGCACGCCGTGTCGTCCATTCCGTACGGCTATATCGCGCGAACTTCCGATGGCGTCTGGCGGCTCGGCGATCAGGGTGCGGTGATTCCCTCGTTCGCGGGTGACGGGATGTCGATCGCGCTGCACAGCGCGAGCCTGGCAGTCGCGGCATGGCACCGGGGATACGACGCGGACAGGTACCAGGCACGACTGGCGCGCGACGTCCGATACCGGATCCGGCAAGCAACCTGGCTCTCTCAGGCATTGGTGTCGCCGCGCTACCAATCGAAGCTTCTCGCGATCGCCGCGAGCGCGCCCTGGGTGGTCAGCGGGATCGCCCGGTTGACCCGACTGCCGAACCCCGCCATGAAACGCGCGGTGGCCCCGAACGAGGGTAGAGGAGCCCATTGGTGACCCATCTCAAAGAAGAACTGCGTGAGCCGGTGGTCGATCGGCCGGCCCTGCCGGTCTCTCGTCGCGCTCGAATCACCCTCGCAGCGGTGTGTTTGAGCACGTTCATGCTGCTGCTCGATCTCACGATCGTGGCGACGGCGCTGGCGGAACTCCAGTCCACCTTCACCGCGACGCTCGGGTCGCTGCAATGGGTGGTCGATGCATACACCCTGCCCATCGCCGGGATGGTGCTGATCGCCGCGACGGTGGGTGACCGGATCGGACGCAAGCGGCTGTATCTGGGCGGCGTCGTCGTCTTCACCACCGCCTCGGTGGCCTGTGCGATGGCCCCGTCGATCTTGGCGCTGAACCTGGCCCGCGGTGTTCAAGGTGTCGGTGCGGCCATGCTGTTCGGCATATCGTTGCCGATTATCGCCGCCACGTTCGTCGAGCCCCGAAGCCGGGCACGTGCGATCGCCGTGTACGGGGCCGTGCTCGCGAGTGCGGCCGCCGCAGGGCCACTGATCGGCGGAATCGTCGTGGACACGATGGGCTGGAAGGCGATCTTCCTCATCAATGTGCCAATCGGAATCCTGGCCTTCGTCGCTGCGTGGCGTTACATGGCGGAATCGCGCGATCTGCGGCCGCGTCGAGCAGATTGGGTCGGTACCGCAACGATCAGCATCGCGCTGTTCGCCGGTGTCTTCGCATTGATCGAAGGCAACAACGCAGGGTGGACCTCCGCAACGATCATCGCCGCAGTGATCACTTCGCTGGTCGCTCTCGTGGTGTTCGTCGGCTGGGAGTTGCGCACGCCGGAGCCGATGCTCGACCTCCGCCTGATCGCGCAGCCGACATTCGCGGCGCTGACCCTGGGCGGATTGGCCATCGGCGGCACCATTTTCGCCGGTGTCAACTACCTCGCTCTCTACTACATGAACACCCTGCAGTTCAGTCCGCTGCAAGCGGGTCTGTGTGCGCTGCCGCTGACTCTGGCTGCGTTCTTCGTCTCACCCGTTGTCGCGATCCTGCAGCGGCGCATGCCGATTCGCTGGTCTTTGCCCGGTGCAGTCGTGCTGATCGCGGCCGGGCTGTTCCTGTGCACGGGAGTGTCGGTGGGCACGCAGTGGACACATTTCGTACTGGGTTCGATCATCGGTGGTGTCGGACTGGGAGCCGCGAGCGTGATCGTCTCGCAGGGTGCGCTCGCCTTCGTCAGTGTGGAGCGCAGCGGAATGGCGACCGGTACTGTCCTCACCGCTCGTCAGGTCGGTACCGCGTTGGGCATCGCAGGCCTCGGCGCGCTGTTCGCCGACCGGGCGACCGCATCCACGGAGCGTTCGCTCACGGGCCTGGGACCTTTCGTCCGCGGGATACCGCCGCATGAGGTGAACCGGCTCACCGATGCCCTCGGCTCCGGGGTCGGTCGAAAGGTGGTCGACTATCTGCCCGACCAGATGTCGGGATTCGCCCCAGCCGTGGACCGGATCGCTATCCAGGCGTCCGCCTCGGGCATGGACGCGATCATGTGGGCGGGAGCGATCACCGCGGGCGTCCTCGCAGTGGCGATCTTCGTTCTGTGCCGGTTGCCGGGCGCACGCGAGGTCGACCTCGATCGCTGACAACCTCTGCCGTCGCGATTCGAAGGGCAACCCATGGGTGGGCGATTCCCACCCATGGGTTGCTTGTTTTGTCCCGGGCTCGCCGCGCTGTTCACGGTGTTGCTCGCCACCCGTCTCGCAGACGCTCCGCTCGAGGCCACTTCGGTAAAATCGCACGAAGTCGATCGTGTTCACGGCTGGTGGCGCACCCTCCGAGAAGGTGAGGTGAGCGAGGTGGCGGACGCTTCGTCGCAGGCGCAGACCAACGAGAATTCCGTCGAGCTCGGCGGCTATCGGCAGGAGCTGAAGCGCACGCTCGGCCCCTTCCAGGTGTTCGCGATCTCGTTCGCGTTCATCTCGGTGGCGGTCGGCATCTTCGCGACCTACGACGACGTGCTGCGGAACGCGGGCCCGGTCGGGATCTGGCTGTGGATCATCGCCGCGGTGGGTCAGGTCCTGGTGGCCTTGGTGGTCGCGCAGTTCGCGGCCCGCATCCCGCTCAGCGGCTCGTCCTACCAGTGGGCCTCACGGCTGGCCAACCCCAAGATCGGCTGGGGGTTCGGTTGGCTGACGTTCTGCTACCTGGCGGTCGCGGTGATGGCTGTCGACAATGCGCTGGCGAGCCAGGCGTTCATGCCGCTGGCCGGCCTCGCACCCGACGAGGGCACCGCTCGCCTGATCACCCTCGCGGTGCTGCTCATCCAGGCCGTACTCGCCGTCGCCTCGACGCGCCTGGTCAGCATGATCAACACCAGCGCGGTGGGGCTCGAACTGGCGCTCGTCGTGGTGGTGGCGATCGCGCTCGTCGTCGCGGTGGTGATCACCGGCAACGGCACGGCCCACAACCTCACGTCGCGCGGTGTCACCGAGAACGCCCCCGGCTATTTCGCCGTCGGCGGCGGTTTGATGCTCGCGATGATCATGGGACTCGGCACGCTCGTCGGCTTCGACGCCGCGGCCAATCTGGCCGAGGAGGCCAAGGATCCCTATCGCAGCGTCCCGCGCGCGATCGTGGGGTCGGTCGTGGCGGCCGGGGTGCTGGGTCTGCTGTTCGTGATCGCACTCACCGTGGCGATCGACGACATCCCCCGGATCAGCGCCAGCGAGTCGCCGGTCGCGGCGATCATGCGCGACCAGCTCGGTCCGGTGATGGAGAGGATCCTGCTGGTCGCCATCACGTTCGCGTTCTTCGGTGCCGGGATGGTGGTGATGGCCGCGTGCTCGCGGCTCGTTTTCGCGATGTCGCGCGACGCGCGCTTCCCCGCCCACCGGCTGATGCGACGGGTCGACCCGCGCACGCATACACCGGTCCCGGCAACGATCCTCATCTTCTTCCTCGGCGTCGTCCTGATGGTCGCACTGCCTGGTGACGCGCTGCTGGAGCTGATCACAGCCTCGACGATCCTCCCGGCGCTCATCTACGGCTCGACGATCGCGCTCTACCTGACGGTGCGCAGACGATTGGACCGCAGGAAAGGCGCGTTCGACCTCGGGCGCTTCGAGTTGCCAGTCGCGATCGCGGCGCTGGTCTGGTCGGCCGTCGCGTTGTTCGTGCTGGTGACGCCCGAGCATGCGGTGGTCCCGGTGCTGATCGTGGTCGGCTTGCTCGTCGCCGGCGGGCTGTTCTTCCTCACCCTGCTGATCTTCGACCGCGAGGCGCTCGAGACCGAGCCGGGAGACACGAGCATCTTCGAGCACTGACCGAGCGCGTCGAACGCACTTGTCGCCGAAGCGATCACGCGACGAACGCGCTCAGGCGGCGGCCTGGTCGTAGGAGGCTTGCAGCACGGTGGTCGCGACGGTCAGTTCGTCGGTGTCGCGCGGTGCGTAGAACATGACGATGCCGCTGGGGAACTCGGGTCGCTTGCTGATCGGATGCGGTTCCACCCAGCCCAGGTCCGTCAGCACCGCAACGGAACTCACCGGGATGGTCAGGTGCATGAATCCGGTGCGGTGCACGTGGCCGAATTCGTCGACGGAGGGATGCAGGAACGCGTCGAAGTCGCGATCGGCTCGGGGCAGCCGGAAGGCCAGCGATCCGGGTTCGGACACCGCACTCGGCCCGGTCCGCACCCCGGGTAGCGAGCGCGCGAATTCGATGAGCACGGAACGGATCTGCGGCGGCGAGAACGCCTCCAGTTGATCGTGCGGGATTTCCAGCCCGGTCGTCGCGGGCCTGTCCCCGGTTCGGGCGGGCAAGGCGGTGAGATCGGCGGTCACGGTGTCCTCCTGCGCGGTAACGCACTTTTTGTGCGTTGGTCACTACTTGTGTTCGACAGGATTCTGGGCGATCCTCCCGGGGTGACAGAAGTAGGCACTTCGGAATTCGCTACGCACACCGATGTTTCCATGCAGGTCAGCGCGGATTCGGCCACCTGTGAGCTGCGCGATGTGCTGGACCGGGTGGGCGACAAGTGGAGTGTGCTGATCATGGCGGTGCTCGGCACGGGACCGCGCCGCTACGCCGAGCTGCGTCGCGCGATCGACGGCATCTCCCAGCGGATGTTGACTCTCACCCTGCGCAGCCTCGAACGCGACGGGCTGGTCACCAGAACCGTCACCCCGACCACGCCGCCGCGCGTGGACTACGACCTGACGGCGGCGGGGCGGACACTGTCGCGCGAGGTCGGCGCCCTCATCGACTGGGCCGAACGGCACCGCGAATACATCGCCACCGCTCGCCGCACCTACGACGAACGCTGACCGGGCAGACGCCACAACGGTGTTCGCGGGACGTCGCACCGCCGGCCTCGCACGCTCGGGCGCCTATCGCATCGATCATGGCTGCGCCGGACGCGTGCTCGTCATGCACGGCGCGCCGGGAGTCGGAAAGTCCGCGCTGCTCGAGTACCTGAAGCGTTCGGCGACGGGCATGCGGATGCTGCGTGCGGTCGGTGTCGAGTCCGAGATGGAGCTCGCGTTCGCCACCTTGCACCAGTTGTGTGTTCCGCTGCTGGATCGGCTGAAAGAACTTCCCGCGCCGCAGCGCGACGCGCTCGAGACAGTGTTCGGGATGCGGGCGGGCACCCCGCCGGAACGCTTCCCGGTCGGACTGGCGGTGCTGAGTCTGCTCTCGGATGCTTCGGAGAGCCCGGATCGAACAGAGCTTCCTGACGCGGATCGAAGGGTTACCCGAGCAGAGCAGGCTGCTCCTGCTGATCGCCGCCGCTGAGCCGGTCGGTGATCCCGCTCTCGTGTGGCGGGCCGCCGAACGGCTCGGCCGGAAAACCTTTGGTCAGGGCGGTGATCGCTCAGGCACACTGCCAGGCGTGGTCGTATCGGAGAAGGCCGTGCGGGCGCCGAGCCAGGCACGGGCGACCGGGCTGAGTCTGATCTCGTGGGTGCTGTTCGCAAGTTCGGGCTCGCTGGCCGCGGCGGTGATGGCGGCGGGCTGGTCTCCGGCTGCGGTGACTTCGGCGCGGATCGTGTTGGCCGCGATACTGCTGGTGCCGATGGTTGCGGTGCTGCGGCCGCGGGCACTGCGATTCGGCCGCGCCGACCTCTGGTTGCTGCTCGGCTACGGTCTGCTCGGCGTCGCCGGGGTGCAACTGCTGTTCTTCGTTGCCGTGGCCAGGGTTCCGGTCGGGGTGGCGATGGTGCTGGTCAACGTGGCGCCCGCGCTGGTCGCGCTCTGGGTTCGGGTGGTGCGGGGCACCCGGCTGCCCGGACTGGTGTGGCTGGGTATCGGGTTGGCTTCGACCGGATTGGCTTTGGTCGCGCAGATCTGGCAGGGCACCCGGCTGGACCTGCTCGGCGTCGCCGCCGGGCTCGGCGCGGCGATCTGCTCAGCGGGGTACTTCCTGCTCGGCGAGCACGGCGCGAGCAGGCACGACTCGCTCGGGCTGACCGCGGCTGGGCTGGCGATCGGCGCGGTGATGGTGGCGGCGGTCGCTCCGCCGTGGACGCTGCCTTCGGGCCTGCTCACTACCGCTGCGGTACTGGGCGGTCTGCGGGCCCCGGTGTGGCTGGTGCTGCTGGCGCTGGCCGTGGCCGGCACCGTGCTGCCCTACCTGGCCGGGTTGCGGGCGCTGCGCGATCTGCCCGCGGCCCTGGCCGGCGTGCTGTCCCTGGTGGAACCGCTGGTCGCCGCGGTGCTGGCGTGGCTGCTGCTCGGCCAGTCACTCGGGCCGACGCAACTGGCCGGGGCGGCGATACTGCTCACCGGCGCGGTGCTGGTGCAACTGCCCGGCCCGAGACCGCGTCCCGACATCCGATCCGGATGCAAGGGCCGCCGATCTGATCAAGAGTCGAGCGGCGCCAGGTTCGGGTGGCGCTGAGCTGGGTGGCCCGAAGCACGGCACCAGGTCGACATCGCCGCCGGACTCGACCAGCCCGGGCCGACCGGTACCGGCCGCTGCGCGTCCGCGACACCCTCTTCCGACCTCAGTGGCGACAGGCATGGCCGCGCCTGTCATCTACCTCCGGTGATGCCGCTGATCGCGGTGTCCGGTTCGGCCACAACCGGATTAGAGTTTTCCGGGTGCCCAACCCGCTGCATTTCGATACCCATGCCGATGTCTACGACCGGGCCAGGCCGCCGTATCCGGCTGTTCTGTGGGCCGAGCTGCAAGATCTCGGATTGCTGCAGCCAGGGATCCGGGCGATCGATCTCGGGGCCGGTAGTGGACTGGCCACCGGACCGCTCCTCGAAGCGGGCGCGTCGGTCGACGCGGTCGAACCGGGCCCGGCCCTGGCCGATGGCTGCGCCGTCGCTGGCCGGCCGCAGTTGTGCACGTCGACACGGCCGAGCAGGTTGAGCTGCCCGCGGCAGTCTTTGATCTCGCTGTCGCGGCCACCGCTGTGCATTGGTTCGATCTCGAGGTGGTCTTGCCGAAGTTGCATCGCGTGCTGCGTCCCGGCGGCCATTTCGCTGTGTGGCGCAATGCCTTCGGTGACCCAACTGTCTCGATCACGCCGTTTCGCGAGCGAGTCGCCCATATCGTGGCCCGTCGCGAAGCCGTAAAACCACAGCGTGTGCATGGTGAACTCGACAGTCGTCGAATTTCCCGGCGCGCACAACGGGATACGCACCGACCCCAGGGAATTCGCTCGCCAGCTGATCCAGATCCTGTCGCCGGAATCCCGCTGAACCCGGTTCAGCGGAAGATCGCCGCGAAGTGCTTGGTCAGATCTTCGGGCGTCGGCGCGTGTTCGGTGAATCCGAGATAGCCGTCGGGCCGGATGACATAGGCGCACAACCCTTTCGCGCCGTAGGCGCGGGCGAAGTCACCGTCGCGGTCGCGAATCACCGGCAGCGGTGAGGATTCGGGTTCGGCGTCGGCGGCGGCGATGAGGTAGACGTCGACCCGGCCGTGTGCGGCGCGGCGCGCGGCATCGGTGAGCGCGGCCACCGCGGCGGGCGACTCGGGGCCCGCGGTGTCGTCGACGTAGATCAGGACGGTGTGATCGGTTCGCCCGAACAGGGAGAACAGCCGGATCGGGAAGGCGACGGCGTCGCGGGTCAGACCGGCCGCGTCGGGGGCGCGTCGTCCGGGCAGCGGACCGCCCGTGTCGGCGGGGGCGTTGCTCACCAGCGGGCTGGCGGAGTAGTCGATCAGCAGTTGCGCTTCGCGGCGGATGACGAAGTCGGGGTCGGTCTCCCCCGCGCCGATGCCTTCCCGCGCGCTGCGCATGGTCCGTCCGACCACCTCCGCGCCGACGGGCCTGCGTTCGGCGTCGTAGCTGGCGAGCAGATCTGGCGCGCCGATGCCCGCGAGGGTGAGCGCGAGTTTCCAGGCGAGGTTGTGCGCGTCCTGGATGCCGGTATTCATGCCCTGCGCGCCGGTCGGCGGATGGATGTGCGCGGCGTCTCCGGCGACGAACACCCGTGCGCGCGAATAGGAGTCGACGATGCGATGGCTGATGCGGAACACCGACGACCAGCGCAGGCTCGACGCGGTGACCCGCTCGGGGGCGAGCCGGTCGAGGACCGCCTGGATGTGGTGCAGCTCGGGCGGATGACTGCCCTCGAAACCGTGCTCGACGGCGTCGCCGCACGTCGCCGGTGCTGTCGCGAGTTCCTCGGGCACCAGCATCGAGACCCGATACCGGTAATCGCCGGGCAACGGGATACACACCAGCAGATCGTCGGTGACACCGTCGGTGCGGTGCATCGCACGGATGCCATAACCGCGCGGCATCGACCAGCCCAGTTCGACATCCCCGAGCATGTACTGTTCGGCGAACGCCGCGCCTTCGAAACTGAGCCCCAACCCTTTTCGCACGATGCTGTGCGCGCCGTCGCAACCGATCAAATACTCCGCCTGCACCCGGCGCTCGCCCTTCTCGTCGGTGAGCACGGCGTGCACGCCGGAGTCGTCCTGTTCGAAATGGGTCAGCGCCGTGCCCCGTTCGACGTGCGTACCGGTGGCGTCCAGGCGTTTGCGCAGGATCCGTTCGGTCTCGTACTGCGGCAATCCGACGAATTGGTAGGGGATGTCGGCGGGCAGCGTCAGCGCGACGCGCTCGACTTCGGCTCCGTTGACGTACACGATCTGCCCGCGCAGCTGGATCGACGAGTCGAGCACCTGCCGCAACACCCCCATGCCCTCGAACACCTCGAGCGTCCGGGGTTGGATACCGACCGCCTTGGCATACCGCGGTGGTTCGGCGGCCGCGTCGATGATCCGGCAAGTCACTCCGCGTCGGGCCAACTCGATGGCCGCTGTCAGTCCGACCGGACCAGCGCCGGCAATGAGCACCTCTGTGTCGACCATGCCACATCACCTCGAAGTGGATGTTCACGCAGCGATCCCGGTGAGTCTACGCCCGGGCCTGCGCGGCTCTCATCGATTTCCGGCAAACTCCCAGCATCCGCGCATGGTCGGCGCGGTCATTCCTGGGCGGTGAGCCAGCGTGCGGCCGGCAACCGCGGCCGGCGTTCGGCGATGTCGTGCGTCTCCTCCGCCCGGCCGGCGTGCACGGCGGCGGCACCAGATCGGTGAGCATGGCGACCAGCGCCACGGGCTGGAAGTCGGTGGTGACGAGACCCTCGCGCTGCCCGTGTTCGATCTCGCTGATCTCGGTCGCGATGATGCGGCGCACCGCGTTCTCCGCCGCGGGGATGCCGGTGGCCCGGACCTCGGCCCAGGCCTGCAGCCGGGCGTTCTCGGGCAGATAGTGGTCGAACATCCCCCCGGGTGTATCCGGCAAGTCCGCGACGTCGAGTGCGGTCCCGTCGGTGATCTGGCCCGGCCACTGCTCGATGACCGCTGGATAGAGCCCGTCCTTGCTCGCGAAATCGGCGTAGAGCCGATCCTTGCCTGCGCGCACTTCTACTTCCCGCTCGAACGGGTCGCTCCGTGCTGATCATCGCGGAGGACGAGCAGAACTTCGCGTTCCTGTCGCGCTATCCGACGCTGTTCGGCTCCGTCCTCGTCGCACCGAAACTGCACCGCGAACACGTCGTGCGAGACCTCCCCGAGGACGCTTTCCTGCGGATCATGTCGCTGGTGCACCCGGTGACACGCGCCGTGGAGGCGGTGGTGCCGAGCGAGCGCACCTATGTGCTGAGTCTCGGTAGCCAGCAAGGCAATTCGCACCTGCACCGGCACGTCGCGCCGCTGCCGCCTGGCGTCCCCTACCGCGAACAGCAGTTCCACGCGCTGATGGCCGATAACGGCGTGCTGCCGTGGTCGCTGCCGCAGGCCGTAGAGCTCGCGGAGCGGCTCCGCGCCGCGTTGTCGACACTGGACTGACCCCACGGCCCCGTTGGCCGGATGCTGGACGCGACTGCTGCTCGATCTGGTGCTGTCCGATCCGCGCTTGCGGCCGGGGCCAGCCGCAAGCGCACTGGCGTTGCAGCGCACCCAGTTCGAGCGGCGCGCCGTCGCGGTGGTGGGTAACGGGGACAAGATGCCCGCGCCGGGGAATACCGAGTGCGGCACCTGCCATTCAGTGTTGCCGTTCGGTTCGGGCGATGAGCAGGACGGCCACAAGCAGTAGCGTCAGCAGGATCGCGGCCAGCAGCACTTGGGGGTGCAGGCCGACGATCGACGGGTTGTCGAATTCGGGATCCTGTACGGCGGCGCCCGGGAACAGCATCGCACTCAGCAGGCCCAGCCACGGCGCGGCCAGGATCGCGCAGGCCGTCCACACCCGGGATCGTGTACCGCCTCCACGCTGTACCAGCAGTGTCAGCGCGACCGCGCCGAGCAGGATCGACATGACGATGTACTGCGCGTCGTGGAATTTCGCGTGCGGCGGCCACGCGTCGTTGTGCAAGTGCTGGCCCGCGCTCTCCGGGACGACGAAATCGGCAAGCAACGCACCGAACACAGTGACGAGTGCGACGAGCACGGCGAGAATCCGTGGAGCGGAAAGACTTCTGGTTACCGGAGACGTCATGTCACAAAGGTCCTTGCCGGTGTGGGGGTTTCGTGGAGTGGCAGCGCAAGAAGTCGTCGACGACATCGTGCACGTAGTCGAGGTCGAAGGTTCGGTTGGCGACCAGGCGGCGGAAGAACAGCGGACCGAGCAGTCGATCGACGGCGATGTCGATATCGAGTTCGGCGGGCAGTTCGGCGCGTGCGACGGCATCGGCCAGGATCGCGCGCACCACCCGGGTGCCCGACCGGTACAGCGCCTCCTTGACCTCCGCGAATTTCGGTTCGACAGCAGCCCTTTCGATCATCACGCGCATGCCCTGTTCGCTGGCCGGTTCGTGCAGCATCGCGCGGGTTCCCGCCAGTTCGGTCAGCAGGTCGGCGCGCAGATCACCGGTCGGCTGTGACTGCGCCAGGGTGATGTGCCAGGCGATCGTGGCGCGAACCAGATCGGGCGGCTCGGGCCAGAGCCGGTACAGCGTGGCCCGGCTGATCCCGCTGCGCGCCGCGACAGCACCGTGGGTCAGACCGGCCAATCCCTGCTCGATCAACAGCTCTCGGGCCGATGCGAGCGCGGCATCGCGGCTGCGCACCGTCCGAGGATCCGGTGGTCGCACGGCATCCCCTTACGAAACAGTTTGTCTCATATCTTCGAGACAAACTGTATCGAAGTTCAGCCGATACGAAAAGAGGGAGCGTGGAGCGGATCGGTCTGGATGGCCGAACCGATCCCTTTCGTACGCAACGCATTCGCCCGAACACGGGATCTACGGAGATCCCGTGCGGCCCCTCAGCGCGCCGCCTCCGGCCGCGCGGACGTCGCAGCGGAGACGGTCGGCGGGACTGTGTGACGGTACACGCCCAACGCCCAGGTCGGATCCTCACAGACCGCGGTGACCGCCAGCGGGGTGCCGAAGACGTCCTCGCACGCCTTCATCACCCCCGGCGCCTTCGGTTGCGCGACCGCCCGACCGGGCAGCGACGCCGTGGGATCGGCATAGTCGTCCAACACCAGGATCGCGCCGGGCGCGAGTCGCGGCAGGGTGGCACGCAGGCACTGCACCGTCGACTCGTATCGGTCGCCGTCCATGTAGGCGAAAGCGATCCGGGCGGGGAGCTGCTCGGGCAGGGTGTGGGCGAACAAACCGGCGTGCACGTGCGGCCGACGCAGACCGAACTGTTCGTGCAGCCTCAGCACATCACCCACCGAGGCGGTGAACTCGCCCTCGGCCAAGTAGTCGCTGTCGTAGCTGCCGACCGCGGGCAGCCCGCGAAACGAGTCGTAGGCGTGCACCGGCGGATCCGCGCCGAGGGCGTCCAGCACGGCGCGCATCCACGCGGTCATTCCGCCTCGGTAACAACCGAATTCGACCACAGCGCCGGTCACGCCGCCGCGCACCGCCCGGGTGAGCTCCCGCTCCACGACCACCATCCGCCCCCGGTCGATGGTCCTGGGTTGAGTCCGCAACAGGTACTCCTGCAACGCGCCGCGACGATCGTTCACAACGCCCTCCGGTCTGTGCGGTTCTCGCCGCCCGGCGGCACCGGACTACGTCAGAATAGCAATCGGCTATCGGGATGGAAGGTGATCGAGAAGCGCCGTCAGAGCCCGATCCACCGATTCCGGCGCGGCGGGCAACAGCGGCAATCGCACCGCCGCGCTCGGAATGCGCCCCTGCGCGTGCAACACACCCTTGATCACCGTGGGGTTCGGCTCGGCGAACGCCGCCGCCGAGACTGCGGCCAGCTCCGCGCCGATCGCCCGCGCGGCCGTCAGGTCGCCTGTCCGCCAGGCACTTTCGAGGGCGACATAGCGCGCGGTCGCCAGCTGCGCGGTCGCCGCGATACCACCTGCCGCGCCCAGCGCGAGCAGCGGCGACACGAACGCGTCGTCACCGGCCAGCACCGCGAAATCCGCGGGCGGTTCGGCGAGCAGATCCACCGCGTCGGCATCCACACCGCCGACCGCGTATTTCACACCGACGACACCATCCAAGGCCGCCAGTTCCCGCAGCGTGTTCGCGCTCAACGCACGCCCGGTCCGGTAGGGAATGTGATACACGATCAGCGGCACGGGCGAGCTCGCCGCGAGGTGCGCGAAATGCGCCACCACCCCGGCCTCGGCGGGCCGCGTGTAGTACGGCACCGGCACCAACGCCGCCGCGACCTGCGGCCAAGCCGTCAGCTCCGTCAGCGCGCCGACACCGGCGCGAGTGTCGTTGCCGCCCGCCCCGACGATCAGCGGCGCCCCCGCCGCCGCGCACGCCCGAGCGCACACGTCGATCACCGCGCGCCGCTCTTCGGCGTCCAGTGTCGCCGCCTCGGCGGTCGTGCCGAGCGCCACCAGACCCGCCGCACCCTCGTCGAGCACGTCACGCGCCAACGTCTCCAGTGCGTGCAACGCGACGGCGCCTTCGGCTGTGAACGGCGTGATCAGCGGTACGAAAATCCCTCGAAATCGGTACATAAGGCCAGCGTGCCGCACCCCCACGTTAAGAACCAGTTCGCATATGTTCCGCTGAGCGTAAGCTCAGCTGATGCTCGACGTGCGCAGACTGCGCCTGCTCCGGGAACTCGCGCGCCGCGGCACCATCGCCGCCGTCGCCGAAGCACTCGCGTTCACCCCGTCCGCGGTCTCCCAGCAACTCACCGCGCTGGAACGAGAATCCGGCGTCGCGCTCCTGGAACGCACCGGACGCCGAGTCACGCTCACCCCCGCCGGGCACACCCTCGTCGCCCATGCCGATGCGGTACTGGCTCGGCTGGAGGAGGCAGAGGCGGATCTGGCCGACGCCAGGGCCGGAGTCACCGGCCCGTTGCGTATCGGCGCATTCCCCAGCGCCACCCAGGCCTTCATCCCCGCCACCCTCACCCGACTTGCCGCCGTCCACCCCGGGCTGGAACCCTGTGTGACAGAACTGGATCCGGCCAGGGTCGCCGACGCACTGCGCGCGGGCGAACTCGACGTCGCCCTCGTGCACGACTACGACCTGGTGCCGTTTCCACCCGAACCCGGCGTGCACACCGCACCGCTCTACCGCGAAGCCATGTTCCTCGCCGCCGATTCCGCCGTCCCCGGCGCCACACTCGACACCTGGCGAGACGCGCCCTGGATCGTGGCCACCGCGGGCACCCGCTGCCACACCATGACCCTCCGCGCCTGCGAAGCCGCCGGATTCAGCCCGCGCATCCGGCATCAAGTCGACGACTTCAGTACCGTGCTGGCCTTCGTCGCCGCAGGACACGGCGTCGCCCTGGTCCCCGAACTCAGCGCCACCGATCCCCCGCCCGGCGTGCGACTCATCCGGCTCCCGATCGCGCGCACCACAACCATCGCGTGCCGCGCCGGAGCGCACGCGCATCCCGCGATCGCCGCCTTCGCCGCGGCCGTACGGGCCGAGATCGACTGACCCCGTTCACTCCCGGCGCAGTTCGAAGATCCGGAACTCGCGGCCACCGGACAGCTCGTACTCCATCTCGTAACCGGGCCAGAACTCCACGGCCAGATCCCAGGCCCGCTTGCGCTCCACCCCGGTGATCTCGGTGACCCGCACCGCGAAACGCTCACCCCGATGCCCGACCGTCGCGGTGCTCGCCGCACGCAGATTCGCCGACCACGCGGGATGCTTCGCGCTTCCCCAGTTCGAACCGATCACCAGGAAATCCGTCCCCCGCGGCACATACAGCAGCGACGCGGTGCGCGGCATGCCGGTCTTGCGCCCGGCGACGGTCACCTCGATCGACGGCAGCCCGACCAGGTCGAGCACGCCCATCCGGCCGCGGCTCAGCCACCGCACGAACCGTTCCAGCGGCAGCACCACCGGCGCCAGGCGCATCACCCATCGCTGCTGCGCGAAGCGCCGGGCCAGGGTCGGCAACGGATTCGAGACCATAACCGCATGGTGCCACGACGCGGCGAGCCCGTCCGGTCCGCGCGCGTCCAAGCGGGGCAATTCACACGCCCGCACGCCCGCGTCCGATCACCGACGGCACACGCGTGCGAAGCGAATCGATGTCACACGACCCGGAAATGATAGTTAAACGCCTACATTTCACTCACGTCTGTACCTTAGATGGCAGACGCCCTGTCGCCCCACGGAAAGGACGCGGCCCCTTGGTCTTCCGCGCAGCAGGATCGGCTCACCGACCGAACCCGGCCCCCGACGCCCCGCCCTGCCCTCACGGAGACCGCTGATGTTCGCGCGATGGGGGGATCTGGTCCACCGATACCGATTCGGCGTCCTCGGCGTCGTCATCGCCGGACTGCTCGCACTCGCGGGCTACGGCATCGGCATCGAAAACCACCTCAGCTCCAGCGGATTGGAGGACCCCACCTCCGAATCCGCCCGCGCGAGCCGCATCGCCGACGAGGCATGGGGCCGCGACCACGAATCCGACGTCGTCCTGCTCGTCACCGCACCCGAGGGCAAGACCGTCGACGATCCCGAACTCACCCACACCGTCGTCACCCACCTCGACAGCCTCCCCCGCGACCACCCCGACGAGATCGCTGGCATCAACGGCACCTACTGGGCCACCGAGACCGGCAGGGCCAGCGGACCCCTCTTCGCCAGGGACGACCGCCGCCACGCCTTCGTCCTCATCGCCATCCACGGCGACGACGACACCGAAATGGTGCGCAACTACCGAAAAGTCAAAGACGCCTTCCACATTCCCGGCGTCGACGTCCAAGTCGCCGGCCTGCAACCCATCGCGGGCACACTCACCGACACCCTCACCGACGACGTGCACCGCATGGAGGTCGTCGCCCTCCCTGTCGTCGCGGTGCTGCTCTTCTTCGTCTTCGGCGGACTCGTCGCCGCCGCGCTACCCCTCGCCATCGGAGCGCTCACCGTCACCGGCGCCAACGGCATCATGCGGATCTTCACCAACTTCACCGAGGTCAATTCCTTTGTCACCGGCGTGGTCTCGATGATCGGCGTCGGCCTCGCCATCGACTACGGCCTGTTCATCGTCAGCCGCTTCCGCGAAGAACTCGCCGCCGGCCACGACACCCGCACCGCCGTCCGCCGCACCGTCAGCACCGCGGGCCGCACCGTCGTCTTCTCCGCCACCATGATCGTCGCCAGCCTCGGCGGCCTGCTGCTCTTTCCGCAGGGCTTCCTCAAATCCCTCGCCTACGGCGCGATCTCGACCGTTCTGCTCGCAGCCCTCGCGGCGATCACCATCCTGCCCGCCGCCCTCGGCATTCTCGGACTGCGCGTGGACAGCCTCGGCCTCAGCCGATTCCGCCGCACCAAGACCACCGCCGAGATCGAGAACGGATTCTGGGGGCGCACCACCGACTGGGTCATGCGCCGCCCCCTCCGCGTCGCCGTTCCCATCGTCCTCGGGCTCTGCCTGCTCATCATCCCCGTCAAGAACCTCGCTTTCGGCGGCATGAGCGAGACCTACCTGCCCCCGGACAACACCACCAGACTCGCTCAGCAGCACTTCGACGAGCTCTTCCCCAAACGCCAGCCCGACCCGCTGCAACTCATCGTCGTCTCCGACGACCGGGCAGCCATCGGGCAGCTCTACCGTCAGGTCAACCAAGCCCCTGGACTCGCCAGCGAATTCAGCGTGCCCGCCTCCGCGCCCGGCCGCACCGACCTCTACCGCATGCGCGCCACCCTCGCCGACTCCAACGACACGGGCCCGACCATCGACTACCTGCGCGCACTCGACGTGCCCGAGGGACTCACCCTGCTCGTCGGCGGCCAGCCCGCCATCCAGGAAGACAGCATCGACACCCTCCTCGACCGCATGCCGTATATGCTCGCGGCGGTCGTGCTCGTCACCACGCTGCTGATGTTCCTGACCTTCGGATCCCTGGTCCTGCCGATCAAAGCCGCGCTCATGAGCGCCCTCGGACTCGGCTCCACCCTCGGCATCCTCACCTGGATATTCATCGACGGACACGGCGCCGAGCTCAGCGAATTCACACCCCAGCCGATCATGTCCCCGGTACTCGTGCTCATCATCGCCATCATCTACGGGCTCTCCACCGACTACGAGGTGTTCCTGCTGTCCCGCATGGTCGAAGCCAGAGCCAGGGGCGCGAACACCACCGAGGCCATCCGCGTCGGCACCGCCCACACCGGCGGCATCATCACCGCCGCCGCGCTCATCCTCCTGGTGGTCACCGGGGCGTTCGCCTTCTCGGATCTGGTGATGATGCAGTACATCGCCTACGGCATGATCGCCGCGCTGTTCATCGACGCCACCCTCCTGCGCATGCTGCTCGTTCCCGCGGTGATGAAACTGCTCGGCGACAGGTGCTGGTGGGCCCCGGCGTGGATGCAGCGGATCCAACGGAAGATCGGCCTCGGCGACCCCGTCCTCGACGACGAGCCGCAGGCACAGGGCGCGCCCGACGCGGCTCCGGTCGCGGCATCCGTGGCCACGCGGATCTGACGGTCGGCCGAGTCGGCCGCGAAAAGCGCGGTCGCAACCCTCGCCCGGAGTACGCTCACCGCCAGAAGGGAGCGTCACCACCGCCGACCGGATCGAAGGACGTGCACCGATGAGCAGCCGTCTCGACGCCGAATACGCCGATCCCGCCCCGCTGCGGGTGCGGATCGACACCCATGAGCGCTACTCCGAGAAGCCACACGACCCGGGCGCCGACGTGCTCGCCGCGCTCGACCTCTCCGGCGCGGAATACCTCGCCGACGTCGGCTGCGGCGACGCCCGCTTCCTCGCCAGGCTCGTGGCGCTCGGGCACCGCGGCCCGCTCCTCGGCATCGACACGTCCGCGGCCATGGTCGCCGCGGCCGACGCCGTCCCGGGCGTGCGTGGCGTCCGCGCCGACGCCCGCCGGATCCCTTTCGACGACAACACCTTCGACGTGCTCACCGCCCGCCACATGCTGTACCACGTTCCGGACCCGGTGGCGGCGCTGCGCGAATTCCGGCGCACCACCAAACCCGGCGGTACCGTCGCGATCGTCGTCAACCACGCCGAAACCTGTCCGCACATCGGCGAACTCGTCGACGCGCACGCCGCGAGCTACGGCATCGACCTCGGCGAGACGCCGTCCCGCACCGTGGATTCGGAAACCTTGCCCGGGCTCATGTCCGACCTCTTCCGGGCTGTGCGAGTCCAACGCCGTGACAACGCGCTCGTCTTCGACACCCCGGCGCCGCTGATCCGCTTCGCCGAGGCCATCTTCGGCCCCCGCGGCATCCCGGCCGACCACCCCGATCGCGACGCCGTCCTCGCCGATCTCAGCGCCGACGTCGAGGACTGGTTCGCGCACCACCCCGGTCGTACCTGGCGCGATCCCAAGGGTTACGTCATCGCCACGGCGATCGTCACCGACTGAATCCGTTCAGATCCCGCCGCATCCTCTCCTCGTCCAAAGCAGTGGCGGTTGTGCCCTGTTGTTTGTAGGAGTAGGTGATTCGTGGTGGTTCTGTAAGGATAATCTTTCATAGTTAGATGCGCATATCTACGTATCATCATGTCGTTCGACAATCACACCGGCACCGAGGTGCGCAGACCGCCGACACTGCCCCTCGAGGAGCGAGCCGGGCTCGACCTGCCCACTCCCCCCGGCCAACAACCCCACCATTCCGAGGCCCCTCCCCCACCCGAGTCGACTCAGGGGGTCGAGGGGCACCCCGTGCGAGAAAGTAGCCCTGGGCAGTTCGAGTGGGGCCGAGGCGCAGGTCTAGCTCAGTGTCTTCAGCGCCGTCCCGTCGTACGGCTTCAGCTCCTCGATCCGGTCCCCCAGAACCTTTGCCGCCCACTGCGGGTCCTGGAGCAGAGCGCGGCCGACGGCGACCAGGTCGAACTCGTCGCGCTCCAGGCGGTCGAGGAGGTTGTCGAGGCCATGGACCGGGGCGCCCTCGCCCGCGAACGCGTGGAGGAAGTCGCCGTCGAGGCCGACCGAGCCGACGGTGATGGTGGGCCTGCCGGTGAGCTTCTTCGTCCAGCCCGCCAGGTTCAGGTCCGAGCCTTCGAACTCGGGCAGCCAGTAGCGGCGAGTGGAGGCGTGGAAGACATCGACGCCGGCCGCGGCGAGCGGGGTCAGGATCGCCTCCAGCTCCTCCGGCGTCTCGGCGAGCCTCGCGCCATAGGCCTCCTGCTTCCACTGCGAGTAGCGGAAGATCACCGGGAAGTCGGGCGAGACGGTCTCGCGGACCGCGGCAACGACCTCGGCCGCGAACTTCGTACGGGCTACGGGATCGCCGCCGTAGGCATCGGTACGGCGGTTCGTTCCCGCCCACAGGAACTGGTCGAGGAGGTAGCCGTGGGCTCCGTGCAGTTCCACGCCGTCGAAGCCGATGCGCTCGGCGGCCGCGGCGGCCTCGGCGAAGGCGCCGATCACATCGTCGAGGTCGCGTTGGGTCATCGCCTTGCCGGTGCCCTCGGTGCCGTCGACGCGGATGCCGGAGGGGCCGACGGCAGGGGCGTCGGCGTAGGGCGGCTCGCCTTGGTTGCGCACCATGCCGATGTGCCACAGCTGCGGCACGATCGTGCCGCCCGCCTCGTGAACCGCCTCGGCGACCTTCGCCCACCCCGCCAGCTGCTCCTCACCGTGGAACCGCGGCACGCGGTCACTCTGACCGGCCGACTCGTGGCCGACGTAGGTCCCCTCGGTGACGATCAGTCCCACACCCGCGGCGGCGCGGCGGGCGTAGTACGACCGCACGTTCTCACCGGGGACACCGCCCGGGGAGAACATGCGCGTCATCGGCGCCATCACGATGCGGTTCGGGACGGTCAGGCCGTTCAGCGCGAGAGGCCGGGACAGGATCTCGGCCGCACGGGAGGTGGGGGACGCAGTGACGGTCAACGGGGATGCTCCTCGTAGGTACTTGACAATCTTGATGCTTGAGAACTTCAAGCAATACAAGACGGTAAAGTTAGATATTTGAGATTGTCAAGTTTCCAAAGTAGAATGACTCCAATGACAGGACGTCCCCGCGTCGACACGGCCCAGCTCATGGAACTGCTCTCGGTATCGCTCGGCGTCTATTACGGCGACTTCACGGTCGCGGCGGCGAGCGAGAACCTCACAGCGAGCCAGGGCAAGGCGCTGACCGTGTTGCGCCGGGGACCCGCCGCGATGCACGCCTTGGCCGACATCATGACCTGCGACGCCTCCAACATGACCGGGATCGTCGACCGGCTGGAGAAGCGCGGACTGGTGCGCCGCGAGGCCAGCGCCTCCGACCGGCGCGTCAAGAACGTCGTCCTCACCGCCGAGGGCGAGTGCGTCACCGACGCGATTCGTGCGAAGATGCGCGCCACACAAGATGGCCTGGACAGGCTCAGCGACCAGGACCGGGACTGCCTGTACGCCCTGCTGGAACGAGTTTTCATCGCCCAGCCCGCCGCCTGACCGGGAATTACCGGAATCTCCTGGCAGGGTACGACACAGCAGCGCCGTCTTGCCCGACAACCCATCGGTGGCCCACCCGAGCAACCGGCGCGGCTGCTGGCACGTCCACCGAGCTCGGGACCACGGTGTCGAGGTCACGAAGCCTGCCGCCGGTTGTGGTCGCGGCGCCGAGCCAGCTTGCCGCACAACGCAATCCTCCCCCGATGCGGTCGGGCGACCAGTTACAGTGTTCGCCGTGACCCCACCCGGCCCGGTGTCCTCGGATACCGGAGGTCTATGAGCGCCGGTCACCCGTTCGGAACAGGAGTTCGATGCGATCCCCCAGTCGCCGCCGAGTCTTGGCCATCCTCGCCGCCACCACCGCCGCGCTGCTCGTCGGCGGCAACGCGCCGGTGCAGGCCCGCCCCGCGCCGCCCACACACGTGCAGCCCTTCGGCAGCGACTTCCTGTGGGGCGTCGCCGCGTCCGGTTATCAGTCGGAAGGCCATGCGCCGGACAGCAACTGGTCGCGGTACGTCGCCGCGGGCAAGACCGAGGATCCGTACGGGAACGCCATCGACTTCTACAGCCGGTACCGGTCGGACATCGAACTCGCCGCCCAGCTGGGCGTGCGGGTGTACCGCATCGGCATCGAATGGGCGCGTCTACAGCCCCGGCCCGGCGAGTGGGACGAGGCCGGATTCCGCTTCTACGACAACGTGATCGCCGCGATCCAGGCCGCGGGCATGCGGCCGATGCTGACCATCGACCACTGGGTCTATCCGGGTTGGGAGGTCGACCGCGGCGGCTGGCGCAATCCGGCCATCGTCGAGGACTGGCTGGCCAATGCCCGGCGCGTGGTCGACCGCTACGCCGGCGCCGACCCCCTCTGGGTGACCTTCAACGAGCCGATGATGTACGTGCTCAACGAGGTGCGCCACGGCAGCCTCGGCGCTGCCGACGTACCCGCCATGCACGACCGAATCGCCCGGGCGCACAACGCCGTCTACGACCACATCCATGCCGTGCAGCCCGGCGCGATGGTGACGAGCAATGTCGCCTACATCCCCGCCGCAGAGGACCCGGTCAACAAGCCGCTCATCGACAAGATCGCCGCCAAGCTGGACTACGTCGGCATCGACTACTACTACGGCCTCTCCCCCGACAACCTCACCGGGATGACCAACTTCACCGAGCTGTGGAAGAACCCGCTGCAGCCCGAGGGCATCTACTATGCGCTGCAACACTATTCGCACGCCTTCCCCGGCAAGCCGCTCTACATCGTCGAGAACGGCATGCCCACCGAGAACGGCCTGCCACGCTGGGATGCCTACAGCCGCGCCGACAATCTGCGCGACACCGTCTACTGGCTGCAACGCGCGAAAGCCGACGGCATCGACCTGATCGGGTACAACTACTGGAGCCTCACCGACAACTACGAATGGGGTTCCTACACACCGCGTTTCGGCCTCTACACCGTCGACGTGCCGACCGACCCCACGCTGACCCGGCGCCCCACCGACGCCGTCGCGGCCTATCGCGCCATCACCGGCGAAGGCGGCGTCCCGGCCGACTACCTGCCGACACGACTGCCGAAGGAGTGCTCCTTCGTGGACGCGCTCGCCAGCTGCGCCGATCCGGTCACCATTCCCCGCTGACCTGTCCACCCCGCCGTGCGGCTCGACCGCCGCACGGCGGGCGTCCCGTCAGGAACGCCGTACGCGGGGCGACTCCGCGATGTCGTGCACCACGGCGTCCTGCTCGCCGCCGCGTTCCGGCTCGTCGTAGCCGGCGAGAGGGGGCATGGTGCCACCGGGATCTCCGCTCCGGTGCGCGCGGGCGACCAACGCAGAGCGCAGATACCACAGGCCCGAGGCCTGGGTCGGATCGAACGCGATCAGTTGACCGATCCGCTTGAGGCGGTAGTCGACGGTGTTGGTGTGCACGTGCAGCAGGCGCGCGGTCCGCTGCCGGTTGAGGTTGGTGCCGATGTGCACCTGCAGGGTTTCCAGCAATTCGGGGTAGTCGTCCAGCGGATCGAGCAGCGAGCCGAGGAAGTCGCGCGCCGGGCCGGGGCGGGTGAGCTGATATTCCAGCGCCAGGTCGTTGAAGCGGTACAGACCCGACACGCTGTTCATCCGATGCACCATGTCGAGCAGTTCGTGCGCTTGGTCCGCCGCCTGCGGGATGCGGTCGGGCGCGGCCTCGACGGCGCTGGCGCGCACCGGAACCTGGGCGGCTCTGGACAGGTGGGTGATCAGTTCGTCCAGCTGCGCGTCGGCGAGGGTCGTGGTCGGAATGAGGATGGTGCCGCCGTCCACGCTCAGCAGCGAGAGGGCGCTGTCTCCGCACCGCGTGGCCAGCTCGGCCTGCAGCCTGCGCAACTTGCGACGGGCGACCACCTTGCCGTCCAGCGCGGGATTCTTCTCGTCCCGGTGCGGCGGCACCGCCAGCGCGAGCACGTGATAGGACTCGGCGATCTGGATGCCGCACTCGCGTGCCATGGTCGACGTGCTGTTGCCGCCGAGCAGCGCCGAGGTCAGCGTGTGCACGGCCGTGTGGTGTTCGCTCACCACGGCGCGTAGCTCGCGCACGTACGCCACCGAGACCGTGGTGATGATGGTGTCGAGAATGTCCATGAAGCGACGGGCCACGTTCACCAGGCTCTCGTGGTCCTGGGTGGTGGCGTTCGCCAGGATCAGATCGAAGCCGAGTTTGAAGCCCTCGTGAATGGCGTGCTGGATGGTGTCGATCGGAATGCCCTCGCGCGCCCAGCCCGCGGCCGCGGCGCCGACCCGCTCGATGTCCTCACCGCCCTCGTTGCCGTCGAGCATCTGCACGGCCAGCTCCAAGCACACCCGGGTCACGGCGGTGACGTCCCCGCTCAGCGCCTCGCCGGGCAGCGTGCCACACGGCACCACGTTCTTCACGAAGTGCCCCACCATGCGCTGGGACAGCGTCCTGGTGTCTTTGAGGTGCGTCGAGACCGGGCGGCCCGAGACGATCAGATCGGGATCGGCCATGTTGGGGGCGGTCATAGCGGGTCCTTCCGGCCGGAATTGCACAGCGATCCAACGTAACGGGAATCACGGTACGGTGGGCCGCCTCGACCAGGGATTGTGAGACTTGGGTCCGCTCCGCACGGGCATTTGTGACATGTGACAGAGGACGCGGATCAGGCTTGGAAGGTCGGCTCTCCGCCCAGGTACGTGGCGTGCACCCCGATATCGGCCAGCTGCTCCGGCCGCACCCGCCGCGGATCGTGGTCGAGGACGACCAGGTCCGCGTACTTGCCGGGGGTGAGGGAGCCGGTGATGTCGTCGGCGAACAACTGGTAGGCCGCGTCGATGGTCTGGGCGCGCAGCGCCTGATCGACGGTGATTCTTTCCTCCGGCGCAAGAACGCGTCCGCTGCGCGAAGTCCTCGTGACCGCGGCGGCCATGTTGCGCAACGGCTCCTCCTCGGTGACCGGGCAGTCGTTGTGGAACGACACGCGCATACCCGCATCGAGTGCCGATCGGGTGCGCACCCAGTTCGCACCGCGGTCGGGGCCGAACAGGTCGTCGACGAGCACGTCGCCCCAGTAGTAGACGTGGTCGACGAACAAACTGCACGTGATGCCGAGTCGCGCGGCGCGCTGGAACTGCTCCGGGGTCATCGCCCCGCAATGCTCGAGGCGCAGCCGATGATCCGGGCGCGGATATCTGGCCAGCGCGCTTTCGTACACGTCGAGGATCAGGTCCACGCCGAGATCGCCGTGCACGTGGCAGGCGATCTGCCAGCCCATCGGGTAGTACGCGCCGACGATGCTGTCCAGCTGCTCTTCGGAGTAGTTGGCGTGGCCGCGGTGATCGTGGCCGAGTCCGAGCGCGGCGGTGGCCGGTGTGTTCAAGTACGGGAACGAGGTGTCGATGTTGCCGACCCACGGCGACCCGTCGACCCAGATCTTGATCCCGATCTGCCGGAACATGTCATCGCCGTTGTCCAGCGGACAGTACGTCTCCCCCGCCGGATCGGCCATCTCGTAGGCGCGCATGCGCACCTTGGCCCGCTGCTGTTGGTAGAGCGCGCTGGTCAACGGCCGCATCTGCTGGGCGAAAGCCATGTCGCTGCACAGCGTGACGCCGCGCGCGGCGAGGTCGGCGTGTTCGCGGGCGAGCAGGTCCGGGCCCACTAGCTGGTCGGCGAGGATGGGCCCGATGACCGACAGCACCGCGGGCGCTTCGTAGACCTTCCCGGTCATGTGACCGTAGTCGTCCCGCGCGTAGTGACCGCCCGCCGGATCGGGCAGGTCGTCGGAGAGACCGGCGAATCGCATGGCGGCGCCGTTCGCCCACGCCAGGTGTCCGGAGTTCTGCCAGATCACGATCGGCCGGTCCGGCCCGAGCTCGTCCAGCCAGGCCCTGGTCGGCTCGGGAAAACCCGTCTGCAGCAAGACATCCAGGCCGTAGAAGATCAACGGACGCCCGGCGGGAGCCGTGGCGACGGTGCGCAGGATCTGGGCGTGCGCGTCCTCCGCGCTGGGACAGGTGGTGACCGGGCGAATGTCGATCACGGTGTCGGAGTAGAGCATCTGGTCCTGGGTCGGATGAGTGTGCGCCTCCACGAATCCCGGCATCAGGCAACGATCCCCCAGATCGACCACCTCGGTGCCCGGCCCGAGCATCGCCAGGACCTCCGCTCCGCCGACCGCGGCGATCCGTCCGCGGGACACGGCGAGCGCGCGGGCGCCCTCGTGCTCGGGATCCATCGCGAGGATCGCGCCGCCGGTGAAGATCAGATCGGCTGTGCTCATCGGAACCTCCGTGGATGCGGTCGGGCCGGCGGACGAGCTCAGCCACTCGATTGCGAAGAGTTTGCGCAGACGACGATAACAGCTGGTGTCGCTGTTTCGTGTACACAAATGGGGTTTGCCGATGCCCGTCCGGGCCTCGATCCGGCAACCATTTACTGAAACATGTTCTAGACAAAGGCAAACATTCGTCTTACGATCGAGATATGCAGACAGCTTTGTCACATACAGGCGGGTTCGTCCTCCGGTCCGGCGACACCTGGCGCGATCCCTGGCCGATGTACGCCGCGCTGCGCGACCACGATCCGGTCCACCGCGTGATCCCGGCCGACCATCCCGACGAGGACTACTACGTGCTGTCTCGCTTCGGTGACGTCTACGACGCGGTGCGTGACGCGCAGACCTTCTCCTCCGCCTCGGGCATCACGGTCGACTACCACGATCTGGAGAAGATCGGACTGGGCGAGAACAAGCCGTTCGTGTTCACCGACGCCCCCGACCACACGATCTTCCGTCGCCGGGTGGCCAAGGGATTCACCCCACGTCAGGTCGAGGAGATCCGGCCCGCGGTACGGCGATTCGTGGTCGAGCGCATCGAGCGGCTGCGCGAGGCGGGCGGCGGCGACATCTCCGTCGAACTGTTCAAGCCGCTGCCGACCATGGTGGTGGCGCACTATCTCGGTGTGCCCGAGGCCGAGCGGGCGAAGTTCGACGAATGGACCGACAGCATCGTGGCCGCCTCGGCGACCGGCAACGTCTACTCGGCGCAGGCCGCCGTCGGCGAGCTCACCCAGTACTTCACCGCGATGATCGAACGCCGCCGCCTGGAACCGGCCGACGACACCGTCACCCACCTGGTGGCCTCCGGTCTCGGCGAACCCGACGACATTCCCGGCATCCTGCAGATCATCGGCTTCGCGTTCACCATGATCACCGGCGGCAACGACACCACCACCGGCAATCTCGGCGGCGCGGTGCAATTGCTCACCACGCATCGCGACCAGCGCAGGCGCCTCATCGAGGACCCGACCCTGATTCCCGGTTCGGTCGACGAATTCCTGCGGCTCACCTCTCCGGTGCAGAACATGGCGCGCACCGTGACCAGGGACGTGGAGATCGAGGGCGTCACCATCCCCGCAGGCAGGCGGGCGCTGCTGCTCTATGCCTCCGCCAACCGCGACGAACGCGAATTCGGCTCGGACGCCGCGGAATTGGATGTCACCCGCAGACCGAAGACCATCCTCACCTTCGGCCACGGCAACCACCACTGCCTCGGCGCGGCGGCCGCCCGCATGCAGGCCACCATCGCGCTGCAGGAGCTGCTCGCCCGCTGCCCGGACTTCACCATCGACCTCGACGGTGTCCGATACGCGGAGGGCAACTACGTACGGTGGCCGGTGCACGTTCCGTTCGTGGCGAGCGCATGAGTGCCGACTGGCTGGCCGAGGGGCGCACCGAACTGGCCGCGCAGCGAATCCTCGATGCCGCGGCGCGCCTGTTCGCCGACCGGGGCGTCGCCGAGACCCAGATGGGCGATATCGCCAAGGCGGCCGGGTGTTCCCGCGCGACGGTCTACCGCTACTTCGAGAACCGGCACGCGGTGCGGCTGGCGTTCGTCCACCGGGAGGCGCGCCGCATCGGCGCCGCGGTGGTCGCCGAGGTCGACGGGATCGCCGATCCGGGCGAGCGGATCGTGACGGCGGTGCTGACCGCGGTGCGCGCGGTGCGCGCCGACCCGCTGCTGATCGCCTGGTTCCGGCCCGCCGACGCGGGACTCGCCGTGGAGATCGGGCAGTCGTCGCAGGTCGTCGTGGCGCTCGCAGCCGCATTCCTGCCGGATTCGATTGCCGGGGAACGAGATCGGGCGCAGCTGGCGCGCTGGCTGACGCGGCTGATCGTCTCGCTGCTCACCGTCCCCGGTATCGACGACGCCGACGAACGCGCGATGCTGGAACACTTCGTCGCACCGCTGTTCACCCGCGCCTGACCGCAACACAGCCGAAGGCCACGGACACCGAAGCTGTTGTCACAGAACGGTGTCCGCGGCCTTCGCGAGCGACGCGCCTAAGGCTCCCGGTCGGCCGCCGTCGCGGCCGGTTCGCTGACGGCTTGGCCGTGCCGCGGCGCGCCCCAGCCCACGTGCGCTTCGGCGCGCATGCGGTCGACCATGTGCGGGTAGTGCAGTTCGAATGCCGGTCGCTCCGACCGGATCCGGGGCAGTTCGTAGAAGTTGTGTCGCGGCGGCGGGCAGGTGGTGGCCCACTCCAGCGAATTGCCGTAGCCCCACGGGTCGTCCACCGTGACGGGCTCGCCGTACCGCGCGCTCCTGAAGACGTTCCAGATGAAGGGCAGCAGCGAGGCTCCCAGGATGAACGAGCCGATGGTGGAGATGGTGTTCAGCCCGGTGAAACCGTCGGAGGGCAGGTAGTCGGCGTAGCGACGCGGGAAGCCCTCCGCACCGAGCCAGTGCTGCACCAGGAAGGTGGTGTGGAAGCCGATGAACGTGGTCCAGAAGTGCCACTTGCCGAGCCGCTCGTCGAGCATGCGGCCGGTCATCTTCGGGAACCAGAAGTAGATGCCCGCGTACGTGGCGAACGCGATGGTGCCGAAGAGCACGTAGTGGAAGTGCGCGACCACGAAGTACGAGTCGGATACGTGGAAGTCCAGCGGCGGGCTGGCCAGGATCACGCCGGACAGACCGCCGAACAGGAACGTGACGATGAAGCCCACCGAGAACAGCATGGGCGTTTCGAAGGTCAGTTGACCGCGCCACATCGTGCCGATCCAGTTGAAGAACTTCACGCCGGTCGGCACCGCGATGAGGAAGGTCATGAACGAGAAGAACGGCAGCAGCACCGCGCCGGTGGCGAACATGTGGTGCGCCCACACCGCGACCGAGAGCGCGGCGATGGCCAGCGTCGCGTAGACCAGCGTGGTGTAGCCGAAGATCGGTTTACGCGAGAAGACCGGGAAGATCTCCGAGACGATGCCGAAGAACGGCAGCGCGATGATGTAGACCTCGGGGTGCCCGAAGTACCAGAACAGGTGCTGATACAGGATGACGCCGCCGGTGGCCGGGTCGTAGATGTGGCCGCCGAGGTGGCGATCGTAGGCGATAGCGAACAGCGCGGCGGTCAGGACCGGGAACGCGAGCAGGATCAGCACGCTGGTGACGACGATGTTCCAGGTGAAGATCGGCAGCCGGAACATGGTCATGCCCGGTGCGCGGAGAACGACCACGGTGGTGATCATGTTGACCCCGCCGAGGATAGTGCCCAGACCGGAGACGGCCAGGCCGAGGATCCACAAATCGCCGCCGACGCCCGGCGAGTGCATGATGTCGCTGAGCGGCTGGTACGCGGTCCAGCCGAAATCGGCCGCGCCGCCCGGCGTCACGAAACCCGCGGTCGCCATGGTCGCGCCGAACAGGTACAGCCAGTAACTGAGGGCGTTCAGACGCGGGAAGGCGACGTCCGGCGCGCCGATCTGTAGTGGCAGCACGATATTGGCGAACGCGAAAACCACGGCCGTCGCGTAGAACAGCAGCATGATCGTGCCGTGCATGGTGAACAGCTGATTGAACTGCTCGGTGGACAGGAACTGCATGCCCGGCCGGGCCAGTTCGCCGCGCATGAGCAGCGCCATCAGTCCGCCGATCATGAAGAACGACATCGACGTGACCAAGTACATCTGGCCGAGCACCTTCGGGTCGGTCGTGGTGACCAACTTCAAGATGAACGAGCCCTTCGGTCCCACCCGACTCGGGTACGGCCGGACGGCCTCGAGTTCCGGCTCCGGCCTGGGAGCTACGGCAGTCACCACATCCTCCTCGCGCATCAGATTCCGGTCCGTAGCACGTGTCGCCGCTGCGGATCCCCACGGTCGAACGACGGCGAGCATACGCCGGGCGATTCCGCAAGAGTGGAGTTTCGTCCACTTGTTGCCGTGTCGTTGTGCGTCGCACGACCAGCGAAAGTGTGGACCGAACCCATTTTCGTCGAGCGGCCGCCGCACGCTTCTCCGCCGCGACACACCGCGCCGACCGTGATCCGCCCCTCGAGTCGACGTCGCTCGGTTAGTGTCGGGACGTCATGACCGCCGGGCTCGGTGCCCTAGCGACACCACCCTGCGGGTCCGGCGGTCATGCACCACTCGTCCCCCGCGGCCTCGGAATCGACAACGCCGCCCCGGGTCTCGCCCGTGCTCTAGACTCGAGCCGTGCCGACGTCCTCGTCACCCGCCCCGCAGCCGACCGGTGGCAGGCAGGCGCGCTGGCAGCCGCACAACGATCGGCGGCGCGAGCGCATCGTGACGGCCTTGATCGAGCTGATCGAGGAGACGCCGATGGGCGTCGAGGTGCCCATGCAGCAGATCACCGAGCGCTCCGGATTGTCGAAATCGGTTGTCTACCGCCAGTTCTCGGGGCGCGACGAACTCGACCGGCGTACCAGGACCGCGATCGGCGATCGGTTCACCGACGACATCGACACCGCGCTCGACATCTCCGACGGCTCCATCCGTGCGATCCTGCGCCGCACCATCGCGGCGGTCGTGGACTGGATCGACCGGCACGCGCGTCTCTACGACTTCCTGCGCCATGGCCCCGCCCTCGGCGACCCCGACGATGTAGACGCCGTGAGCAGCCTCGAAGACCGGATCGCGGGCCGCACCCGCCAGCTCGTGTCCGGTCTGGCCGGAGTTGTCGGCGTGGTGGACGAGGCGGCCGCGGACACGATGACTTTCGCCATCGTGTCCATGACGGAAGCCACCGTGTCGCGCTGGGCGCGCGATCCGGACCGTGCCATGGGCCGCGACGAGCTCGTCGCCGAACTCGCCGGTTACGCCTGGAGCGTGCTCGACGGAGTGGCGCGGGCACACCGGATCACCCTGGATCCCGACGAACCGCTGCTCGCCGCGCTCGCGCGGCTGTCGAGCGTCGACACCGCGCCCTGAGCCGCTGCCCTTCGCGGAAGGGGCGCGTGAAAAGTGCTCAGGCGATGCGGCGTTCGGGTTCGCTGCGGTAGCGCGCGGCGTCGCCGTCGATGTGCAGCATCGACCACACCCGCTTGGTGACCGGGTTCATCAGCCCCAGTTCGCCCGCCAGCTTGCGGATGTCGCCGAAGTAGCCGGACAGGATCCGGCGCGACTGCGGCCCCTGCCAGAACGCCTCGCGGAACACCTCGCGCGGGACGTCGAACTGCCTGGCGAACGAGCGCGACGGCACCATGATCTCCCCGGCCAGCCAGCGCATGGCCAGCGGAAACGCTAAGGCGCACACGGCCTTACCCGCCGGGCTCATCCGTTCGATGTGTGCCTTCAGGAACTCGTTGGCGAAGGAGATGTGCCGCGCCTCCTCGGCGATGTGAATCTCCATGGTGCGCAGCACGGCGGGCGGGATGTTGCCGCCGTCGCGGATGATCGCCTTCTGGTAGTGGTCGATCGGTTCCTCACCGCCGAGAATGCCGATGAACAGGATGACGTGCGCGTAGCCGCCCGCCACGCCGATCAACGGGGACAGCGCGCGGAAGATCGGCCGCATGCCGGGCACGTCGTCACCGATCCGGTTGACCAGCTCCTGGAACATCTGGATGTGGTTGCACTCTTCGGTCATCTCGTGCAGGCAGTAACGGAATTCAGGAGAGCCGTTGGGCAGCTTCATGATGTACTGCATCATCCCGCGGATCAGCACGCTCTCGAAGGCCGCGCCCACCTTGATCACGTTCGCGGTCCGCCAGCGGCCGATCTCGATCTGCCGCTCCCGCGGCAGGTTCCGGTACCAGTCGGTCGCGCCGAGCGGATCGAACTCCGGGGACAGGATCCACCGGGGATCGTCCTTGTCGATCGCGAACTCCGGTCCGTCCCAGTCGATGTCCAGGTACGGGTCGAATTTCCGGTGCACCGAACCCTCCGACAGGGTGTCCAGCGTCTCCCAGTACTCCCGATCGAACAGTCCGGTACGAACCGATTCGGACAGCGTCATCGATGCCTCCTCGCTCCTGCCGACGCTCGGCGCCGGCACTGCGCACGCTCCTCGCGTGGTGTGATCCAGAATATATGGGACTGGCGGTCCCACACAATGGGGCGGGTGAGGTTCGTCCGGAGGTCAGTCGCGGAAACCCAGCAGATCCAGCAGGTTGTCCAGCATCAGTTCGAACAGTTCGGCGCGGTCGGCGAAGGTGTCGCGCCCGTACATGTCGAACACGTCGAAGCTCACCGCGCCGAACAGCGCACTCCAGACCGAGACGCCGCGCGCCACCAACCAGTCCGGCACGTCCAAGCCGAATTCGTCGCGGACGGCCGCGAAACTGCCCGCCAGCGCGGTGGACACCCGCACCGGCCGGGCGGGCTCCACCAAGCGGCCAGCCCGGTAGGCGTCGGCGAAGACGTGCAGCAGGGTGGCGATCACCCGCACGCCCGGGTCGACGGTCTGCTCGGCGGGCGCTTCGTAGCCCGGCACCGGCGAGCCGAAAAGCAGTCCGTACCAAGCGGGTTCGGCCAGTGCCCAGGCGCGTACGGCGCGGCCCGCCACGCGCAGCCGCTCGGCCGGATCGTCGGGCGCGTCGATCAGGGCGGTGTCCACCGCGTCGCCGAGCGCGTTGTAGCCGTCCACCACGAGCAGGGTCAGCAGCTCGTCGCGGCTGCGCACGTACCGGTACACCGCCGAGGACACGACGCCGAGATCACGAGCCACCGCCCGCAGGGACAGCGCCGCGGCGCCGTGCGTGGCGAGGTGTTCGCGGCCGATCCGCTTGATGTCCTCCATCGTCTGGGCCCTTGCCCTGGCGCGCGGCGTGGTCATGGCAGCCACTTTAGAGTGAACACTGCTCGCGGTTTCGTCAGCCGTCCAGTTCGCGGACCGCGCGCTCGATCTCGTCGGCCAGGGTCGCGCCGCCGACCTCCCAGGCGGCGGCCCGGAAGCGCTCACGGAACCGGCTCAGGTCGGTGCCGATGCCCTCGCCGCCGTAGCTCGTCGCGGCGGCGTCGCGGAAGGTGCGCACCATCTCGTCGGCCAGCTCCGCGATCCTGGCGCGGATGAGTTTGCGCAGCGCGCCGGCGAGTGTGATGTCGGTGCCGACGTCGTAGAGGATCAGCGCGCCCTTGAGCATCGGCTGGTCGGGGATCCGCCAGCCGTCCTCACATCGTTCGACGTACTGCGCGGCGATGAGCTCGTCGAGGACGTCGGCTCGGCGATCGCCGAGCAGCGACGACAGTTCGTCGTCGTCGATGACGACCGACTGGTCCGCCGCGCCCGCGTACCTCGGATCGAGCACCGAACGCCAGTCGGCGTTGGCGCCGCGCTGAGCTTCGGCGTCGAACACCTCGCGGATCGCTTCCAGGCGCAACCCGCGCGCCTGCATACCGGAGATGTCGCGCAACCGATCCAGATGCTCGTCGGTGTACACCGCCTCCTTGCCCGCGCGACCGGGTTTCGGCAGCACACCGAGCGAATGGTAGTAGCGGATGGTGCGCGCCGGTACGCCGCTGAGGTCGGCCAGCTGGACTCGGCTGTATCGGGACACGCGAATCAGCATAGAGACCCCGCCGATCCTTCGTTGACAGCTCCTACTGTCCACATTAGCGTAACGCAGGTCACTGCCGACAAACCGAGGAGTTCCGCGCATGTCCCAGCGAGCAACCGACTTCGATGTACTTATCGTCGGTTCCGGTTTCGGGGGCAGCGTCACCGCGCTGCGCCTGGTGGAGAAGGGCTACAAGGTCGGCGTGCTCGAGGCGGGTCAGCGCTTCGCCGACGACGAGCTGCCCAAGACCAGCTGGGACCTGCGCAAATTCCTCTGGGCGCCCGCGCTCGGCTGCTACGGCATCCAGCGCATCCACCTGCTGCGCGATGTGCTGATTCTCGGCGGCGCGGGCGTCGGCGGCGGTTCGCTCAACTACGCCAACACCCTCTACGTCCCGCCGGAGCCGTTTTTCCAGGACCCGCAGTGGCGCGACATGACGGACTGGCGCGCGGAGTTGACGCCCTACTACGAGCAGGCCCAGAAGATGCTCGGCGTGGTCCGCAACCCGCACATGACACCCGCGGACGAGATCTTCAAGAAGGTCGCCGAGGACATGGGTGTCGGCGACACCTTCGTGCAGACCCCCGTCGGCGTGTTCTTCGGCGAACCGGGCAAGACGGTGGCCGACCCGTACTTCGGCGGCGTCGGACCCGAGCGCACCGGCTGCGTGGAATGCGGCGACTGCATGGTGGGCTGCAAGTTCGGCGCCAAGAACACCCTCGTGAAGAACTACCTCTACCTGGCCGAGCAGGCGGGCGCCGAGGTCGTCCCGATGACCACGGTCACCGCGCTGCGGCCGCTACCCGACGGCACCTGGGACGTCGCGACCAAGCGCACCGGCGCACTGGTTCGCAAGCAGCCCAAGGCCTACACCGCCGCGCACGTGGTGCTCGCCGCGGGCACCCGGGGCACCCAGAAGCTGCTGTTCGACATGCGCGACAAGGGCGTGCTGCCCGGCCTTTCCGATCGTCTGGGTGTGCTGACCCGCACCAACTCCGAGTCGATCGTCGGTGCGGCGACCAGGAAGGTCACCCCCGGCGTCGACTTCACCAAAGGCGTGGCGATCACGTCCTCGATCCACCCGACGCCGGACACCCACATCGAACCCGTCCGCTACGGCAAGGGTTCCAACTCGATGGGCCTGTTGCAGACGCTGATGGTGGACGGCGGCGGCCGCATCCCGCGCTGGCTGCGGTTCGTGCTGCTGATACTGCGCCACCCGATGCAGCTGCTGCAGTTCCTGAGCACCAAGAACTGGAGTGAGCGCACCATCATCTCGCTGGTGATGCAGCACCTGGACAACTCGATCACCACCTACACCAAGCGCGGCCTGTTCGGGCGCAAGCTGACCTCGAAACAGGGCCACGGCGAGCCGAATCCGACATGGATCCCGGTCGGCAACGAGGTGACCCGCAAGGTGGCCGACGAGATCGGCGGCATCGCGGGAGGTAGTTGGGGTGAGATCTTCAACGTCCCGCTCACCGCGCATTTCCTCGGCGGCGCCACCATCGGCGCGGACCCGGCGCACGGCGTCATCGACGGCTACCACCGCGTCTTCGGCTACCCGACGCTGAGCGTGGTGGACGGCGCTGCGGTCTCCGCGAATCTCGGCGTGAACCCGTCGCTGACGATCACGGCGCAGGCCGAGCGCGCGGCCGCCTTCTGGCCCAACAAGGGCGAGGTGGATTCCAGGCCCCCGCAAAGCGCCGGATACCAGCGCATTTCGCCGACCGCCCCGGCCAAGCCCACGGTCCCGGCCGGCGCACCCGCCGCGCTCGTACTGCCGATCACGCCGGTGCGCCCCGCCGATCAGGAGGCGCCGGCGGCGGGGTGACCGCGACCGGATGACGGATCCAGCGGCCCGTGGCCATTCGGCCACGGGCCGCTGTGCCGTCGGGTGAGATAGCTATGCGATCGCCCAGATACTGATCGAGACGACACCCGCCGATCGAGATGCAGGCGCAGGACGGATCATAATCTGCGGCCGCTGGCCGCGCTTGTGTCCAGAGATCTCCTCCCTCAGGCGAAACAGCAGCTAGAAAGCTGACTCTCGGTCGCTTTCTACGACTTCTCCACCTAGATCAGCACCTTCGGAGTCGATTCGGGACATGCACGCCGAGACTTCGGCTTACCCTTTGACGTGTCGCTGAGTATTTGCTGATATAGCATTCGGATTGAAGATTGCTGGTCGACGAAATCCGCGCACTATTCGTGGAGGTCAACGCTCGTGACTCGTCCGTTTCTTCGTTTTCTCGGCGCCAAGCGCAACCGTGTGACCGACGTACTCGGCGCACTCGGAGGTTCAGCACTCGGGCTGCTGCTCGTCGCGACAGCAACCGCGGCACCGTTGTATCCGCGGCCCGATCCCGACCCGTTCTACGCCGCGCCGCCAGATCTGGCGGCGCACAGACCCGGTGACGTGCTCGAAGTCCGGGAGATGTCGCCGCTGCTGCTCTTTCCCGGCGCCACCGTGCGGCTGGTCGAATTCCGGTCCAGCGACTCGCACGGCGCACCGATCGCGGCGACCACCACGATCGTCACGCCCGCGGGCCACCGGCCCGACGCGCCGCTGCTGTCATATCAGCACTTCATCAATTCGCTCGGCACCGACTGTGCCGTATCGCGCAAGCTGTACACCGGCGATCTGAATCTGACGACCACGGCGCCGTTCCTGAACGTGTTTCTGCAGCAGGGCTGGAGTATCGCGCTGCCGGATCATCTCGGGCCGCAGTTCGCCCTCGGAGCCGCCCGGCTGGGTGGTCAAATCACCTTGGACGGCATCCGTGCGGCCAAACGACTACCCGAGCTCGCCCTGCACGACAGTCCCGTGGTGATGGCCGGTTACTCCGGCGGAGGCATCGCCAGCTCGTGGGCGGCGGCGCTGCAACCGTCGTACGCGCCGGAGCTGGCACTCGCGGGCGCGGCCATCGGCGGCGTTCCGATGAACCTCGTGACCATGGCGGAGGCGGTGCGCGACGGTTCGCATCCGGCCTTCGGACTGGTGATGGCGGTGGCGATGGGTCTGGAACGGGAGTATCCGGACCAGGTGGCGCTCACCTCGTACCTCAATCCACGCGGTCTCGCGGTCCGCGACGCCCTGGCCAACAGCTGCACCAACGAACTCCTCGCCATAGGCGCCAACACCGGTGTCCGCGACTACGTCGCCAACACCTCGGTGTTCGACAGCCCGGAAGCCCGGGCGGTGGTGGAGCAGAACAGCCTGGAGCTCTACCCCGGGGTGCCGCAGATACCGATGTTCGAATGGCATTCGCCGACCGACCCGCTGATTCCGATCGACGCCATCGTCAACACCGACAGCCGCTGGTGCGGGGCCGGGGTGCCGTTGCAGACTTTGCGAGTGTCCGCGCCCGAACACCTGTCCGCCGCGATGATCGGCGCACCCCAGGTGCTGGACTGGCTCGGCGCCCGGGTTCGTGGTGAGCCCGCGCCCAGCAACTGCTGACGCAGCGACGGTTCGAGGCCGGCGGCGCCCACGAAGGGTCAGCCGCCGGCCATCGGCCCGACGAGGGCGAGATGAACATGCCGCCATCGCGCATCCTGAGCAACCGCGCGGTCCACGCGTCGTGAATGGTCAGAACGAGTCTGCCGACACATCCATGTCGTTCGGCGGATCGCCGAGCAGGACGAATGTCTGACCATCCTCTAACCGAATCTCGCCGCCTTCGAACTTTTGAAAGAAGCGCCCCGGCGCATCGCCTGCCTGCTGGTCGGTGGACGGGAAGCCCAGATCCCCGCTCTCGCTTCCTTTGTCTTGGTAGGCAATGAAAATGGGTCCCGACACCTCGAAAGTGCCCAACCCCTTTTTGAACCAAAGGCCGCTCAGAATTCCGGGTATTCCGCCCCCGGAACGCAACCGCATTGCTCCCTTGGTCCCGATGATGGGTAACGTCGGCGAATCGTGTTCGCGGCCGGTCGCATTACGCACTTCGACTGCCTTTCCGGCCAGCTTCGCGTCACACAGATCGAAGAGGACGCAATGGCGATCGAGTTTCGCGAGCGTGCGGGGTCCCGTGAGTCCATCGATGAAACCGTTCGGGTCACCGGGCGGAAAACGGATGTCGTAATGCGTCTTGTAGGCCTTCACCGTCTTCGTCGTCAGCGGCCCGTAAGTACCGATGACGAACTGGGACCGGTCGGACACGGGTGTGTCGATCCGCTGCGTCCAGGTCAGATCGAACAACGCTTGCTGCACCTTCTTGACGCTCTCCGGCGGGCTACCCGCCTGAAGCTTCTTGGTGCCGGTATCCGGATCGTTGAGAATCTCTTCCAGCAGCGCGTCCTCGTCGAAACGCCCTGATACAAAGCTTGCCATCATTTCCTCCGCTCGTCGCGACTGCCTGTCGTGCGACACCTCGCGAGCCACGGCTGCACCCGTTGGGCCGGGCCGCCGGTGCGATCAGGAGCGAAGTTCCTCGGATCTGCCCGCCGAAGCGCGTGGTGACACGATCCACCCACGGCGCGAGCGATTCCTGCGTACCCGACTACTCGAATTGCCGATCCATCAAGCGACGCTCGACGCCACCACGAACTCGGTTGGGAGGCGACGCCCACCGGCCGCTTGCCGACCGGGACGACCGCACGACGGCGTGGGAAGCCCGCACAACGTCGAAGACGAATCCCTCGATCGTGACGCCCGGCGCGAACGAGAACGCGACGCCCGTCGAGATCGGCTTGTCCGCCGCAGCCTCACCGGCGATCCGTTCGAGCACGAAGATCAGTGAGACGCTCGACATGTTTCCGTATTCACCGAGAACCCGCCAGCTCGTCGACGAGGCTTCCGGCGGGAGGCCGAGCGATCGCGCGGATTCGAGCAGGATCTTCGGCCCGCCCGGGTGGATTGCCCACACATCGATGTCTTGGTGCCGCAATCCATTGCGGCGCAGAACGTCTCCGACGACGGGAGCGACGCCGTCGTAGATGTACTGGGGTACGTTCTCGGACAACTCGCACGTGATGCCGTCGTGGTTGACGCCGACCGCGATGCCGTCTTCGGTGCCCTCGAACAGGTGGGTGAATTTGTCCCGAATGACGATCGTCCCGGCTTCGACCTGCTCCTCCCCTCGGTTTGCCCCGATGACGACCGCGCCGCAGCCGTCTCCGAACAGGCTGCGGATCACCGCGTCGTCGATGTCTTCGACGGGGACGGCGTGCACCGAGTTGAGCTCGATGCACAAGACCATCGCCTTCTTGTCCGGATTGGCCTGGACAAAGTCCGAGGCGGTGCGAATTCCGTTCATCGCTGCCGCGCAGCCCATGAAGTTGACCACCAGGCGAGCGATCGACCGAGGCAGTCCGAGTTCTTCGACGACCGCGGCATCGACGCCGGGCGCGATGACGCCGGTGCTCGTGGCGAACACGAGAAGTCCGAGGTCGGCAGGGTCGACACCGTCGAGCGCGCGTCGCGCCACATCGACCGCCAGTGGAACGGCGTGGCGGTAGAACAACTGCATGCGATCCTGGATCGTCGCCGTTTTGCCGCCGGGCGCATGAACTCGAGGATCCAGCGGGTCCACCGCGAACCGCCGGGTGTCGATCATGGTCTTGCGGAAGATGCGCCTGATCCGGCTTTGCTGCTCCGGATCGGTGAATTGCCCAGCAACCCAGTCCGCTGCGACGGATTGGTCGAGGACCAGGCTGGGTGCACCGGTCGCAATGGCTTCGATGACGGGTACGGTCGTCGGCGGCGCCGACGAAGTTGCGTGCTCATGCGCTTGCGTAGCTGTGCGGGTGAGGAGTGCCTGACCAAGGGTGATCGACATAAAGCCCGTTCTTCCTCGCTCGAGTGATTGGGGAATGGGTACTCCCATCGTCGAGTAGCGAACGCTCAGCAAATAGTCACCCCGGGGGTGTGGATCCCCACACCTCGGTGTCCGATGTTGCTCGAGTGCGATACGTACGCCTGCCGGCAAGCGATCGCGGTCAAGCCCCGCCGATGCTGCGCGCCGCGGTGATGAAGTCACGAACCTTCTGCAGGTCCTTGACGCCCGGGCTCGCCTCCACACCGCTGGACACATCGACGCCCCACGGCTGTACAGCGCGAATTGCCTCGATGACGTTGTCGGGGCCCAGTCCGCCCGCGAGCATCCACTTGCCCTCGGGTTTGCGGGCACCGAGCTTGGAGAGGTCCCACCGTTCACCGGACCCCGGCTTCGGTGCGTCCAGAAGCAGCGCCTCCTCGCCGAATGCGCCAACGGTGAGGTCGGGGTCGCTCTTCAGTGACGTCGCCCGCCATACTCTCGGCACGATCGTCAACGCGTTCGTGAAGTCCTCGCGCGTGTACGGACCGTGCAACTGCAGCACCGCCACGCCGAGCTTCGCGGCGTTTTCCGCGGCATCGGCGGCGGACATGTCGTTGACGACGAGGACTGTGTCGACCCGGTCACCGGCCGCCGCGATGATCTCGGCAGCCGCACCGAACTCCAGTCGCCGGGGGCTGGTCCGGTTCATGACGACACCGATCGCGTCGGCGCCTGCCGCGATGGCCGCGTCCGCAGCGGCAACGGAGGTCAGTCCGCAGATCTTCACGTACACGGGAACGAACCTACCTTCGCGCCCGTGCACGGACGGTGCCGGATCCCGCACCGGCCGGCGCGGTGCGGCGGGCCGGCGCGAATCCCGCGGCGGCACAGGCTGCCGCCAAGACCGCCGCGAGCCATCCGAACCAGTCACCGAAGCGTGCGTAGAGGGTGGCGGAAGTGTGCTGGGGGATGTCGGCGATGACGGTTCGGTCATGCGCAGTGTCGGTCGCCGCCGAGGCCACTACACGGCCGGTGGCATCGCCGGCGACCAGCTCGCCGAGTTGTGCTGCGCGGGCGACGCCGACGCCGGATTCGACGCCGCGCAGGACTGCCATGCGGCTGTGGAGCCACTTGTCGACGGTGAAATCCAATGCCGGGACCAGCATCAGGGTGGCGCCGCGGTTCCGGTTGGCGCGCACGAGGCTTGGGCGGTCCAGGTCGTAGCAAATCGCGAGTGACCATGAAGTACCGGGGACTTGCTGCCATGCGGTGCCTGGGCGCAGCTCGTCTTCCAGACCGGGAATCAAGTAGTGCTTGGCGTAGACGACGCCGGACGGATACGCGATGGCGGCATTGACGGCGGCCTCCGGCCTGGCGAGAACCAGCCCCGCGACCACGGTCGTATGGCGCCGCGCGGCGACCTCGGTCAGCGGACCGGACAGCATGGGGAGTGTGGATTCAGTTGCACGCCAGGATTTTTCGGGAAGTACAACCACCTCGGCGCCCTGATCGACGAGTCGTTCTATCTCGGTGACGGCACGCGCGACCATATCCTGGCCTGCTGCGCTGTCGACCGGAACGTAGTCATCGGGCTGAGCCAAGGCGACGAGCCCGACGCGAACCGCCGCCGAGTCCGTGGGCAGGGCGATCCGCGTGTAGCCGAAGGCGAGTGTCGCCGTGAGCAGTGCTGCTGTGCCGCTGCCGAGGCGAAGCCGTTGCGCGCGGGTCACATTCGGTGCGGTCAACACCGCGATCGCGGAGGAAGGCAGCATGATCAGAAAAGTGATGCCCCACGGACCGGTGAGTGCGGCGGACTGAATGACGGGCAATACATCGGTCTGGGTGTATGCCAGGCTCCACCACGCACCGATCGAGCCGAAGACCGAAATGAGGTACTCCACTGTCACCCAGCCCACGGGTAGCGCGAGCAGAGCCAGCCCAGGGCGGTTGCGCACCAGCAGCGCGCGAGTGAGCAGGACCAGCAGGCCGAAAGCCACCGAGGTGCCGCCGAGCAGCGCCGCCGGTGCGACCGGCGGCTGTTCGAGCGTTCCTGTGAAATACGGCCAGAATTGGCAGGCACCGCCGAGCCAGGACAGCAGCCCGGCAAGGAATGCCACACCGCCCGACGCCCTGGAGGCGAGTAGCAGCACCGGCAGGGGCGCGAGGAAAGCAACGCACGGCAAAGGGTGCAGGCCGGTGCCGAGAAACCACAGCAGGGCCGACAGAACGATTGCCACGCAGGCGGTTACCAGACGCTTCAACGGTGAACTCCTCGGATCTGGGAAGGTCACCTGGAATGCTCGTCATGCGGCGGACACGACGCATCGCCGACAAGAATGAACCGGCACTCCCTCTCGAGAGCGGTTCGAATCCAGCGTTTCGCGCTGTCGGCCCGTCGCAGCGCCACCGCTCGGACGCTCAGGCGGGTGTGCCCGGAACGACCAATCCTGCTTCGTACGCGAATACCACCGCCTGCAGACGGTCTCGCAAGCCCAGCTTCGAAAGCACAGAGCTGACATGCGTTTTGACCGTGTGCTCGGAGACCACCAGCGCCGCGGCGATCTCCGCATTCGACTGGCCTCTGGCGAGTTGGCGGAGACAGTCGCGTTCGCGTTCGGTCAACTCGGCCAGTCGGTGCGCCAGGTCGGGCCGGGGAGCGCCGCGACGAGTCAGGTCCTCGATCAGCCGGCGGGTCACCGTCGGCGCGAGCAGCGACTCCCCCGCCGCTATCACCCGCACCGCCGAGACCAACTCCGCACGACGCATGTCCTTCAGCAGGAAGCCGCTCGCGCCGGCGCGTAGCGCGGCGTACACATATTCGTCTGCGTCGAACATGGTGAGTACCAACACCTTTGCCGCCGTACGGGCGCAAATCTGCCGAGTGGCGGCGACGCCGTCGAGGCGCGGCATTCGCACATCCATCACGACGACGTCCGGCGCTGCCGCGATCACTTGGTCGACGGCGTCCTGTCCGTCGGCCGCTGTGCCGACGACGGAGATATCGGGTTCCGCGTCGAGGATCATCTCGAATCCGACGCGGAAAAGCTCTTGGTCGTCGGCGATGAGTACACGCATGTTCAGCTCACCCTCGCGATGGGTAGTTCGGCGAAAACGGTGAACCCGCAATCGGATCGGACGTCGTGCAGCAGGCCGCCGCACGCACTGACCCGCTCCCGCATTCCGCGCAGGCCGTACCCGGCCGAATACGCGCCCGAGGCGTCGCCTGTACCGTCGTCACGGACCTGCACCGTCAGCCACTGATCGGACCAGCACAGCACCACCTGCACATCGCTGGCATGTGCGTGCTTGACCGTGTTGGTCAGCGCCTCCTGCACGACCCGGTATGCAGCGACCTCGACCTCGCCGGGCAACGTCCGGGGCGTGCCGTACGCACGGTAGGTGGCGGTCAGCCCGGCACGCTTGGTCAGTTCGACCAGGTCGGCGATCGCCGCGATACCTGGCTGGTGTCGAGGATCGGCGTCGCCGCGCAATGTCTCGAGACTGCCGCGCAGTTGTCGCACCGCATCACGCCCGGTGTCCGCGATACCGGCGAAGACGGCGGCGGCGCGATCGGGATCGGTGTGGGTGAGCAGGGGGCCGGTCTCGGCCTGCACGATCATCAGCCCCACCGCGTGGGTGACGATATCGTGCATATCCCTCGCGATGCGGACCCGCTCGTTGGCGACCGCGGCCGACTGCTCCTCCTCGAGCCGCAGCGCGCGCTCCTGCAGCAGAACGATGTGAGCGTGTCTGGCCCGCACCCCGGTTCCGAGCGTCCACGCCGTCAGAAACGACATCGCCGCGTAGCCGTACGCATCCGGAGATTCGTTGGGCACGATCAGCGAGATCAGGATGCCGATGATCCCGCTCACGGCGGCGACCGCGCGGCGCGCAGGCGGGCTGTAGGCGGCAATCGTGTACGCGCACACGATGGTTCCGTACGGCAGCGCGGGCATAGCGCCGACGCAGGCAAGCCAGATGAGCGCCGGGCCGACCACGCTGAACACGACCAGCGGCGCCCGGCGCCGCCACAGCACAGGCACCGAAGCGGATGCCGCCAGCAGCAGCACCCACCACGACCGCCCCTCGAACACCACAGGCAGCGTCGTAGCCGCCGTCACCGCCACGGTGAGGGCGGTATCGACCACCAGGGTCGGCAAGGGCGCAAACAGCGTGGCGGGCCGCGCATCACCACGGATCTTCACAGCGAACCAGTCTTGCACGGCGTGGCCGACCACCGCCAAAGCCAGTCCCGCGGGCGGTCATTCGAGCCTCCGGTCAGAGCCGGAAGATGCGCCCGCTCACTCCCCAACCGGCGCTGGACCAGTTGGGGCCGAAGCAAGCCACCGTGCCCGCCTGCCCGTCGGACAGGTCTTCGCGCGCCGTGTACTGGCCCAGAATCGGCGGAAAGGCGGTGAAATTGTATCCGATGCAATCGATCTCGAGTCGGTAGCTGCCCGCACCGCCTTGGCAGATCCCGTTGTAGGCCCATGGGCCGTTCATCGATCCTGAGCAGCCGGGCTCGGCGGCGGCCGTTCCGGTGGCCGTCCCCGTGAGGGCCACTGCGACAGCGGGAGTTGCCAGGCACATCGCCAGTGCTCGAGCCGAGATTCGCATACTGAGCTCCGAATGTTGTTGTGGTTGATTACATGGGATGCATTCGAAGCTATTCCGCAACACGTTACAGAGTTGTCGCAATCTCCTGCCGAGAGACGGGTGTGCGAGTGGCTGGAAAGCATAGAGCCGAAAGGCATTTGGCGTTACCGGGAGCTGAGCTAGCCGGTGTCGGTCCGGTCGAAGCGGCCGAGCGACTGGGCATCGGCCGCAAGACCGGATAACGGTGGCGGCACGCGAACGGAGGACTGCCTCCCGCGCAGGATCGCACCGGAGTCGAGAGCATCTGATCCGACTTTTGGCGTTTCGACATCGGCGGCATCGGTCTCTACTCGAGGTGGATGGAGGGCCACCCGTCACGGGCGTTCGGGCGTTCCCCTGCCGCTGTCGCGGGCTTCGATCGCCTTGACGGTCTTTCCGAAGGCCTGCTTCAACACGGGTCCGCCGACGGTCCCGACCACGACTCCCAGGACCCGTCCCTTGAGGTTCTTGCCCTCGCGCACCACGACGACATCCACATCGGTCGTCCCATCGGGCCGGCGCGTGAAGGTGTATGTGTGACCCGAGTGGCCGCCCCACACGTTCGAGTCGGTGGTTGTCATGACGACGCGGTCGGGGTCTGACCAGTCGTAGTGCAGGCGTTCCCAGATGCCGTGCGAGCCCTCCGTGACGTCGGCTTCACGTCGGCCTTGGTCGTGGACCTCGAGATATCGGTCGGCGCTGTTGCCGAACACCTGCGAGCGGCCCGGCCCGAAATCGGTCAGCGCCGCCACGAACTGCTCCGGTGTCGAACTCGTCGTCTCCTTGAAGTGGATGGTGGACATTGTTTGCTCCTTCGCTATGGGATGACCGCTTCCGGGTGGGCGGGTTTCAGGGGCGCGGTTCGGACACCGAATCCGCAGCAGTTGAGACCCTGGGCGGGTGGCAGGCCCTAGTTGCTCCCGTCGGCATCGACGGCCCTGGTTCGAAGCCAGGAGGTGAGGACGATCTGAGCGAGGTGCTTTTCGAAGTGTTCGGGCAAGCTCTGGAGTGCGCTCGAACCGGCCCATAACACCGTCCGCCCGAGATGATTCGCGGGATCGCCCTCGACGTGCGCGGTGTTCTCCTATCGATGAATGATGATCTCCGGCGCATGCCAGCGCAAGGCTCGGGCGTGATCGGAACGATGTGCTCGGGTGATCCAGCGCGACGCCGGTGGACACCCCGCCGAAGTTCGACCGGTTCGTCTTCCGCGAGGACGACCCACGCACCCGCGCTCGCGTGTCAGCCGGTTTCAGGCCGGTGAGCTCGATATTTCCCAGGCTTCGATCGGGTCGCGGGAATACCAGTGTCCGGTCCATTCCCGGCCGGATGCCAGCGCTGCGTAGAACTCGCTGTCGTCGGGCAACTCGGGGGCATGGGCCGTGACGACACCGGGGCGGTCGCTGTGGAATCGGCGGGCGCGTTCGACCGCGCGAGCGGAGAATTCGGCATGGTAGGCGCGTTGGATGATCAGCCATTCGTCGGCGGTATGCCGGTCGGGGTGTCCGGTGTGGTCGAGGGGGTAGTGCATCTGGTGCGCCATCCGCGCCAGTTGTTCACCGGCATGCTCGAACAACCATGCGATCCACGCCGGAACCTCCGGTTGTACGGCCAGCGCCCGGGCGGCGAACCCGCTGTGCGTGGCCGAGACTTCCCGATCACGCTGCACCGCAGCGAGGACGCTTGCGAACGCGACGGAGTCGATGCGGTCACCCTCGCGATGCTTACCTCCCATAGCCGATGACTCTAGGCGGTCGGGCGGGCCGTGGCCGCCGCTTCGCGTGGGCGTGTCCGGCTCGGAGCGCGCGGAGTATCCGGGCAGGTGGAGTCATCCTCGACGACCGCTTGCGGCGCGGCGCGGCACCCATCTGAGCCGAGCTGCCGACACCGTTGACCATGGCGTTGTCGCCGAGTCGGTGGCCAGCCCCATCGCCGACGTCGGGCGTCGGGCGTCGGGCGTCGGCGCGATGATCACCCGGCCATCGGTGAAATCGTGGTCCCCGGCCGCCGTCGACAGCGGTAGCGTAGTGGTCAGCGTGCGGTCGTTTCGATCGAAGTGGCGAGGGCAGCCCGCGACCAATCGCGGCGGTAGCTGTGCATGGTCGCGAGTCGACCTCCACCACCATCTGTGAATGACAATCAGGTGGGCATCGTCCCAATTACGTTGGAAGGCAGGGCTTTTGTTCGGCTTGTCGAATCCATGGGTGGTGAAACACGGTACCCGGCAGGCTACCGCGACGGAGTCTTGTCGGCGACGTGTTCGCGGAACTGCACTGCGTCCGCTCGAGTTCATCGGGAACGACTGCCGGACACCATCGCTCGCAGCGGCGTCGTCGCCACCCCGTTGCGCGGGTAGGCCCCCCCGGGTGAGCGTTGCCCGACGAGCTACACCGAGGTGCCATCCTCCGTCGACGCCGAACCCGTTCTCCACCCGGGGTGAACGCGGAAGCCTCAGAGTTCTCTCACGAATGCGACAAAGGTGGTTCAACTCGACAGGATAATGTCCGGAACGCGAGAGAGTAGGACGGCGAATATGGCGAACGGGCGCAACGGATTTCTGCTACTCGGCGGCCTGGCATCGATCGGGGCGGGTGCGCTGCACCTGTTCGCCGCGGGGCTGCACACCGAGCACGCCACACTGGCCCGGCTCATGGTCGCGCTGGCGGCGCTGCAATGCGTGGCCGGGCTGCTGGCGACGCTGAGCCCACGCCGCGCGGTGACTGCGGCGGTTGTCGGGGTCAACCTGTTCGCGGCGGCGATGTGGGTCTACACCCGGTTCGCGAGTGTCCCGTGGATCGACGGGCTGGACGCGGAAGCCCCGCAGTTCATCGACAGTGTGTGCGCGGCGCTGGGTGTGCTGGCGGCGGTGGCGGCCGGAGTCGCGCTGGCCTTGCCGCAGGCGCAGCTGCCCGCGATGCGGACCGGTATCGCCGCGACCGCGGTGGTTGTGCTGGCGGTGGCGGCGATGCTCGGCGGAGTCGGGCACGTGCACAGCCACGGCGACGACCACGCACACGGCGATCAGACCGCGCACGGTGACGACCACGCACATGCCGACCAAGGAGCGCACGGCGACCATGGTGACCACGGTGCGAGCGCACAGTGGCCGCGCCCGTTCGACCCCGCGAACCCGATCGACGTATCCGGCGTCCCCGGCGTGACCGCCGCGCAGGAACAGCGCGCGACCGCGCTGATCCGCAGCACCCTCGACAACCTGCCCGCCTTCGCCGACGTGCAATCCGTCGGAGCCCTCGGCTACCGCTCCATCGGCGACTCGTCCACCGGCTACGAGCACTACATCAACTCCGCCTACATCCGCGACGGCCGGTTCCTCGACGCGACCCGCCCGGAGTCGCTCGTCTACCGAGTCGACGGACGGAACCGCACCCTGGTTTCGGCGATGTACATCGCGGACAAGAGGCTCGACGACCCCGAACTCGTCGACTACGGCGGCTCGCTGATGCAGTGGCACGTCCACGACAACCTCTGCTGGAGCGCGGGAGCCAACGGCCCCCGGGTCGCCGGAATCACCGACGCCCAGGGCGCCTGCCCGCCCGGCTCGATCAACCCCGGCGCGGGCAACCCGATGGTCCACGTCTGGATCACCGTCCACCAGTGCGGCCCGTTCGCCGCCCTGGAAGGCCACGGCGCCGGGCAGGCAGCAGTCGGCCCCGACGGCCGCCGCACCGACGTCTGCGCCCACGACCACTCCGGCGGACACCGCTGAGCCGACCCCGCTCCCGATCCAAACCCGTTGTCCTCACAGCCTGATTCGACAAACTCGCCGTCCGCTGCCTGGCCACCATCCACATCGCCGCCATCAACCAACGGCTCCCCGACGAATTACGACAGCCACCACCCACGTCTTGCCATTTCACAACAGGCCCAAGCTGTGTACGTGGGACGCCGGTCGGGCCACACCTACTGCTCGGCCAATTGTCGATGGAGCTGGCTGCGGCTCAACGGGTTTGCACGGCCAGCTTCAGCCCGACCCCAATCAGGACGGTGGCACTGATTCGATCCATCCAGGCGCGCACCCGCTCACGCAGCAGCATGTGCCGGGCTTTGCTCGCCGTCCAGATCAGTGCCGGGTACCAGAGGAAAGTGACGGCGATATGGATGCCAACGAGCACCGCTCCTGACGCCGCCGTGGCCGAACCGACGGGCAGGAACTGCGGAAGGATACTGATGTAGAAGACGCCGACCTTCGGATTCAGCAGATTGGTTATCGCACCCGCGCGCAGAGCCTCCGTCGCCCGCGTAGCCATCGGAGCCGTGGCGGTATTTTCGCCGATGCCCGGCGCTCTATTGCGCGGCAGGGACTTCCAAATGGCGCTCCCACCGAGCCAGATCAAGTACACGGCAGGGTCGTGCCGGACATCCCCCACCTCCATCACAGCGAGCGAGGCTATCGACAGCAATGACACCACAGCGGCTGATGTTCTGTCGTCGCAACGTGCGCGGCGGGTCGGCGTCGCGAGACATATCGCGTTCACTTCGCTATAGCCCGGTTCTGCCAGCAGCAGGCCGCGGCGCCGTTGCTCGGCCGGTCCGACTCGTGCTCGGCCGCTGATCACGATCCAGGCGACGCGGCGGCGGGAATCCCTGTCACAGTGCGGCTTCGAGTTCGGTGGCTCGCCGCAGGTCATCGACCAGTTCCGGTTCGCTGACCCCTGCCGCTCGGACCCGAGCCAACAGTTCTCGGGCCAGGTCCGTCTCGCCGCGGCGAAGCGCCACATCGGCCCTCAGCACCAGCAGCTTCACCAACTGGACCGGCGTCGGCTGCTCGTCGGTTCGGTGCAACTCACGGTCGAGGACCTTCACTGCCAACTCCAGGTCCTGTTTGGAATCGGCGAACAGCGAGCCCATATGAACGGCTCGGTCGAAGGTCGACCGCGGCACCGGCCGGTGTCGCTGGTCCTCACTGATCGGCTGCGCGATCTGGATGGTGTTCCCACCGGGGTCCGTCATCAGGAACTGTCGCACCCCGTAGGTCGTGTCCTTCAATACGCCCACCCGAGGGACGCCCTGCGTAGGCACCGACCCGAAGACCTCGCCCAGCGCCGCGGTGAAGACCGCGTACAGGTAGTCGACGTCATCGGTGTCGACCAGGCAGCCATGCGTGCACGACTGCGGATCGAAAGCCTTGTCTCCATGGAAGTTCAACTCGATACCGCCACGCTTCACGCTCAGAAACTGGGAGGGCTTGGTTTGGCGGAACGTGATCTCGAACCCCAACGCGGTGTAGAAATCGGCCACCGGCTCAATGGATCGAGCCATCAACAGAGGAATCGTCTTCTCGGTCACAGCACCGACCGTAGGCAGCGACCTCCTGTGCACGCACATGAAGGTGAGAAGCCCGACTTTCCCTGGTCAACGGCGAATCGGATCTATCACAGGCGCCGTTCCCGGACCCTGGCATGCCGACTTTCAGCGTTGCAGAACGCCTATTGCCGTTTCGCGGCTGATGTCACTCGTGGACCACACTGGACGAGTTCACCTTCGTCGGTCCGACACGACCTCGGCCGCGCCGACCGCGGCATAGGAGCCGGTCAGTGCAAGCATGCTGACTGCGGCACGCACTGGAACGTCGCGACGAACCAGCTGGGCGATACCGGTGAGGGTGTCGGAGGTATCGACGACCAGCCCGAACCGCTTCCAGCGGGCGCGTTCCTCCTCGCTGCCGGTCAGGTAGCCCAGACCCATCACCAAGGCACGTGCCCCGTAGATCCGGGTCAGGTAGGTCAGCTCCGGGGAACTCTTGATCCCGACCGCCCTGGCGAACTGTCTGGGGGCGGTCAGCGAGATGGCGGCGAGAACGAGCCGCCCGATGGCCATGCGGTCGAGCGCGTCGGCGCGGACGCCGGTGGTGGGTGTGGTGGTCACGGGCTGCATCCCTTCGGTGCGGGAGTGCTTGCGCGATGCCGCGCGTTCGGCGGCGGTCGGGAAGAATCGCGGCAACAGCTTCAGCGACAGGATCGGATGCGCGAGCAGCCGCGGCACCAGCGATGCCGAGTCGAAGTAGGTGTCGTTGGCGGCGATTCCGCCGTCACGCAGCACGATGCGATCGACGACGTCGATCGACACGGATCGGTGGCCGAGTGTCCGGGGTATTCGCCGCACTATCCGCCACGCTAGGCGCTGCCGAACACGGGTAGCACGAAAGGCGACAACGAGATCGCCGCATACCCCGAATGACGTTGCGTCGACTATCGGGCAGACGCGCGACGCGACGGTCGGATAGATACCTGGCACACCGCAGCTCATGACTCCGCAACTGCGGCACGACATCTGGCAGTAGACAGTCCAGGGCCCCGACCCAGTAGCTCGTGCGCTGCGACCTGGCCACGTGTCCGCTACACCAACACATCGAATGGTGCAGTAGGGCACCGGATTTGCGTGTACTCGCCCTACCGCTTCTGCTCGGAACGCTGATGCTCACGCCACGCCTTCTGGGTCTCGGTCAGCTTCTGGCGCGGAGTTCGGTTCCGGAAGAAATCCACCACCAGCAGCACCGGCAGGATGAACGCCTGGAAGAAGACCCAGTACGAGCCACTCTCGAAGATGAAGGCCAGGTAGATGGCATAGCCCAGGTAGATGGGCCCCAAGATGGCGTTGATGATGCGCGAAGCCTTGCTCTGCCCGTTCTCCACCAGGGCCATCGCGATCATGACGACACCACTGACCGCGAGCAGACCTACATACCAATTGAACATGGAACCCCCCAACGCAATACCGGCCGTACCGGTCGGTCCGGCCGCGCCCGAACGATAGCACCGACGACGGCGACCCACCTATTGACTATCGGTGCCCGGTTTCGCCGACCGCGTCACCCTCACGACCGTCCGGCTGTTTGCTCTGCATCGTGACGATTCCTGCGCCGAACATTCACTCCGTCGGGCGGTCGGCCTCGAGTTCCGCGACCTCGGCACGAGTGAGCTCTTCACGAAGCAGTTCGGCATTATTGCGGACCCTTTCCGCGATCTCAGGTGTCATGTGCGGCCTTCCTACATACGGATTCCGTGCAATCGCTTCGGCTGCCTCCGTTCGTGCACGCAGGACGTCGATCGGAATCTGGTGGCCAGGTTCGAGTTCGGTGCCCGACTGATCGCGGACCGGAACCCAGCCGAGAGAGCCCGGCCGGATTGTGATGTCCTCGCCGTGGAATTGGACGTCGAAGTGCGCGAAAGCTCCTGGCACGCCTTTCTTTTCCCGAACGTACGCAAGGCCGCGGCCGAAATGCGGGTGCTGGACGAGACTGCGTCGCCGAGCACGTCGTGTCGAGCGGTCGTGTCGCATCGGCCATGGAATACGACCACTGCCCCAACAGCAACGACGTGATGACGAAGCACGGTGAGCGGTTACCCGCCATGATCGGGCGGCACGTTCACCGGCCGGCGCTCCCCCATGCGACGACGGCGCCGAACGGTTCTCTCCACCCACGGTCGGTGGCCGGATCCACCCGCAGACGGTAGTCCGGAACCCGCCCGGCGAACTATCGTGACCAGCATGCCTGTTACCGACGGTATCGCTGTTTCCGAACCGCCAGTCATACCCGGCGTGCGCCGGTCGTTCAGCACCGCCCGTGGCGTCCGATTCCACGTCACCGAAGCCGGGCCGGTCGACGGCCGTCCGGTCGTGCTGCTGCACGGCTGGCCGCAGCACCATTACGCGTACCGGGATCTGCTCGCCGACCCGCCCGAGGGACTCCGGATCATCGCGCCCGATCTGCCGGGCTACGGCTGGTCGGGCCCGCCGCCGCATCGGTGGGCGAAGGAGGACATCGCCTCCGACGTGCTCGCGCTCCTCGATGCGCTGAGCCTGGAGCGCGTGTTGCTCGTCGGACACGACTGGGGCGGTTATGTCGGATACCTGATGGTGCTGCGCCAGCCCGAACGTTTCGACGGCTATCTCGCACTGAACATGGCGCATCCATGGGTCCCGGCGGCAACGGTGTTGCGCCATGTCTGGCGCTTCCTCGTCTATCAACCGCTGCTCGCCATCGCGGGCATGCCGTTACAACAGCGCACCCGCGTCCTCGAACGACTCATCCCCGCCGCGATCACCGACCGCAGCGCGGTCAGCCCCGAGGTGGTGCGAATCTTTGCCGACCGCTTCCGCGATCCGGTCTGCGCCCGCGCCGCCACCGACACCTACCGAACGTTCTGGGTGCGCGAAATCCCGAACAGCGCACGCAATCCCGAGCGCCGCCGCGCCACCATCCCCATCCGCGCGCTCTTCGGCCTGGACGACGCCGCTCTCCATCCTTCGCTGGCCGCCCCCGACACCGCCCGTGCCGACGACTACACCTTCGAACCCGTCACCGGCTGTGGACATTTCATCGCCGACGAACGCCCCGACCTGGTCCGCGCCCGCCTGATCGAGCTGGCGACGGCCACGACATAGCGCACGACCGCCGCAGCGGGGGTTCGGTGTACGCGCCTGTCACGCATGCACAAGCTCCATGCGGAAGGCGCGACACCGTCGAAAGTGGCGGGATGGCCGCGCGGAAGCTGCGTGCTCAGGGGCGAAGCCGAATGTCCCGACCATCGCACCGATGTCGCGGCGGATACCGCGGAGATCTTCCACCCGCGCGTGTCCCGATTCCCGGGACCGCTGCTGGTGGTCGACGCTTGACGACTGCGCGAATTCCCTGCCGACTCCTGGGCGATGCCGCTGCCGACAGGGAATCCACCGCGCAGCCGGTGGGCGCGCGGTCAGGCGCAGGCGCGGTTGAGTCCGTCGGTGAACGGCGTGAGGTCGACGACCTCGTCATCGATCAGAGCGCCTGCGTAGGCCGCGATGGCATCCCGTTCGGCGCCCTGCGCCGTCTCGGCCAGGCCGCTCAGCCTGCCGGACAGCGCGGTCGCGGTCGCTTCGTCCATGGTGCCGCCGGTGGTGTCGATGGCGATGTTGATCAGCTCGATGGCCTTCGCGCAGTTCAGGGACTGGGCGTGCGCGGGCGTGGCGGGCAGCGCGATCAGCGCGCCCGCAGCGATGGCGAGCGCGGCGGTGACGGACGAAGACTTGATCATGATTTCCTCCCGAGGTGTGCGACGCGAAACCGTAGCAGAGAGGAACGACACCGTTGTCATTCGCCTTGTCGGACTTCAAGGCGACGCGGACGGCGACGGTGTCAATCCCGCTTCCGGAGTGCCTCGCGCCGCGCCAGGGTCGCTGCGATCCCGTCCGCGACAGCGCGCACCGACGCCGCGTGCTGCCGCGGGCGGAAACGGGTTACCGGACCGGTGACGCTGACCGCCGCGAGCACCCGCTCATCGGCGTCGAGCACCGGCGCGGCGACGCACACAATCCCTATGGCGGACTCCTCGAACTCGAAGGCGATCCCGCTCTCGACCACGTCGTCGAGCTGATTACGGAGCGTCCCCGGTGCGGTGATCGTCCGCGGCGCCAGTCGTGGCAGCGGTTCCGCAAGGACCGCCCGCCGCACGTCCGCGGGAGCATGGGCAAGCAGCGCCTTGCCGATGGCGGTGGCGTGCAAGGGCATCCGGCCGCCCAGTCGAGAAGGCGAGCGCACCTGCCGGTGGCCACCTATCTTCGCGACGTACACCACCTCGTGGCTCTCCAGGAGCCCCAGGTGCACCAACTCATGGGTGCGTTCGTAGAGGTCCTCGAGGAAGGGTGTGGCCACCTCGATCAGGCCTCGCTCGACCGAGGCCCGCATGCCGAGTTCGAAAAGGTGACTGCCCAGATGATAGGCGCCGCCGACCCGATCCAGCAGGCGTGTCGACTCGAGATCGCCCAGTATGCGGTGCAGCGTTGCCTTCGGCAGCCGCGTACGCCGTTGCAACTCGGCGAAACCGACTCCCTGGTCCTCGACCTCGAACGCGTGCAGCACCGACATCACCTTGCCCAGCACTGTGTCGGGATCCGGCTCGGCACGCCTTGCGGAATCAGGCACTGGACAATTCTCGTCTCGCACGTCGGGAGAAGAAGTGACTGCCCAGCAAATTTCGGCCTGCGGAACAGCGGGGCCGAGCGAGCTTGACAACCCCCGCGAAAGTGTGTGCACTTTAGTGAGCTCACTGATCTAAGGGGTTTGCATGTCGTCGCAGCGTTGGTGCCTCGTCCAATTCGTCGAGAACAACCGAGCCGAGCCGAGCATTGGTGTGCTCGCGGAGGGCAAAGTCTGTCGAGCGCCGCAGTCGCTGTCCGCTCGCACTCTCCTGGACGTCTTCGACCGGTGGGAGGAGTTCACGCCGCTGCTCCAGAATCTCGAGCTCTCGGCACTCGAGGTCGCGCCGGACGCCGAGCTGATCGCCCCTCTCACCTACCCCCGCAAGATACTCTGCGCCGGGGCGAACTACTACGGACACGCGCAGGAGATGGGCACACAGCGCCCGAACCCCGACGGCGAGCCGTTCTTCTTCCTCAAGCCACCGACAACGACGGTGGTCAGTGCGCACGACGATGTGCGGCTGCCGGATAACGCAGACGTGGACTGGGAGGCCGAGCTGGCCGTCGTCATCGGCACCGGCGGGCGCGATATCGACGAGCGCACAGCCCTCGAACACGTCGCGGGCTACACCGTCGCGAACGACCTGTCCGCACGCGGACGGTTCCCGAGGAAGGATGCGGTCCAACCGCCATTCGGCTGGGACTGGGTCCAGCACAAGGCATTCGACGGATCGTGCCCTTTGGGGCCTGGAATCGTTCCCGGCTGGCAGATCGGCGACCCGCATGCCCTCACACTCCGGCTGACCGTCAACGGGGAGATCAAACAGGAAGCATCCACCGCCGACATGGTGATCACGGTGCCACGACTGATCGCCGCCGCGAGCCGCGTACTGACACTCGAGCCGGGTGACGTCATCCTGACCGGAACACCGGCCGGGGTGGGCATGCCGCGCAAGACCTTCCTGCACGTCGGCGACCTGGTCGTCACCGAGATCGACGGCATCGGCCGGCTGGAGAACAGAATGGTGGCGTCATGACCACGGCGACAATGCCGTCGCACGAGTCGGTCTCCTCAGCCGAGAACGTCCTCACACTCCTCATTGCTCTTCGCGAGCACGGCCGGTTGCGAGTGGCCGACGCCGCCGAGCTGCTGTCGGTGACGCCCCCGACCGCACACCGGCTGTTATCGACCCTCAAGCGACACGAGTTCGCCGAACAGGACCGAAAACGCGTCTACCTGCCGGGACCTCGGCTGGCGCAGTTGCCGTCGGGCGCCGAGCCGCCGCAGGACCCGGCCGCCCTGGCCCACCCCTATCTGGCGGCGCTATCGCGCAAGGTAGGCAACACGACCTTTCTGGCGACGTTGCAGGGCAACGGCTGCCGATTCGTCGACGGCGTGGAGAGCAACCACGCGCTCCGCGTCGCCAGTCGAGTCGGGCTTCTCCTCCCCGCGCACACCACATCGGGTGGCAAGGTACTCCTGGCCCAGCTTCCGGACACCGAACTGGTCGCGCTCTACCCCAACCGCCATGTCCGCATGCGCGATGGCTCGATGCGTGATCTTGTCACGCTGCGTCGCGAGCTCGGTGTCGTCCGCCGCACGGGTTATGCCCTCAGCCTCGAGGAAAGCGAGCAGTGCGTCAACGCCGTCGGCGTCCCGGTCACCACCCGGTCGGGCAAGGTCGTCGCCGCTGTCGTGTTGGCGTGCCCGGCGGCGAGCTCGAGCCGCAGGCACCTCATCGATCTCGTGCCCGACGCCAGGGCGGCCGCGACCGCGATCGCGGAGAACCTCACCTGACGACGCGCCTCGCTCCAGTCTGGTCCGGTGCCGACCGCACCGGCGGTACGACAGCCTCCCGGCCAGACGAACGCATTCAGCCGGTGGTCATGGTCGAGACAACGGCTGACGGGACGGCCGGACCTCACATGCGGAGGTCCGGCCGGTCGGGTCAGGCCGGGACGTTCTGCCCGGCGTTCTCAGCCGTCACGAAGGCCACGATGAAGTCCTTCACTTTCGTTCATGCCCGCATCCATCCGTCGTCGACAATCAAGGTCTGGCCTGTGCCCGCATTGTTCACCAAGACGTCCACTTGCCCGAGCTCGCCCTCGACCTCGGCGGCGAATGCGCGCACGGACTCGGGCGAGGGCACATCGCAATGGGCGGCGAACCCGCGGCCGCCCGCCTTCTCGATCAGGCGCAGGGTCTCGTCCGCCGGGCCGACGTCGGCGACGGCGACCACATGTCCGTCCACGGCCAGGCGCTCGGCGAACGCCTGCCCGATGCCGGCAGCGCCTCCGGTGACGACCGCGACGCGTCCTGTCGCCTTGCGCGTGCTCATGCGAACACCGGCGCCAAGTCGAAGAAGACCCGGTATTCGTCGATCAGGCCGCTGTCACCTACGGTCCAGATCGACACCACCGGGATCGGGACCTTTCCGCCATCCTTACGCGTGTACGTGACCACGAGTTCGACGATCGTGTTCTTGCCCACGATCCACTCGTTGACGATGTCGTGATGCATCCCACCGACCGTGCCGAAGAAGCCGGCGCAGCCCGCCTCGACCGCATCACGGCCTTCGAGAGTGGGGAAATTGCCGAAGGTGATCTTGCCGTCCGGTGCGAAAAGCTCGGCAAAGCCCTCGGCGTCGAGGGTGTCGACCGCCTGGAATGCTGCGGCGGTCAAAGCGCTGGTCATGGTGGATCCTTTCGAACAGAAGTGTATACACCTTGACCTTCAATAGTGATGCTGGTCACGTTGGACGCTCGCAAATTTCACCTAGCGGAACGAGTTCCCGGCAGGGTCATCGACTTTGCTTCCGGCGTGGTGCCGCCGCCCCTGAGTGCATACAGTTACCTCTTATGCGCTCCCCCACCGATATCCAAGTTGCCGACGCGGCGCGAGCCTTGGCCGCGCTGGGGCTCGTCGACGCATTCGGGCACGTCTCCGCCAGGGACGTCGACCACATGGTCATTACCCCCGCGGCCGATTTGGCGACCGTCGCGGCTTCGGACTGCCTCCGCGTCCCGTTGACCGCCACGGAATTGCCACCCGGGTGCCCGGCCGAGGCATGGGCCCACCTGGCCCTCTACCAGCGCTACCCGGCGACCGGAGCGATCGCTCGTGCGCAGCCGGCGGCCTCGCTGGCCGTCGGCATGTGCACCGACCGCATCGCCCCGACACATGGTCAGGCGTGCTGGCTCGGCGACTACATTCCGGTGTATCCGTCCGCGTTGCTGGTCCGCGAGGCCGACCGAGGCCGCAGGCTCGCCGAGGCGATGGGGTCGGCGGACGCGATGATTCTGCGTGGCAACGGTGCGATCGCGATGGGCAGCGGCCCGGCCACGGCAGTGGCCACCATGTCGGTGCTGGCGGCAGCATGCACGGTCTGGCTCCAGATGCGGGACGAACCCGCCACGCTCCTGTCGGCAGCGGAGATCCGCTCCTGGCAGGCCGTCAAGGCGGAGTTGCTGCCCCGGCTGGGAGCGCACCTGCTGCGCACAGCGGCAG